>JAIXTH010000195.1 GCA_027484265.1 Alphaproteobacteria bacterium
CGCAACGAGAAGCGCATGCTGCAGGAGTCCGTCGACGCCCTGTTCGACAACGGCCGCCGCGGCCGCGTCATCACCGGCGCCAACAAGCGTCCGCTGAAGTCGCTCGCCGACATGCTGAAGGGCAAGCAGGGCCGGTTCCGCCAGAACCTGCTCGGCAAGCGCGTCGACTATTCGGGCCGTTCGGTGATCACCGTCGGTCCCGAGCTCAAGCTGCACGAGTGCGGCCTGCCCAAGAAGATGGCGCTCGAGCTGTTCAAGCCGTTCATCTATCAGAAGCTCGAACTGCGCGGCATCTCCACCACGGTGAAGAGCTCCAAGCGCCTGGTCGAGAAGGAGCGTCCGGAAGTCTGGGACATCCTGGACGAAGTGATCCGCGAGCACCCGGTGCTGCTGAACCGCGCGCCGACCCTGCACCGCCTCGGCATCCAGGCCTTCGAGCCCAAGCTGATCGAAGGCAAGGCGATCCAGCTTCACCCGCTGGTCTGCACAGCCTTCAACGCCGACTTCGACGGCGACCAGATGGCCGTCCACGTGCCGCTGTCGATCGAGGCGCAGCTGGAAGCGCGCGTGCTCATGATGAGCACCAACAACATCCTGTCGCCTGCCAACGGCAAGCCGATCATCGTGCCCAGCCAGGACATCGTGCTCGGCCTCTACTACCTCTCCCTCGACAAGGATGGCGAGCCCGGCGAAGGCCGTGCCTTCCGCGACATGGGTGAAGTGGAAGCGGCGCTGGAAGCCGGTGCGATCTCGCTGCACTCCAAGATCAAGGTGCGCTGGACCGGGACCGACGAGAACGGGGTCACCGTGACCCGCGTGATCGGCACCACCGCCGGCCGCTTCATGATGATCGACCTGCTGCCGCGCCATGCCATGGTGCAGCCGTCGATCCTGTCGACCCTGATGACCAAGAAGGCCGTGTCCGACGTGATCGACCACGTCTACCGGTTCTGCGGCCAGAAGGCGACGGTGATCTTCGCCGACCGCATGATGCAGCTCGGCTTCCGCGAAGCCTGCAAGGCCGGCATCAGCTTCGGCATGGCCGACATGGTGGTTCCCTCCACCAAGGAAGCCATGGTGGAAGCCACCCGCAAGGACGTGGAAGAGTATGAGCGTCAGTACGCTGACGGCCTCATCACCAAGGGCGAGAAGTACAACAAGGTGGTGGATGCCTGGTCGAAGTGCACCGACAAGGTCGCCGACGCCATGATGGACGAGACCTCCAAGCCCATGAAGAACGCCGACGGCCGCGATGGCGAGCTGAACTCGGTCTACATGATGGCCCACTCCGGCGCCCGGGGCTCCAAGAACCAGATGAAGCAGCTGGCCGGGATGCGCGGCCTGATGGCCAAGCCCTCGGGCGAGATCATCGAGACGCCGATCATCTCGAACTTCAAGGAAGGCCTGACGGTTCTGGAGTACTTCAACTCCACCCACGGCGCCCGGAAGGGCCTGGCGGACACCGCGCTGAAGACCGCCAACTCGGGTTACCTGACCCGGCGTCTGGTGGACGTGGCGCAGGACTGCATCATCACCGAGGAAGACTGCGGCACCTCGATCGGCATCGAGATGCGGGCCGTGACCGAAGGCGCCGACGTGATCGTGTCGCTGTCGGCCCGGATCCTCGGCCGGACCCTCGCGGCCGATGTGGCCGACCCGCTGTCGGGCGAGGTGATCTATCCGCGCGACACCTATGTCGACGAGGACATCGCCGCCGCCATCGAGGCCTCGGGTGCACAGGTCGTGAAGGTGCGCTCGCCGCTCACCTGCGAGACCCGCAACGGCATCTGCGCCACCTGCTACGGGCGTGACCTCGCCCGCGGCACCCGGGTGAACTTCGGCGAGGCCGTCGGCGTGATCGCGGCCCAGTCGATCGGCGAGCCCGGCACCCAGCTGACGATGCGGACCTTCCACATCGGCGGTGCGGCCCAGGTGGCCGACACCAGCTTCATGGAAGCGGGCGTGGACGGCGAAGTGCGCTTCGCCAACCGCGCCACCGTCACCCGTCCGGACGGCGACCTCGTCTGCCTCAGCCGGAACATGGTGCTGGGCGTCTATGATGCCGAGGGCAAGGAACGCCAGTCGATGAAGCTGCCGTTCGGTGCCCGCCTCAAGGTCGAGGAAGGCAGGAAGGTCACCCGCGGCCAGCGTCTGGCCGACTGGGATCCCTTCGCCACGCCGATCGTGTCGGAAACCTCCGGCAAGGCCCGCCTTGAGGATTTGGTGGACGGCGTGTCCGTGCGCGAGGAACTCGACGATGCCACCGGCATCACCAACAAGGTGATCATCGACTGGCGCGGCGGGGCCAAGGCCTATGCGGACCTGCGTCCGTCGGTGCTGCTGCTGGACGATGACGGCCAGCAGGTGATGCTCGCCAATGGCCAGCCGGCCCGCTACCTGCTGCCGATCGGGGCGACCCTGTCGGTGGTGGACGGCGATGTGGTGCAGCCCGGCGACACGCTGGCGCGTGTGGCCACCGGCGGCGCCAAGACCCGCGACATCACGGGCGGTCTGCCGCGCGTGGCCGAGCTGTTCGAAGCCCGCCGTCCCAAGGATCACGCCATCATCGCCGAGATCGATGGCCGGGTCGAATTCGGTAAGGATTACAAGAACAAGCGCCGGATCAAGATCGTCCCGGATGACGAGACGATGGAAGCCAGCGAGTATCTGATCCCGAAGGGCAAGCACCTCGCGGTGCAGGACGGCGACAAGATCAAGCGCGGCGAATACCTGCTCGACGGCAACCCCGCCCCGCAGGACATCCTCGCGGTGCTCGGCATCGAAGCGCTGGCGGAATACCTCGTGGAGGAAATCCAGAAGGTGTACCGTCTCCAGGGCGTGGGCATCAACGACAAGCACATCGAGACTATCGTGCGCCAGATGCTGCAGAAGGTCGAAGTCACCGATCCGGGCGACACCGACCTGATCAAGGGCGACGCCATCGACGAGATCGACCTGGTGGACGAGAATGCGCGCATGCGCGAGCTCGGCCTCAAGGAAGCCTCGGCCTCCCCGGTGCTGCTGGGCATCACCAAGGCCTCGCTGCAGACCCGCAGCTTCATCTCGGCGGCCTCCTTCCAGGAGACCACCCGGGTGCTGACCGACGCGGCGGTGCAGGGCAAGTACGACAGCCTCGACGGGCTGAAGGAAAACGTGATCGTCGGCCGCCTGATCCCGGCCGGTACCGGTGGTGCGCTGCGCCGCCTGAAGGCGATCGCGGGCCGTCAGGATGCCGCAGCCGCTGCCGTGGCCGAAGCCGAGATGGAGCCGCTGCCCGTGGCCGTGGCCGGTGCCGGCTTCTTCTCCGACCCGCAGCCGATGTCCGACGACAGCGCCATCCCCGGGATGGAAGTGATCGACACGGGCGAGGAAGTCTGACGGCTTCCCGCTCCACAGCGACCTGCAACCAGGCGCCCCCGGTCCACCGACCGGGGGCGCTCTGCTGTGCGGCGGGGCAGGGGCGGATCAATGATGGTCTGTTAGGAGAATGACGGCTACCGGAACCCGTCATGAGGAACGTGATCATCCTGCTTGGCATTGCTGCCGCCAGCCTGGCTGGCGGAGCGGCCTTCGCCCACACCCTTGTCCTGGAACGCCGCGGCGCCGATTCAGTACCTGCTTTCGCCCATGACGGCGTTCTGGAAGCCATCGCAGGCGACAGGATCGTCCGTGCCCTGGCAGTCGGGCCGGACCAGCGCGTTGCCGGGGTGCCGATCATCCGCAACCGCCAGCAGGCCAGCATCGCTGTACCCGCGGATGCGACCGCCCTGGCGGTCCGCTATCTCGGGCTGCCGGCCGGACGGGCGGCCGACGGGACCCGCAAGGTCGGATCGCGGGTCCAGAATCCGGACGTGCCCGAAGTGATCCGCTCTGAAGTCGATACCGTGGCTGTGCTGCGTCCGGGGCTCGATCCGGCTGCGCTCCCAGCGGTGCCGCTCCAGCTTGTGCCGCTGCAGGAGGTGGCAGGTGTGACAGCCGGCGCGACCGTGCGTGTGCGGGTGACATTGGATGGTGAGCCGCTTGCCGGTGTGATGGTGCGTCTCGACGCCCTGTCGACCGACGTTGGTGGGCCAACGGCCACAACTGGCGCCGACGGCGTGGCGGCGGCGGTTGTTCCGCGCGCGGGGCTCAATCTGTTCGTGGTCAGCCAGGTCATCCCGGCACCGGCCGATCCCGAGGCGCATGTCATCCGCCGCCAGGCCAGCCTGTCGTTCGAGGCGGTGGCAGCCCCGGCCCGTTAGGCCTCCGGCCAGTCTGGCCGTCCTTTCCTTGCTGTTGGACATGGGCGTGATATGCTGCGACCATGACCGATGCCGCCGCCACCACGCCCCTCGACGAGGACAGCTTCTTCGAGCTGATCGCGACCCGCGAGGGGCGCTTCGAGCTGCATGACGGTGTGATCTATGCGATGGCAGGCGGGTCGCTGGCCCATGCCGGTATCAGCTCCAATGCGCTGGTGTTGCTCGCTGCACTGGCGCGGCCGCGCGGCTGCCAGACTTTCGGGCCGGATCTTCATGTGCGGGCCGATTTCCAGGGCGATACAAGGCTCGTGCTCCCTGATGCCTGGGTTCGCTGCGGGCCGTCGGATCCGCAGGCGCGGTC
>JAIXTH010000043.1 GCA_027484265.1 Alphaproteobacteria bacterium
ACGGTTTTGGAAGTGGGGCTCAGTTGGGCACATTGTTCGATGGCCCAGGCATCCACCAGGGGTTTGGCCATTTGGGTGTCCTCCAGCCCCCAGCCATGACTTGGTGCCTCGGCGGTTCGCTACACCTTACCGAGTAGAGGAGCTTCCCCTCCTATTTCCTGCCAGATTCGTCCTGGCGCTTCGACCTGTCTTTTGCTGTCTTCTTTACCCCCTATGTGGCTTCGGTACCGGCGAGTCGCCCTTAGTCAGCAGCGCTATACCACAAGAAGACATCGGCAGGTTGCATCGAGGCTTGCTTGCGGAACGCGGCCAGGAGCTCGTCCACCGTGCGTACTCGGGGGAGTTCGTCAAAGTCGTCACTACACCAGAGAACAAAGGCGATCTTCACCCTCATCAGGTTGCCGAGAAACTGAACGAGTGGGCAGTCAACGAAATCTCGCGCCTCAGACAGTCTCTCCCATATCGCATCGACAAGTGGAGCGGCGGACCCCGACTTGTCCAGTACGATTTGTGGCGCTCCTTCGGTAGGAAAATAGTGCTTGGCGACTTCTACTGCCGGACTGTCAGAATCGGCAATCGATCGAATCACGACGCCTTCAGGCGTCCGCCCTTCAGGGCGTCGGCTACAGATCATGAATTGCGTCATCGTCAGTAAACCTCCCTTATCAGCTCTGTCGACGCGCGGGCGCAACGTCCCATCGCGCAGCCCTCCTTCAACCTCGCGCATCGCGTCACCCAGCGGATAGTTGTAAGCGTCCGACGAACCCCGTCTGTCGTCTGAAGTTGCGAAGCGCTAGCTTTGCGCGACGGATTTGCGCAGGGGCAGGAGTTCGTGGAGACGTTTTTCGGGCAGTGCGGGCAGGCGCTGCAGGGTGTCGACGAGCCAATCGCGAGGGTTGAGGCCGTTGAGTTTGGCGGTTTCGATGAGGCTGAGCAGGGTGGCGATGGCGTGGCCACCGCGTGGGCTGCCGGCGAATGTCCAGTTGTTTCGTCCGACCGCGACGACACGCAGGGCGCGTTCGGCGGCATTGTTGTCGATTTTCAGGTCACCGCGTTCGAGGTAGCGGGCGAAGGCGGGCCAGTGGTTCAAGAGGTAGCGGAAGGCCAGTGCGGTTTTGGAAGTGGGGCTCAGTTGGGCACATTGTTCGATGGCCCAGGGTCTCAAGGCATCCACCAGGGGTTTGGCCATTTGGGATCGATAGTCATGGCGCTGAGCGGGCGTCATGCGGGCCTCGGTGCAATGCGCTTCGATGTTGAAGAGCGCGTTGATTCGCTCTACGGCTTCATGGGCGATCGTTGGAGCGGCACTGGCGACAGCGACGTCGTAGAACTTGCGTCTGGCATGGGCCCAGCAGGCAACCTCCAGAATATCCGGGCGCTGGGCATACAGTTGGTCATAGACGTTGGAGGCATCGGCGTGCAGATAGCCGCGATAATTGGCGAGCAGCTTCGGCAGATGGGTGCCGGATTTGTCTTCGGTATAGCGGTAACAGATGATCGGCACGATCATGGCGCCGTCGGGCGTGGCACCGGCGGTACTGGCGTAGGTCCAGATCCGTGTTTTCCGGGTCTGGCCTTTGGCGAGGGTGGGGCAGCCGGTTTCATCGATATGAATGGCGGTGTGCTCGTTCAACAGGTATTGGAACAGTGCTTTTTCCAACGGCCGGAGGGCGTCAGCGCCACACAGGATCGCATCACTCAGGGTACTGACCGGCAGGCGCACGCCGCAGTCGCGCAGCAGCATTTCCGATTGTCGATGCAGCGGCAGATGGTCGTCGATTTTGGAGAGGATGACGTGGGCGAGGAGGGTTTCATGCATCAGGCCACTGTCGATCACGAATCGCGGCAGTTTGGCGATGCTGACGCCTTCCTTGCTGCCGTCGGCGATGAGCGGAGCAATCTGTGGATTGGCCTTGGCGGCGGGGGTCATGACGATTTGCGGGCGCACGATGACATCGACCCAGAAGCTAGCCGGGGTACAGGCCAGGCGCTCGGTGCGTTCCTCGCCGATCTGCACGAAGTGAGGCAGCAGGCGATGATCGGCATCGGTTGAACCGGGCGGCAGCAGTGTTTGTTCACGCCGAGGCAAATGATCGGGCAGAATCATCCGGCCTTTGCGAACGAGTGGCGCTTTGGGTGCGGATGGCGTCCGGGTCAATGATGCTGCGGGGACCGGCAGATCGATTTCGGCGGTGGCGATCGGGAACAGTTGACCTTGGACCTGCAAAAGATCACTGGCCTCTGCCGAACGACCGAACATTCGACGCTTGAACATCAAAAGGTCAAGGGTCAATTTCTCGATGGTCTGACTCAGGAGGGTGATCGTGAGGGCCTGTTTCGCAATCTCGTTACGCAAATCTGCAACCAACGCCAGCAATGACGCTTCGGTGGTCGGCAGATCAGCGGCTGTGGTGCGTTCTCCCATGCGCTGTACCTTAACCCATTTCCATACGAAATGCCAGAGCTGCCCTAGCAAACCGATCAGATAAATCACATCAGGCCACCCGTTTGACTGCAACCGCTGGAAATCGTCGCACCTTGAGATCCACGCCATCCAGCAGCAGGGACAGATCCGCGGCGCTCAGTTCTGTAATCGCTGGTTGCGTGAAGCGGCCTTGTTCGAGACGCTTCAACAACAGCCAGAACCCGTGACGGTCAAAAAGCAGGATCTTGACTTGATCCATGCGCCGATTGAAGAAGACGAACCACGTGCCCGACATGGCCGCCATTGGGCCATATTCGGCATGCACGAGCAATCCGAGGCCATCGAGGCCCTTGCGGAAATCAATCGGCTGCTGAAACACACAGACCCGAGCGGCCGTCAACGGCAACATGCCAGCACCGCGCGTAAGGTGTCGGCGTCAAATCCCGGCGCCAACTCGATCGTCACCGCACCGAATCGCAAGTTCACGCCACTGCCTGCGGTGGACTGCGCAGCCGCCGGCAACGCATACTCGCGAAAATTCGATGCCGATCCGAGCCGCTGAACTTTGCGCCGGTAGTGAAACTGCGACACCGAAATGCCTAACGCCGCACAATACATCTTCAACGTGCGTGGATCTGACTCGCGCTTGGCCACAACTTCGGCCCACCAGGCATCAGTCCCGCAAATCGCAACTTTCATCGCCGTTTCTCCCGCCTCAATTACTGCGGTCGACTCTGCGCTACAGCAACAGAGGCTGGCTATATGGGGTTGCTCGGACGCTTACGGTGAGCTCGATCAGCCGATCGAGCTCCGCCCGCAAGGCGGCATGGGCATGCGCGGCCCAACGAGACTGCCAGTCATCCCCGCTGTCGGGACGGCCGCCGACGGGATGGATCGCGCGAAAGCAGGGGTCGTCGGGCGTGGCGGCCCGCGGCGTCGCGCCGGCCTCGTCGTGCAGCAGGAGCACATCCAGGTGGTCGGCGCTGGCCCGGGCCAGTTCGACGATCCGCCGCGCGCCACCGTGGGCGGGAGGCAACACGGAAAACGGCGAGACCAGCAGGACCCGCGGCCGCGCGTCGCGCCACCGCTGCGGATGCGGCCGGCGCTGGTGATGCACGTAGCGGATGCTCTTCGCCACCGGGCTGTCGAGCAGGCGCTGCCGCGCCGCACGGTGCTCGGCCTTCGGCACGAAGGGGAGCCGTCCACGCGCATCGACGCGCTGCGCCAGCTCTAGCGCCAGTGTCCGCCAGGTCGATTGCCGGGCGGCATCGGCGTCGAGCAGCAGTGCCGCGCGCAAGGCCTGCGCGAGCACGTCACTGCGGCGCCCGCCGCCGTCTATGGACTCCCGCAGTCCTGCCGGGCCGCCATGGGCCCCCAGCAAGGCCTGCAGCGGGCGCTGCGCCGGGTCGAATTCGCCGAGCAACAGCAGACCCTCGATGGCATACAGCTGCGGATGCGCCTCGCGATGGGGGCACGCCAGGGCCTGGTCCACCAGCTCGGGAATGGCCGCCTGCGCCGCCCGCGCCACCGCGCCCTCGCCATGGCGCAGATACGCACACGCCTTCAATAGAAACGGTCCGCCCTGACCGGACCAGCGCGGCGGCAATGCACCCCGGCCGACCCTGAGCTGCCCGCCGTCGAGATAGCGATCGAGG
>JAIXTH010000001.1 GCA_027484265.1 Alphaproteobacteria bacterium
CGGCCTGACCTTCAGCGCCCTGGCCCACGACATCCGCATCCGCAGCCGCAGCCGCCCGCCGCCGCTGGCCCCGCTGCCACCGGCCGCCAGCGACGGGCCACGCGTCCGCCTGCTCGCCCCGAACCGCCCCTGGCCCGACTGGCTCCCCGACGCAGCCCCCCACTGGTCCTGACCCCGGCATCCGCCGGGGGCGCAGGTGCTGGCAGAGGCGTTGGCGTGGGGCGGTCCGGCGGGTCAGCGCCGCAGATTGCCGAGCAGGCCGCGGACCAGCTGGCGGCCGACTTCGCGGGCGACGGTGTTGGCCATGGTCTGCACCGGGCTGGCGCGGCGGCCGCGGGTGCCGAAGATCGAGCCCAGCAGGCCGCCGTCATCCTGGCTGCGCCCGCCGCTGCGGCCACTGCCCGACCGGGCTTCGGCGCGCGCCTGTTTCTCGGCAGCTTCTGCGGCCTCTTCGGCTTCGGCCTGCCTGGCAGCAGCAGCGGCGGCATCGGCCCTGGCCCTGGCGGCATCGGCATCCCGCTTTTCCATGATCTCGAAAGCGCTCTCGCGATCCACCAGCGCATCATAGCGGGCGCCGACCGGGCTGGCGGCCTTGGTGCGGGCGCGCTCCTCGTCGGTGCAGGGGCCGACGCGGGAGACGGGCGGGCGGATATAGGTGCGCTCGACCACGGTCGGCACGCCCTTCTCGTCCAGCACCGACACCAGCGCCTCGCCCACGCCCAGCTGGCCGATCATCTCCTCGGTGTCGAATGCCGGATTGGGACGGAAACTCTCGGCGGCGATCTTCACCGCCTTCATCTCCGAGGGGGTATAGGCCCGCAGCGCATGCTGGACCCGGTTGCCCAGCTGGCCGAGCACGGTCTCGGGAATGTCCTGCGGGTTCTGGGTCACGAAATAGATGCCCACGCCCTTCGAGCGGATCAGCCGCACCACCTGCTCGATGGTGGTCAGGAGGGCCTTGGGCGCATCGCGGAACAGGAGATGGGCCTCGTCGAAGAAGAACACCAGCTTGGGCTTGTCCGGGTCGCCCACTTCGGGAAGCTGCTCGAACAGCTCGGACAGAAGCCAGAGCAGGAAGGTGGAATACATCACCGGGCTCTGGATCAGCCGGTCGGCTGCCAGGATGTTGACGATCCCCCGCCCCGACAGGTCGGTGCGCATGAAGTCGTTGAGATCGAGGGCCGGCTCGCCGAAGAACGGCTCGGCCCCCGACTGTTCCAGCTGCAGCAGCTTGCGCTGCAAAGCGGCGATCGAGTTCTTGGTAACCAGGCCGTATTTCTGGGAGACCTCGCTGTCATTCTCGGCCATGTGATCGAGCACCGCCTTGAGGTCCTTGAGGTCGAGCAGCAGCAGGCCTTCGTCATCGGCCATCTTGAAGGCGATGGCGAGGGCGCCTTCCTGGGCATCGCTCACTTCCATCAGGCGGGCCAGCAGCGTGGGTCCCATTTCGGAGATGGTGGTGCGGATCGGGTGGCCCTTCTGGCCGAACAGGTCCCAGAATACCGTGGGCGTCGCCTCGGGACGATACTCCAGCATGCCCAGCAGTTCGGCGCGGCCCTTGAACGGCGCCGACGGCTCCCAGCTCTGGCTGATGCCCGACAGGTCGCCCTTCACGTCGGCGGCAAACACCGGCACCCCGGCCCGCGAGAAGCCTTCGGCCAGCACCTGCAGGGTGACGGTCTTGCCCGTACCGGTCGCCCCGGCCACCAGGCCGTGACGGTTGGCGCGCTTGAGAACCAGGCTGACAGGGGCGATGGGCTGGCCTGCGCCGCCGACAAGGATGGTGGTCATGAGGCGCGTCTTTCTCCGCTGCTGGAAACACGGCAGACTTCTGCAATGTTGGCCGGTGCTTGTCGAGGCGCTGCGGCGGCAGGAATGATGGCTTGGGCTGGGGGTGTCGGGATGCGGGTTGCGATTGCAGGGGGCGGGATCGGCGGGCTGACGGCGGCCCTGTGCCTGCAGCAGGCCGGGATCGAGCCGGTGGTGATCGAGCGCGCCCCGCAGCTGGGCGAAGTCGGCGCCGGGCTGCAGCTCAGCCCCAATGCGATGCAGGTGCTGGGACTGCTGGGGCTCGAGCCCGCGCTGCGGCAGCAGGCAGTGGAGCCGGAGGCGCTGGAGATGCGCCATGGTGCCAGCGGCGCCCTGGTGTTCGCGATCCCGGCGGGCGCCGCGATGCAGCGCCGGTTCGGCGCGCCTTACCTGCATATCCACCGCGCCGATCTGGTGGCGTGCCTGGCGCAGGCACTGGCCGAACGGGCACCGCAGGCACTGCGGCTGGGGGTGGCGGTGACGGCGGCGGTCAATGCTGGCGGCGGGGTGGATGTGGCGCTGTCGGATGGCAGCTCGCTGCGGGTGGATGCGCTGGTGGGGGCGGACGGCATTCACAGTACAGTCCGGGCGCTGCTGGGCCTCGACGACACGCCGCGCTTCACCGGACAGGTGGCCTGGCGGGCGACGGTGGAGGCTTCGCGTCTGCCCCCCGGCCTGATTGCCCGCCGCGCCACGGTCTGGACCGGGCCGGGCCGCCATGTGGTGACCTATCAGCTGCGCGGCGGCCAGCTCGTCAATCTGGTGGCGGTGATCGAGCAGGATGGCTGGACCGGCGAGAGCTGGACCGAGCCAGGCAACACTGCAGAGCTGGCAGCGGCCTTTGCCGGTTTCTGCACCCCGGTCCGCACCGCGCTGGCGGCCGTCGACAGCTGCTACCGCTGGGCCCTGCACGACCGGGCGCCGCAGCCGGTTTGGAGCTATGGCCGGATCGGCCTGATGGGCGATGCGGTGCATCCGATGCTGCCATTCCAGGCCCAGGGGGCGGCGATGGCGATCGAGGATGCATTCGTGCTGGCCCGCTGCCTGCAGGCTTTCGGCCCGGAGGAGGGCTGGCCGGCCTATGCCGGGCGCCGCCAGGCCCGCACGGCCCAGGTGCAGGCAGCTGCCCGCGCCAATGCCGGCATCTTCCACCGCACCAGCCCGCTGGCCCAGCTGGCCACCTATGGCCCGATGTGGGCGGCGGCCCGGCTGCTGCCCGGCTTTGTGAACAGCCGCCAGGACTGGATCTA
>JAIXTH010000028.1 GCA_027484265.1 Alphaproteobacteria bacterium
CGGCGGGCAGCAGCTGGTCGGGCTCCACCACCCGGTTCACCAGCCCCCAGCGCTCGGCCGTGGCGGCATCGAGGAAATTGCCGCTGAGCGACAGCTCCTTGGCGCGGTGGATGCCGATCAGGCGCGACAGTTTCTGCGACAGGCCCCAGCCCGGCATGATCCCCACCCGCGCATGGGTGTCGGCAAACCGGGCCTGGCTGGAGGCGATCAGGATGTCGCAGGCCAGCGCCACTTCAAAGCCGCCGGTGATGGCCACGCCATTGATGGCCCCGATCACCGGCTTGGAGCAGCGCTCGATCGCCCGCACCGGATTGGCCTCGGGCCGGTCTGTGGTGGCGGCTGCCATGGCCGAGGCGTCGGCCCCCAGCTCCTTGAGATCCAGGCCCGCCGTGAAGGCACGCCCGGCACCGGTCAGCACGATGGCGCGCACGGCGTCATCGCCATCGAGCGCCGTGAACGTGTCGTACAGCGCCAGCCGCAGCGCCTTGGAGAGCGCATTCATGGCCTGGGGCCGGTTCAGGGTCACCACCGCCACGGCATCATGCCTGTCCACCACAATCAGTTCGTCCGACATCGCGCTCTCCCGGGCTGCCTGATCCCGGCAGCTCACCGGCGCCTCCTGTACGGCACCTTGCCCGTGTGTCCAGAGCCGGGCGGAACCAAGCAGCGGCGGGCGTCGCTTGGCCGACTGTCAATATCGGGCATCCAGCGGGGGGCGCTGGAGCGCGCGGCTCCCGCCGCGCATCGCCCCCGCCAGGGGCGCGGCAGGAGCCGCGCGGTCTGGCCGATAAGGGCATGGCGCCCTCCTGGTCCGGGTGCTTGTATGGGGATGGACTTTGTTCTGTTTTTGTTCCAGAAAGAGGGTGCCATGCGCCAGTTTCTTGCCAGTCTTGCGGGGGCCGTGATCCTCGGTGCCCTGCCCGGTGCCGCACAGGCGCGGGTGGAGGCAGCCGCGGCCGATCACTTCCGGATCGTGCACGAGGTGACGGTGCCGCTGGCGCCGGACCGGGCGTGGCGGCGGCTGGTGACCGTGTCGGCCTGGTGGGAGGGATCGCACAGCTATTCGGGGCAGGCGCGCAACCTGTCGCTGGAGGCGCGCGCCGGTGGCTGCTGGTGCGAGCGCTGGGCCGGTGGTTCGGTGGAGCATGGCCGGGTGCTGATGGCGATGCCGGAGCGGGGCCTGCGGGTGGAAGGCGCCTTCGGGCCACTGCAGGCGATGGCTGTCCAGGCAGTGATGGACTTTACCCTCACCCCCGGCGACACCCCCGGCACCACGCGCATCCGCCTCACCTATGCAGCCAGCGGCTCCAGCGCCTCGCAGCTGGATGCGATCGCCCCGGCCGTGGACGGCGTGCTGGGCATCCAGATGGCGCGGCTGGCGGCGCCATGACCGCGCCCGCCAGCGGCACCGGAGGCGCGTCCACGCTGCCCCCCGTCTATGAGCCGCTGGCGGCGTCGAATTTCTCGTTCCTGCGCGGGGCCTCGCATCCGGCAGAGCTGGTGCAGCAGGCGGTGCGGCTGGGGCTGGCGGGGCTGGCCATCGCCGACCGCAACAGTGTGGCCGGGGTGGTGCGCGCCCATGTTGCAGCGAAGGAAGCGGGCCTGCGCCTCGTGGTGGGTGCGCGGCTGGTGGATGGCGGGCCAGAGCCGGGCCACGAGGCCGGTCCGTCCCCCGCCAGTGCCGGCAATGACAACCACGCCCCGCATCTCGCCGCCCGGACGGGTCCGCAGACCGGCGGCAGCGGGTTCGAGACCGCGGTCTATCCGCACAGCCGCGCCGCCTGGGGCGCCCTGACCCGCACCCTTACCGCCGGCAACCGCCGCTCGATCAAGGGCAGCTGCACGCTGCATCGGCACGAGGTGCTGGCAGCGATGGCCGATACCTGCGCTGTACTGGTGCCGCCGCCGGCCCTGACCGAGGCCTGGCTGGTGGAGGCGCGCCTGCGGATCCGGCAGGCCCCCGCCAGCTGCCACCTCTATGTCGCCCTCACCCGGCCGTTCGACGGCACCGACCGGGCAAGGCTGGCGCAGCTGTCGGCGCTGGTGGCCGGCACGCGGGCCCGGCTGCTGGCGACGCAGGACGCGCTGTTCCATGCGCCCGGGCGGCGGCTGATCGCCGATGTGCTGGCCTGTATCCGCGAGAAGACCACCCTCGATGCCGCCGGCACCCTGCGCCTCGCCCATGCCGAGCGCTGCCTCAAGCCGCCCGCCGAGATCTGCCGCCTGTTCCGGGCGGTGCCCGACGCCGTGACGGCGGGCCACGACCTGTTCGAGGCCGCCCGCTTCAGCCTCGACGCGCTGGCCTATGAATATCCCGACGAGATCGTCGCCCCTGGCGAGACCCCGCAGCAGACCCTGGTGCGCCTGACAGAAGCCGGTGCCATCGGGCGCTATCCGCAGGGGGTGCCGGCCAAGGTGCGCGCCGCCCTCGATCACGAGTACAGGCTGGTGGCCGGGCTGGACTATGCCCGCTACTTCCTGACCGTGCATGACATCGTCGGCTTTGCCCGGTCGCGCGGCATCCTGTGCCAGGGGCGCGGATCGGCGGCCAATTCGGTGATCTGCTACTGCCTCGGCATCACGGCAGTGGATCCCACCCAGGTGGACCTGCTGTTCGAGCGCTTTGTCAGCCCCGAACGGCGCGAGCCACCGGACATCGACGTGGATTTCGAGCACGAGCGCCGCGAGGAGGTGATCCAGTACATCTACGAGCGCTATGGCCGCCACCGGGCCGGGATCGCGGGCACCGTGATCTGCTATCGCGGCCGCTCGGCCCTGCGCGAAGCCGGCAAGGCGTTCGGCCTGTCGGCGGATACCCAGGAAGCGCTGGCCAAGAGCGTGTGGGGCTGGGGCCGCTCCGGCGTGGACCCGGCCACCACCGCCCAGGTCACCGGCCTCGACATCACCAGCCCGCGCATCGCCCGCACCCTCGAGACCGCCCGGATCCTGCACGGCTTTCCCCGCCACCTGTCCCAGCATGTGGGCGGCTTTGTCATCACCCGGGGTCCGCTGGAGGACGTGGTGCCGATCGGCAATGCGGCGATGGACGACCGCACCTTCGTGGAGTGGGACAAGGATGATCTGGATGCCCTGGGGATTCTCAAGATCGATGTGCTGGCGCTGGGGATGCTCACCTGCGTGGCGCGGGCGTTCGAGCTGCTGGAGCGGCACAAGAGCGAGAGGCGGTGCCTGGCCACCATCCCGCCCGAGGACCCGGCGGTCTATGACATGATCTGCGCCGCCGACACGGTGGGGGTGTTCCAGATCGAGAGCCGGGCGCAGATGAGCATGCTGCCGCGCCTGCGCCCCCGCACCTTCTATGACCTGGTGATCGAAGTGGCGATCGTGCGCCCCGGTCCGATCCAGGGCGACATGGTGCACCCCTATTTGCGCCGCCGCCAGGGGATCGAGCCGGTGAGCTTCCCGTCCAGGGCGCTGGAAGAGGTGCTGGGCAAGACCCTGGGAGTGCCGCTGTTCCAGGAACAGGCGATGCGGATCGCCATCGTGGCGGCGGGCTTCACGCCCTCCGAGGCCGACCGGCTGCGCCGCGCCATGGCCACCTTCCGCAAGGTGGGGATCATCCACGAATTCGGGCTGCGGCTGGTGGATGGGATGGTGGCCAATGGCTATGACCGCGCCTTTGCCGAGCGCTGCTTCCGCCAGATCGAAGGGTTTGGCGAATATGGCTTTCCCGAGAGCCACGCAGCCAGCTTCGCCCTGATCGTCTATGTGTCGGCCTGGCTGAAGCACCACCATCCCGACGTGTTCCTGGCGGCGATCCTGAATGCACAGCCCATGGGCTTCTATGCCAGCGCCCAGCTGGTGCGCGATGCCCGCGACCACGGCGTGGAGGTGCGCCCGCCCGATGTGGGCCTGTCAGGCTGGGACAGCGATCTTGAACCTGCCCTGCCCCCGCGTGCGCAGGACAAAGGTCACACAGGCCCGGGGGGACGGCTGCTGCCGGTGCGGCTCGGGCTGCGGGAGATCGTGGGGTTCTGCGAGGCCGACGCGGCGCGGATCGTGGCGGCGCGGGAGACAGGCGGGCCGTTCCTCGATGCCGAGGACCTCAAGCGGCGGGCGCGGCTGTCGGGGCGGGCGATGGAGCTGCTGGCGGGGGCCGATGCGTTCGGTTCGCTGGGTCTGACGCGGCGGCCGGGCCTGTGGCAGGTGCGCGGGCTGAAGGACAGCGAGCTGCCGCTGTTTGCTGCCGCCAGCGCCTATGGCGCCGAAGCCGAGGCGGCCCTGCCAGGCATGGGCCTCGCCGAGGAAGTGGTGCACGACTATGCCCGCACCCGCCTGTCCCTCAAGGCGCACCCGCTCGCCTTCCTGCGCGACGAGCTGGCCGGGCGCGGCTTTGCCACCGCGCGCGACCTTGCCACCCGCCCGGCCGACCGGATGGTGGAGATTGCAGGCCTTGTGCTGGTGCGCCAGCGGCCGGGCACCGCCAAGGGCGTGATCTTCATGACGCTGGAGGACGAGACCGGACCGGCCAATGTGATCGTGTGGGCGCGCACCTTCGAGCGGTTCCGGCGCGCGGTGCTGGGCGCGCGGCTGCTGGCGGTGCGGGGGCGGCTGCAGCGGCAGGACGGCGTGATCCATGTGGTGGCCCGCTCGCTGACCGACCTCTCGGTGCGCCTCGACCAGCTGGCCGACAGCGCCCCCGCCACCGTGCCGGTCCCCCTCGCCCGGGCCGACGAGTTCCGCAGTCCCCGCGCCGACCCGCGCGCGCGCGCCGTCCGGAAGCACGGCCAGCCCGGCCCTGCCGAAGGCGCCCCCTCCGCCGGCGGGCCCGTCAACCGCACAGGCCCGGCTGCGGCCTCCCGGTTCCCCCGCTCACGCGATTTCCACTGAACCGCAAACACCTAAACAGACGCTCCTTGATCGTTCATGATCAAGAACAAGCTTAATCCGACTGGTGTCGCAGGATTTCCAGCTTGAGATCAAGTACATTTCTGTCTGTTCATCCACCTGCGCCTGCACCATGCCTGCCACCGCACCCGCTGTTCCTGCATTTGCCCTCGCTGATAGAAAAATCGTGATTTTTGCCTCAGGCTATTCCCCTGTTACACCAGAACGGCTAGCCCCGACATGTGCTGCCATGGCAGTCAGGACAGGTAACATAGGGTTTTGCGCGCGCGTGCATCTGACTGGCAGCGGGGTCATAACCGAAGGAAACGTCGTTAATGTCAAAAGCGGACACCACGCGCAGTGCGACCGACATCGACCGCATCGTCGGCCAGCGGATCAAGCAGCGGCGCGAGGAACTGCGGTTCAGTCAGGACCGGCTCGCCACCGGGCTCGGCATCTCCTGCCAGCAGCTCCAGAAGTACGAGCGCGGCATCAACCGCGTTTCCGCCAGTCGTCTGATCGAGCTGTGCCGCCTTCTGAGCGCCAGCCCCGACTATTTCTTTGAGGGGATCGATCTGGGAGCCCCTGCCGTCGGCGGGGCCACCACCGCAGGCGCCGGCGCGGACCGGCCATCGGAATCGGCACTGGCCCTGGTGGCACGCAACCCCGATGTGGTGCAGCTGATCGAGGCATTCGTGGCGATCCGCTCGCCGGACATGCGCCGCAAGCTGATCGAGATGACGTCCATCCTCGGCCGCGACTCGGCTGCGTGACCCGATCTGACAGCCCTTCCAGACCAGGGCTTGGAGCCTGTATACACCCGGAAGCCACGCCCGGCAGCTGCGGATACTGATACACGATGCTGAGTGTGGTCCCCTATGAGCCCCGCTGGAACGAGGCCGCTGCCCGGGTCTGGAGCGAGAGCTATGCGGCATCCTCCGTCGCTGTCCCGGGCGTGGGCGAAGCGCCGGCCCTGGCGCGGCGCATCCCGGTCGAGATCGCAGGCGGCTGGCGGGTCTTTCTGGCACTGTGGGGGGATGCGCCGGTGGGCTTCCTCGCGCTCGCACCGGCAGACCGCCAGCTGTGCCAGCTGTTCGTGCTGCCCGCCGCACAGGGTCGCGGGGTCGGCACCGTGCTGCTGCGCCATGCGATGACAGAACTGGGCGCGGGACTATGGCTTTCGGTCATGGCCGACAATGCAGCAGCCCGTCGCTTCTATGAGCGCCACGGCCTGTGCGAGAGCGATCACGGCATCCATCCCGTCACCGGCCAGAAGACGGTCATCTATGGCTGGACCCCTGCTGCCGCCTGATGCGGTTCAGGTCGCGCTAGCGCCGGGCGTAGCGGTTGAGGGCGGCCTCGTCGAGGCGGGCCTGCTCGCGCCGGGCGCGGGCTTCGGCCTCGCGGGCCTGGCGGCGCTCCTCGAGGGTCTCGTACTTCTTCTGCTCTTCGAAGGCCTCGGCGAGGTCTGCGCGCAGCAGGACCAGCTGGTCATCCACCCCGGCGATCGAGGCCTCGATATTGCCGCGCTGCACCTTGAGGGCAGCCATGAAGGCGGGCCAGGTGCTGGCACGGGCGGGATCGGCTTCAGCCGCGCGCTGCTCGCGCCCGGCCCGTACCTCCAGATCCTCGAGCCGCCGCTCCATGTCGGAGCGGGTCTTCTCGGCAGAGGCGACCAGCTTCTGCACCGCTTCCACGCGGTGCTTGGCCAGTCGGATCAGGGTCTCGCCAGTGCGCATACGCTCGTGCTTCCGTTCCGGAACCGGTGTTCAGGGCCGTCCCGGTGCCGCAATGACATGCCACAGGTGGCTTGAAGAAAGGGTGAACCCGGCTTTGGCAATCCAACCGGTCGCGGCCCGTCAGCCCTGAAACTGCAGCCGCGCCAGCTCGGCATAGAGGCCGCCGGCGGCGACCAGCGTGGTGTGGGTGCCGCGCTCCACGATCTGGCCGCCCTGCAGCACCAGGATCTGGCTGGCCGCACGGACCGTCGCCAGCCGGTGCGCCACCACGAAGGTGGTGCGGCTGGCGGCAAAACGGTCGAGCGCTTCCTGGATCCGCGCTTCGCTCTCGGCATCGAGGGCGCTGGTGGGCTCGTCCAGCAGGAGGATGTCGGCATCGCGCAGGATGGCGCGGGCAAGGCTGAGGCGCTGGCGCTCGCCGCCGGACAGCCGGTTGCCCCGTGGGCCGACCGGTGCATCAAGACCACCGGGCAGCGTCTGCACGAAGTCACAGGCCGCCATCTCCAGCGCGGCACCGATGGCCGCGCGGTCGGCGCCAGGCAGACCCATCGCCACATTGTCGGCAATGCTGGCATCGAACAGGGTGGCGTCCTGCGACACCAGCGCGAGGCGCGCCCGCAGACTGGCCAGCGTCACCGCCCGCACATCCTGCCCGTCGATGGCAATCACCCCCGCCTGTGGATCATACAGCCGCGCGATCAGGTTCAGCACGG
The DNA here is from genome assembly GCA_027484265.1 of Alphaproteobacteria bacterium. Taxonomy (GTDB): domain Bacteria; phylum Pseudomonadota; class Alphaproteobacteria; order Caulobacterales; family Aquidulcibacteraceae; genus JAIXTH01. The sequence continues at coordinate 7,301 of JAIXTH010000028.1, forward strand.
TCGACTTGCCCGCGCCCGAAGGGCCCACCAGTGCGGTCAGGGTGCCAGGGGCTGCGTCGAACGAGATCCCCCGCAGCAGCGGCGCGCCGCCATAGGAGAAGCTCACGTCGCGGAACGACACCGCCCCGCCGCTCCCACCGGCAGGGCGGGCCAGCGCGGGTGTGCCCGGGGCATCGGCAATCTGCGGGCGCTCGTCCAGCACCTGGAAGAACCGCACCAGCCCTGCCCGCCCCTCCTGCATGATGGTGTTGAGCCCGCCCAGGCTGCGGATCGACTGCGCTGCCAGCAGCAGGGCGGTGATGAAGGCCATCAGGTCGCCGACACTGGCCCCGCCCGCACCGATCCGCCAGGCCGCAAAGCCGAACACGGCGGCGATGGCGATCCCGCCCAGGACTTCCAGGATCGGGTCGATCGCCCCCTTCTGGCGGCCCATCCGGACCAGGAGCGCCATCCGCCGTCCCAGAACGCCGCCCACCCGCGCCGCCTCGGCCTGCTCGAGCCCATAGGTCTTGACGAGGCGCACGCCCCCCAGGCTCTCCTCCACCACACCGCTCATCTGCGCGGCCTGTTCGGCGACAGTGGCAGCGGTGCGGCGCACCTTCTGGCCGATCGCGCTCACCGGTCCGATGGCCAGCGGCAGGATCGCCAGCGACACCAGCGCCAGCTGCCAGTCGGCCAGCAGCATCGCGATGATCACCCCGATCAGGGTCAGCACGTCGCGGATCAGCGCGTTGGTGACCTTCAGAACGGAATCGCGGATCGCATTGACATCATTCAGGAACCGCGCCGAAAACGCGCCTGAGGGCTCGGCCGCCAGCCGCCCGAAATCCAGCGTCAGCAGATGGTCGAACAGATCCTGCTGCAGCCGCGTGGTCGAGGCCAGCGCCACCTGGTTGGTGATGAGGGTCGACGCATACCAGGTCACCCCGCGCAAGAACGTCACCGCCAGCACCGCCAGCGGGCCGGCCCAGGCCATGGTCTCGGGCGCCAGCCACCAGCTGTCCACCTTCGCCCCGGACAGGCCCGCCAGCGCATCGACGATGGCACCGATCAGCGCCGGATAGAGGCTCGAGCAGGCTGCCACCAGCGCCAGCAGGAGCGTCGCCCCCACCATGGTCCCGGCATGGGGGCGCAGCCAGCCGCTCCAGAACCGGCGCCAGGGCCGCTCTTCAGGGGCGGGCGCAGGCGGCGCGACGGCTGTCACGCCGGTGCTGGGCTGATCAATAGTCGTCTTCATCCGGCGTGGCGCCCTCGGGGTCGATCAGCCGGTGGGCGTGGATCACGAAATAGCGCATGTGCGCATTGTCGACGCTGGCCTGGGCGGCTGCCCGCCACGCATCACGGGCTTCGGCATAGTTGGGGAAGGCCCCGACAAAATGCAACTTGTCCAGATCGCGGAACTCGATCCCGTCAACTTCGGCCAGTTCGCCCCCGATGACGAGATGCAGAAGCTGACGCTTGGCGCTGGTCCCCGGCATGGTGATGTCCTTTCCCCGCATGGTCCTGTGCGCCGCAAGTCCCTCCGACTCACGGCAGCTGGATATGGTCCATGCGCGCCATTAACAGCGGGTGGAGCGCGCTGCCAGACGCGACCATGCTGGTCTGTACGGGTTCAGGCCGACCAAACGCAAACGGGGCGCCGGTGTGGGTGCCGGCCACACCGCCTGCCTCTGCAACGATCACCGCGGCCGCCGCCACGTCCCAGTCGCTCTTGGCCGACAGCGCCACCGCTGCATCGAAGTCGCCGGCGGCCACCAGGCACATGCGGTAGGCGATGGAATTGCGGGTTTCCACCTGCATCGCCGGCCAGGGGCTCGGCCAGGCCGGGTGCTGGAACATCTTCGCGTCGCCCAGCATCCGGCAGCCTTCCACGTCGGCGCGGCTGCTGGCCCGGATCGGGGTGCCATTGCGGAAGGCGCCGTGCCCGAGGCTGGCGTGAAAGCATTCCTCGGTCATCGGATTATAGACCACGCCGGCCGCCGCAACGCCGTCCACCAACAGGCCGACGCAGACTGTCCAGTGCGGGCGGCCCGCCACGAAGGCGCGGGTGCCATCGATCGGGTCCACCACCCAGCTGCGGGCACGGGTCAGGCGCGAGCCATCCTCGGTGGTCTCCTCCGACAGCCAGCCATAGTCCGGGCGGGCTCCGCCCAGCTCTGCCTGCAACAGCCGGTCCACCGCCAGATCCACATCGGTCACCGGCCCCTGCGAGCCCTTCTGGCGCACATCCAGCGGCCCGCCGAAGCGGGCGCGCGCCAGGGCACCGGCGGCACGGACCACCTGCAGCGCCAGGGCAAGGTCTGCGGCCAGCGGGTCTTCCGGGGTATGGCCGGGCTGCGGCTGCATCGGCCCGGCTCAGGTGCCCGCGATGGTGAGGGCGTCGATCAGCACGCTGGGGCAGTCGGTCGACGAGCGGCCGGGCAGATCGCTGCCCGGCACCAGCCGCGCGAAGATGTCGAGCATGTTGCCCGCCACGGTCATCTCGCTGACGGGAAAGGCCAGCTCGCCCCCCTCGAACCAGTCGCCCGACACCCCCACCGACCAGTCGCCGGTATTGGGATTGAACGAGGGCGAGCTGGTCTCGCGCACCAGAAGGCCGGTCCCGGCCGCCCGCACCAGGCCCGCGAGATCGTCGGCGCCCGGCAGCAGGGTCAGGTTGGAGGTGCTGATCCCCGGCGGGCCGCCCATCGCCATGCTGGCATGGCCGGTGCTGGCAAGGCCCAGCTGCCGGGCCGCGGCGCTGTTGAGCAGCCAGGTGGTGAGCCGTCCGTCCTCGATGATGTCATGCACGGCCACGGCCTGCGCCTCGCCATCGAACGGGTGGCTGCCCCAGCCGCCGGGCTTGAACGGATCGTCACGCACGGTGATGCCGGAGGCAAAGATCTGCTGGCCCAGCTTCTCGCGCAGGAACGAGACGCCCCGCGCCACGGCAGCGCCATTGATCGCCCCCACCAGGAACCGCAGCAGCGAGGCCGACACCCGGTTCTCCAGCACCACCGGGGCGGTGCGGCTGTCGAGCTTGCGGGGGCTCAGGCGCGCCACCGCGCGGCTGCCGGCCTCATGGCCGATGGCGTCCGGATCGAGCTGGTCCTGGCGGCGGACGTTCAGGCCGTCATAGTCGCGCTCCTTCAGCCCGTCCCGCTCGGCGATCACCGACAGGCCAAGACCCCAGGATGCACCCTGATAGGCGCCCTCAAAGCCGGTGCTGGCGGCATAGGCCACACCGCGGCAGCCCCAGTCGGCGCCGCTGCCCGACGAATTGGTCACGCCCGGAACCGCGAGCGCCGCAGCCTCGGCCTGCAGCGCCCGGGCTTCCAGGGCCGCGATATCGGGCGGGGTGGGATCATAGAGGCCAAGGTCGGCAAAGGGCGGGCGGGCGGTGGGTTCGGGCAGGCCGCACCAGGGGTCCTCTGCCGCCGCGCGGGCCATCGCCACCACCCGCTCGGCCAGGGCATCGAGGGCCGCAGGGGACAGGTCGGTGGTGGAGGCCCCGGCCTGGCGCTTGCCAATCAGGACCCGCAGGCCGGCCGCGCGGCTCTCCTCGCGCTCGACCCCTTCCAGCTTGCCCAGCCGCACCGACACCGACAGTGACTGGCTCTTGGTACAGGCGCTGTCGGCGGCATCGGCCCCCAGGGCACGGGCGCGCTCGATCAGGCGGGCGGCGGCTTGCGACAGGTCGGAGGTCAGGTCGTGCGAATTGGCAGTCATGGCTCGCTTGTGGCCGGATTGCGCGGCGCGGAAAAGCGGGCGCGGCAGGCGCTGTGCAGAAACTGCGCTGACCGGCTATGGCACAGGCGGCGGCATCCGGCTGCCGGTCGCAGGCCCGGCCCGCAGGACCGGCCCGGCCCGGTACTGGCGCTAGACGCCCCACAGTTCGGTGGCGATCACCCAGCCGCGATGGTCAGCGGCACGCACCTCGACCCAGGCCGAGCGCTGGGTCCGCACATCCACGATCACGCCGTCAGACAGCCTCGCCAGCACCCGGGCATCGGACGAGGCATCGGCATGCATCGCCACCTGCGGGTCCCGGATCGGACGGGCGATGGCGGTGCGGCGCGACGACAGGTTCTGGCGCGCCACCCAGACCACGGCACCATCGGGATCCTCGATCCGCCGCCAGGTCTCGGTCTCGGCAATCACCTTCACCGGCAGGCCTTCGCGGCGATAGACCCAGCGGATCGGATAGGCGGTGGACGGACCGGCCCGGCCGTTCACCCGGTCGGAGCGCAGGGACACGAAGCGCGGCACCGGCTGCCCGCTCGGGGTCTCGCCTGCCGCGCGGTTGGGAGCCGGACGCAGGTCCGATGCCAGCGCCGGCACCGGCAGCATCAGCGCGCCAGCCAGTCCGGCCAGAAGCGCGCGCCGCTCGATCAGTCCATGCTGGTTCATGCCAACCCCCGCCCAAGAGAATCACCTGAAGGCCATGGCGCAGAGGGGTGAAAACAGGGTTAACCGGAGCTTGCCCCAGAGCCTGCACCAGAGCTCGCACCTGCGGGATTTTCTCTTCACGCGCCCGCCAGACCGAGTGCGCTGCGTTCGGCATCGCTCAGGCCGCGCCAAGCACCTTCGGGCAGGCTGCCGAGGCGCAGCGGGCCGATCCGGACCCGCTTCAGGTCGGTGACATGCAGGCCCACCATCCGGCACATGCGGCGGATCTGGCGGTTGCGGCCTTCGGTGAGCACAAAGCGCAGCCGCTGCCAGTCCTCCTGCACCACCTCGGCGCGGCGCAGCGCCCGGCCATCCAGCACCAGCCCGAAGCGGAGGCGGTCGAGGCGGCCGCCGCTGATCTCGCCGGCCACTTCGACTTCATATTCCTTCTCCACCGCGCTGTCCGGCCCGATCAGGCGCCGGGCCAGCACGCCGTCGGCCGACAGCACCAGCAGGCCGCGCGATTCCCGGTCCAGCCGCCCGAGGGGCGGCAGGGCGGCATCGGGGTCGGCGCCCGCCACAGGCGGGCCGATGCGCCTCGCCGGTTCCAGCAGGGCCCGGGCCTCGATCTGGCCGTCCACCGGATGCGCCGACACCAGGCCCACCGGCTTGTGGATGATCACGGTGGGCGGCGGTGCCTCGGCGGCTCCGGCAGCAGGGGCAATCGACACCGCCTGCCCCGGCTCCAGCTTGCGCCCGGCATCCGTCACCACAGCGCCATCCACCAGCAGGCGGCCTGCTGCCAGCAGGCTGTCGGCCTCGCGGCGCGAGC
>JAIXTH010000149.1 GCA_027484265.1 Alphaproteobacteria bacterium
TCCGCTGTCGCTCGTCACGCGCCTGGAAGACCTGGATGCAGGCACCTTCGAGCGCGCCGATGGCCGCACGCTGGTGCAGTATCGCGGCGCGCTGATGCCGATCGTACCGGCAGACCCCTACCTGTCGATCCGCGACGCCGGCCTGCAGCCGGTTCTGGTGTTCTCGCATGGGGCCCAGACAGCGGGCCTCGCGGTCGACGAGATCGTCGACATCGTCGAGGAGCCGCTCGAGATCGAGCGCGGCGCCGACCAGCCTGGCCTGCTGGGCGTGGCAGTGCTCAAGGGCAGGGCGACCGAGATCCTGGATATCGGCCACTATCTGACGCAGGCGCTGGGCGCCTGGGACGACCCGGCCCTCGCGGCGCCGTCCAAGCACGTGGTGCTGGTGGAGCGCAATCCGTTCTTCCGCAACCTGCTGACCCCGCTGCTGCGCTCCGCCGGCTATGAAGTGGAAGCGGTGGATACGGTTTCGGCGGCACTGGTGTGCACCGAGTACCGCCGCCCGGCAGCGGTGCTGGCCGACATCGATGCCGATGCCGGTGCGACCCGCCGACTGCTGGAAGACGAACGCCTGCAGGGCGCGCCGGTGCTGGCGCTGTCCGGCTCGCAGGATGCCGATGCCTCGGGCTTTGCGGCGCTGGTGCGCAAGTCCGACCGCCACGGCCTGATCGCCACCATTGACCATGTCGCCCGCATGGGGATCGCCGCATGACCGCTCTTGCCTTTGCCGAAAGCCGCAATGCGGCGCTTGCCGCTGCCGGAACCCGCGAGTTCGTCACCGTCCTGATCGGCGGCCAGCTGTTCGGGTTCGAAGTGACCGAGATCCACGACGTGTTCTCGTTGCAGGATCTCACGCCGGTTCCCGGCGCACGCACCGAGATCGCGGGCGTGCTGAACCTGCGCGGGCGGATCGTCACCGCGATCGACACCCGCCGCCGCCTCGGCCTGCCGGGCCGGACGGAAGGCTTTGCCGGCATGATGGCCGTGGGGGTCGAGCATGATGGCGAGGCCTATGGCCTGCTGGTGGACGAAGTGGGCGATGTGATGCGCCTCGCCGACAGCGCCTTCGAACCCAATCCCGTCAATCTGGATCCGCACTGGAAGACCCTGTCGCGCGGTGTCTACCGCCTCGACGGGCGCCTGATGCTGACCCTCGATATCGACCGCCTCCTCACCGTCGCCGCTCCCTCAGCGTGAAGGAAGACCGAGCCATGAAGACCTGTCTTGTCGTTGACGACAGCCGCGTGATCCGCAAGGTTGCCCGCCGTATCCTCGAGGATCTGTCCTTTGCCGTGGACGAGGCCGAGGACGGTGCCCAGGCCCTGGCCCAGTGCCGCACGACCATGCCGGATGCGATCCTGCTCGACTGGAACATGCCGGTGATGAACGGGATCGACTTCCTGCGGGCCCTGCGCGCCGATCCCGGTGGCCAGAAGCCGGTGGTGGTGTTCTGCACCACCGAGAACGACATCACCAGCATCGCCGAGGCGATCCAGAGCGGCGCCAACGAATACATCATGAAGCCCTTCGACAGCGAGATCGTGCAGTCGAAGTTCGCCGAAGTCGGTCTGTGCTGATCCGCCCGTGAGCCAGCCACTGCCCCATACCCCCGCGCCAGGCGCACCGGCCCGCATCAAGGTGATGGTGGTCGATGATTCGGCTGTCATCCGCGGCCTGGTCTCGCGCTGGGTGGAAGCCGAGCGCGACCTCGAGATGGTGGGCGTGGCGGTGAACGGCCAGGTCGCGGTCGAGGCTGCCGCGCGGCTCAAGCCGCATGTGGTGGTGCTCGACATCGAGATGCCGGTGATGGACGGGATCGCGGCGCTGCCGCAGATCCTGAAGGCCGCGCCAGGCTGCCGGGTGGTGATGGCCTCGACCCTCACCCAGCGCGGCGCCGAAGTGACGATCAAGGCCCTGTCGCTCGGGGCCGCCGACTATGTGGCCAAGCCCGACGCGGGCAAGCTGGCCGCCGCTGCCGACTACAAGCGCGACCTGTTCGCCAAGATCCGCGCCCTGGGCGCCCGCGCTGCCCGACTGGCGGGCGGCGGTGCTGCCGCGCCCGCGCCGACGCCGGTCGGCCCTGGCCGGAGCGGCGCGCCCGCCATCGCGCCGCTGGCCTCCGGCCCGCCGGGCGCAGGCCGCGTCACGTCGCTGCGCACAGCCGGACCGCTCCTGCGGCCCGTCGGGGTGCGTGTCCGGCCCGAAGCCGTATTCATCGGCTCGTCCACCGGTGGCCCGGAAGCCCTGAAGATCGTGATCCAGGCTCTGGCCGGCCAGGTGCGGGTGCCGGTGTTTATCACCCAGCACATGCCCGCCATGTTCACCAAGATGCTGGCCGAGCACCTGTCCAAGCAGACCAGCGCCCCGGTGGTGGAAGCCAGCGACGGGATGCAGGCCAGGGCCGGCGTGTTCCACATCGCCCCCGGCGACTTCCACATGACCCTCGCCAGGGGTGTCACCGGTGGTGTCGTGGTGCGGCTCGACCAGAACCCGCCCGAGAACTTCTGCCGCCCGGCGGTCGATCCGCTGTTCCGCTCCGCCGCCGAAATCTATGGCGACCGGGCGCTGGCGGTGGTGCTGACGGGCATGGGCCATGATGGCCGTGAAGGTGCGCGTGTGCTGACCCGCAAGGGGGCCCAGCTGATCGCGCAGGATGAAGCCAGCAGTGTCGTGTGGGGAATGCCAGGGGCTGTTGCCGAGGCAGGGCTGTGCTCTGCCATCAAGCCAGTGGGCCAGATCGGCCCTGCCATTCTCGATGTTTTGCGTGGGGTAGCGCCATGAAGCCGGGTGATTTCGAGTTCGTCTCACAGCTGGTGCGCGAGCGGGCCGGTATCGTGCTGTCCGCCGACAAGGCCTATCTGGTGGAAAGCCGCCTCGCGCCGATCGCGCGCAAGGAGGGCATGGCCTCGATCGACGATGTGGTGGCCGCCATCCGGCTGCGCCGCGACAGCCGCATGATCGAGACGGTGGTGGACGCCATGACCACCAACGAGACCTTCTTCTTCCGCGACAAGACCCCGTTCGAGATCCTCGAAACCAACGTCCTGCCCGAACTGGTGGCCCGCAAGCGCGGCGGCACGCTGCGCATCTGGTGCGCGGCCGCCTCCACCGGCCAGGAGCCCTATTCCATCGCCATGGTGGCCGACGCCATGGGTCCGCGCCTGGCGGGTACCAAGATCGAGATCCTCGCCACCGACCTGTCCGAGCGCTGCCTCGAGAAGGCCAAGGCCGGCACCTACACCCAGTTCGAGGTGCAGCGCGGCCTGCCGGTGCAGATGCTGCTCAAGCACTTCACCAAGGCCGGCGACAGCTGGAACATCAGCCCGACACTCAAGGGCCAGGTGCGCTACCGCGCCATGAACCTCTTGGACGACTTCCGGGCGCTGGGCCGGTTCGACGCGATCTTCTGCCGCAACGTGCTGATCTATTTCGACCTGCCCACCAAGAAGCGCATCCTCGACCGCATGGCCATGCAAGTCGAAGACCCCGGCTTCCTGTTCCTCGGCGCCGCCGAAACCGTGCTGGGCGTCACCGACGCCTTCAAGCCCGTCAGCGGCTTCCGGGGGCTGTATGCCCGCGATACGGCGCGGATCGGCGCGCGGTTCGCGGCTTGATGAGCCTGGCCCTGCCAGCTGCTCTCCTGGCGAACCAGTGCTGACGGCAAGCATTGGCAACTCATCTTGCAATTGCGCTGGCGTGCCTCGTGTCATAGTCTCCGGATCAATCGTCCCGTGCTCCGTCATCGGGCCTTTGACCTGCTCGTGATCGGACCAGGTAGCCGAACACGACCGCTGCGGTCACAACCGACGCCATCGGCGGAGCCAGTTGCAGAGAGATCAGAACCGGTACAATACAGCCAAAGACAATCAATCCGAGCCTATCAAGCGAGCCAAAGCTTGCCCGGAAGGCCCTGCCAGCCCAAGCCCTGAAGCTACTTGATTGCCTCATTAGAACCTCTAACTGCATGGCGGCGAATTTCCGGGATAGGGCACTAGTTCCCGCCACTTCCGAAATAGGCGCCTGCCAACCCAAACATCCCGGCCAGCTGCTGTGCAACGCCCCCTGTCGTCCCGCTGGCAGCGCCTCCGCCGATGGCCGCGAGATCTGCCGCGACGCCTTGCCAGTCAATATTGAAACCAGCATCGCGCTGCTCCGCAAGTTCGTTGCCGACATAGAGCTTTCCGTCTGAAAGCGAACGCACCAAGCCAGTATCTGACCCATCTGCCCGCAGGACTGACTCGCAGAACTGACCCATTGGACAGGTACCCGCAAGACCATTGCCCGTGACGATCGGGTCAGCTTCACCGGCTTCGCCAGCCGGGTCGAGAAGGCGGTATGGACGCCGTCCGGTGCCTCCAAAGCCGCCATGGACACTCCCTGCTGCCACTGCGCGCAGCTCTTCATGGGTCAATTCACGCATAACGCTCTCCTTCCGATGGGACTGATTGGGAGTGGGCAATCTGGGTGAGAGGATTTTGTCCGTCTAGGTCTTGCACCGGCGATGTCCGCCCCTTGGTTGCAATGCGCTGCGCAATCGGAATCGGGACTATTGGCGTTGGTGGCCTTGGCCTTGTGGACCTCAGTGTCTCCGACTTGGATATTTGTGTCAGCGAATGGCAGCAACCAGTCCGCTGGCCACGAGGCCGTATGCCCGCGATGCGGCGCGGATCGGGGCGCGGTTCCCGGCTTGAGCGTCCCTCATGTGAAGCGCGGCTGCCAGTTCCGCCTGCGGCATCTCGTGACTTTTCCTGAACCTTCGGGTAGAGTCGCGTCCCCGAGTGTTGAGGGGGTGGAACGTCGCGATGCCAAGGTTTGTGACAGGTCTGCTGTTTGCGCTGGTGCTGGCGGCAACAGCACCCGCTTTCGCCGACGTGCCGGCGCTTCCAACCCCCGAAGAGGAAGTCCGGCGCCTGATGGACCGGGCAACAGATGATCCGGACCTGGTTCGCGAGCAGGATCTGGAGCGCGCGTGTAAAGAGGGCGCCCAAGCCTCCGCGTGTCTTGAACTCGGCACCTATCTGGCCGAACGGGTTGAATCTGTACGGCTCCTCGTTCTGATCCAGGCGAACGAGGACCAGGTGGAGCCAGGCTGGCTGCCGCCGGCAGTCGTCATTCAATGGCTCGGAGCCGAACAGGACCGGGCCACTGCGCTCTTCAGCCTGGCTTGCACCGGTCAGGCGGGACCAGGCTGCGTCGGGGCCGCGCGGATCGAGACAGACCGTGCCCGGGCCGATGCGGTTGCGGCGGGTCAGGCTTGCGGAGACCACGATCCTGCGTGTCGCGGTCGGGTCGCATCGACAGCGCAGGCCAGGCTGGCCGTGGCGCGCCAGTTTGCCCGTGCCGGATGCGACCTCGCGGAGGCCGACGCGTGCCGCCTGCTGGGCCAGCTGCTGGCAGCTGGCGATGGCGGTCCGGCCGAACCGGATCAGGCCCGTGACCTCTTCGCCGCAGGCTGTGCTGCCGGTGACGGCGAGGCCTGTCTGCGCGCCGCCTTCTACCGGCCGCCAGAGGAGCAGGGCCCGGCAGAACTGCTCCAGTATCGAACCTTCCTGGAAGCTGGCTGTTCCGCCGGGTTCGATCCTGCCTGTGCGTTCGTGGTCGATGACCGACTGCGCGGACTCTCGGGGCCGCCCGATCCGGACCGGGTCGAGGCGCTGCGCGCGCGTCTGTGCGCTGGGGACATGCGGCCAGCATGCCATTTCGCACCTGTTGCCGATCTGGTTGACGAACTCGCGGAAGGCCCCTGGCAGTCAGCGGCGTGCGCTGCCGGTTCAAGCGGGGCCTGCATGAACGTCCTGATTTCGGCGTTTCCTTTCTGGCGGTCCGGTGTGCCGCCCCCTGCAGCGTCTCTACAATGGGACCCGAAACTGGTCCGTTCCGCTTGCGAGGCGGGCGTGGCGCTGGCTTGTTTCGATCTGGCCCGGACCCAGCCCCGCGCCGAGGCAACCGCGTCCGAGCTGGCCGACGCGCGCCGCAACTTTGAGCGGGCCTGTGCCGCTGATGCAGTCGACGCGTTTCCGGCCGCCTGCCAGGGACTGGCCGACATGCTGGCCGACGGGATTGGCGGCCCGGCTGAGCCGCACCGGGCAGCGGCGTTGCGTCCGGCACTGTGTTATCGCGGCTTTGCCACGTCATGTTTGCGGGTCGCGCGCGACACGCCTGGCCCCGATACACAGGCCATGCTGCAGGTCCGGCAGGCCTGGCATTGCGAGGAGGGCGATATTGCGGCTTGCGCCCTTCTGTCGGAAGCGCTGGGCATGCCCCTGCCGGCCGATATGACCCCCGAGGCAGTCACACGAGCTTTGGCCGCCGTCTGCGCGGAAGGCGTGGAACAGGATGCTTGTGCCGACAGTCCGCGCCCCTGAGCTGGCGTCCGCCGCGCCGCGCGGGTCCAGCCCCCACCGGGTCTTCGTGCCCCTGCCACCTATCCTTGACCTGAAGGCCCCGAGCGGTTAGGGCGACGTCCGCGAAAGCTCCGTGCCTCCGGCCCGCCGGCACACGGGCGCTTCCGGTACAATCGAACTGACCAGCGGATGCCGCGACGGGCCAAGGGGCCCGCTGTTGGCATGCGCCCGTTCTGGCGGGGATCAAGGGCTCCCCCGTGGTCGAGCACAGGCCCATGGAGTGACACCAGGTTCATGCCGACGATCAACCAGCTGATCCGCAAGCCGCGCCAGCCGCTGCGGACGCGCAACAAGGTGCCGGCCCTCAAGGGCTGCCCGCAACGCCGGGGCGTTTGCACCCGCGTCTACACCACCACCCCGAAGAAGCCGAACTCGGCGCTGCGGAAGGTGGCCAAGGTGCGCCTCACCTCCGGCTCCGAAGCCGTGTGCTATATCCCGGGCGAAGGCCATAACCTGCAGGAGCACTCGGTGGTGCTGATCCGCGGGGGCCGGGTGAAGGACCTTCCGGGTGTCCGCTACCACATCCTGCGCGGCGTTCTCGACACCCAGGGCGGCAAGAACCGCAAGCAGCGTCGGTCGCATTACGGCGCGAAGCGTCCGAAGTAAGACCGGGGGACCGATCACATGTCACGCCGTCACCGCGCAGAGAAGCGCGAGATCCTCCCCGATGCCAAGTTTGGCGACCTCGATGTCACCAAGCTGATGAACTACATCATGTTCGAAGGCAAAAAGTCGGTCGCCGAAGGCATCGTCTATGGTGCCTTCGACATGGCCGAGCGTCGCGGCAAGCGCGACAGCCTCACCATCTTCCACGATGCACTCGACAACGTGTCGCCGGCGGTTGAAGTCCGCTCGCGCCGGGTTGGCGGTGCCACCTACCAGGTGCCGGTGGAAGTGCGGGCCGAGCGCCGCAAGGCCCTGGCCCTGCGCTGGCTGGTCTCGTCGGCCCGCCGCCGCAACGAAAGCACGATGCAGGAGCGCCTCGCCGGCGAACTGCTCGATGCCGCCATGAACCGCGGCACCGCCGTGAAGAAGCGCGAAGACACCCACAAGATGGCGGAAGCCAACCGGGCGTTCTCGCACTATCGCTGGTAATCCAGGCTGGTCTGGGCGCGCGGCTCGCAACATGCGGCGCGCGCCCTACCTTCTCCCCGCAGACACGCTCGACCCGAGACAACCGAACACCCGCGACCCTGAAAGGGCCCGACCATGCCGCGCACCCACGCGATCCAAGACTACCGCAATTTCGGCATCATGGCGCACATCGATGCCGGAAAGACCACCACCACCGAGCGGATCCTGTACTACACGGGCAAGTCGCACAAGATCGGTGAAGTCCATGATGGCGCTGCCACCATGGACTGGATGGAACAGGAACAGGAGCGGGGGATCACCATCACCTCGGCTGCCACCACCTGCTTCTGGAACGGCAAGCGGCTGAACATCATCGACACCCCGGGACACGTGGACTTCACCATCGAAGTCGAGCGCTCGCTGCGCGTGCTCGATGGCGCGGTGTGCGTGCTCGACGGCAACCAGGGCGTGGAGCCCCAGACCGAGACCGTCTGGCGCCAGGCCGACAAGTATGACGTGCCGCGCGTGGTGTTCGTCAACAAGATGGACAAGATCGGCGCCGACTTCTTCATGTGCGTCGAGCAGATCGTGAGCCGCGTGGGCGGCAAGCCGGTGTGCCTGCAGCTGCCGATCGGGTCGGAGAACAATTTCAAGGGCGTGATCGACCTGATCCGCATGAAGGCCGTCGTTTGGAAGGACGAGAAGCTGGGCGCCGAATTCTCCGACGAGGAGATCCCCGCCGACCTGCTGGACCAGGCCGTGGAATACCGCTCCAAGCTCATCGAAGCCGCCGTCGAAATGGATGACGAGGCGATGATGATGTACCTCGAAGGCGAGGAGCCCACCGAAGAGAAGCTGCACGAGCTGGTCCGCACCGCGGTGCAGCGCCGCGCCTTCCACCCGGTGCTGTGCGGCTCGGCCTTCAAGAACAAGGGCGTGCAGCCGCTGCTCGACGCCGTGGTCGCCTATCTGCCGAGCCCGGTGGATCGGGGCGAAGTGAACGGCATCGACTTCAAGACCGAAGAAGAGACCACCCGCGCGCCGTCCGACGACCAGCCGTTCTCGATGCTGGCCTTCAAGATCATGGACGACCCGTTCGTGGGCACCATCACCTTCTGCCGCGTCTATTCGGGCAAGGTGAACTCGGGTGACGGCCTCCTGAACTCGACCCGCGACAAGAAGGAACGCGTCGGCCGCATGCTGCTGATGCACTCCAACAACCGGGAAGACATCAAGGAAGCCTATTCCGGCGACATCGTCGCACTGGCCGGCCTCAAGGACGTGCGCACCGGCGACACGCTCTGCGATCCGCTGAAGCCCGTGATCGAGATCGCGGTGGAGCCCAAGACCAAGGCCGACCAGGAAAAGCTGGGCGTGGCGCTGTCGAAGCTCGCAGCCGAAGACCCCTCGTTCCAGGTGTCCACCGACCACGAGACCGGCCAGACCATCCTCAAGGGCATGGGCGAACTGCACCTCGACATCAAGGTCGACATCCTGAAGCGGACCTACAAGGTCGAGGCCAA
>JAIXTH010000078.1 GCA_027484265.1 Alphaproteobacteria bacterium
CGATGGAACTGGAGAAGATCGCGCTGAACGATCCCTATTTCGTCGAGCGCAAGCTGTATCCGAACATCGACTTCTATTCGGGCATCACGCTGAAGGCGATGGGTTTCCCCGAAGAGATGTTCACCGTGCTGTTCGCGCTGGCCCGCACCACCGGCTGGATCGCGCAGTGGGACGAGATGAACTCCGACCCCGCCCAGAAGATCGGCCGCCCGCGCCAGCTCTACACCGGCGCCACCGCCCGCGACTACGTGCCGATCCACAATCGCGGCTGAGACTGGCCAGACCCGCGTTGACCGAAGCCCCGCTGGCAGCAGCGGGGCTTTTGACTGTCGGCTGTCGTGCACTTCGGCGCTCCAGCGCGTCCTTCGGTGAGGGTTGGCGTCGGGCGGGGCAGGCCTAGTTCCCGCAGCATGGTGGCTCTTGTCTGGTTCAAGCGGGATCTGCGCGTGCATGATCATGCCGCGCTGGCATCGGCGCTGGCCACAGGCCTGCCGGTCCTGCCGCTCTATATCCTCGAGCCGGAGCTGTGGCGCCAGCCGGAGGCCAGCGGGCGGCATCTCGCGTTCCTGACCGAGTGTCTCGCGGACCTGGATGCAGCGCTGACGGCGCGGGGTTCGCGGCTGGTGGTGCGGGTGGGTGAGGCTGTTCAGGTGCTGCACGATCTGCATGCCAGCCATGGCATCCAGAGCATCCACGCCCATGAGGAGACCGGCCTTCTGTGGACCTACACCCGCGACCGGGCGGTGCGGAGGTGGGCGCGGCGCAGCGGCGTGCCGGTGATCGAGCATCGCCAGCATGGAGTCTGGCGCGGGCCGGTGAGCCGGGATGGCTGGGCCGGGCGCTGGAACCGGATGATGGCCGCCCAGCCCCTGCGGGCCCCGGAAACCCTGCCCCTGCCAGACCTGGCCAGTGACGGGATACCCGACGGGCCTGCCCTTGGCCTGGCGCCCGATTCCTGCCCGCAGCGCCAGGCGGGCGGACGGGTGGAAGCAGCTGGCCTGCTCAAGAGTTTCCTCGGCACGCGGGGACGCGACTATCGTCGGGCGATGTCCTCGCCGCTGTCGGGCGCCACCAGCTGCTCGCGCATCTCGGCGCATCTGGCGCTCGGCTGCCTGTCGGTGCGCGAGGCCTATCAGGCGGCGGCCCGCGCCCGGCGGCGCCATGGAGAGGCGGGCGACACCGGGTTTGCGCGGTCGGTCGATTCCTTTATCTCGCGCCTGCACTGGCACTGCCACTTTATCCAGAAGCTGGAGGACGAACCGCAGATCGAACGGCGCGCCCTGCACCCGGCCTGTGAGACCCTGCGCCCCATCAGCCCGGACCATGAGGCGCTGGTGGTGCGCTGGCACAGCGGCCAGACCGGGTTTCCGTTCGTGGATGCCTGCATGCGCTCGCTGGCGGCCACCGGCTGGCTGAATTTCCGGATGCGGTCGATGGTGATGGCGTTCTCCAGCTATCACTTGTGGCAGGACTGGCGGCGACCGGCCCAGGCGCTCGCGCGGCTGTTCACCGACTTCGAGCCCGGGATCCACTATCCGCAGGCGCAGATGCAGTCTGGCACCACCGGCGTGAACACGATCCGGGTCTACAACCCGGTCAAGCAGTCGCGCGATCAGGACCCCGATGGCACCTTCATCCGGCAGTGGGTCCCAGAGCTCGCGCAGTTGCCAGCCGATTTCCTGCACGAGCCGTGGCGCGCTCCGCCGGACTATCTGGCCGCCCGGGGCGTGATCCTCGGCACAAGCTATCCCGCGCCGCTGGTCGACCATGAGCGGGCCGGGGCACGCGCCCGCGAGGCGATCCACGCCATCCGCACCGGCCCGGGCTGGCACCGCACCGCCGACGCCATCCAGCAGCGCCACGGCAGCCGGCGCTCGGGGCTGCCCCCCACGGCATTGCGCGGACGCAAGCCGCGCCCCGGCGAGCCCGAAGCACCGCGCCTCGACCTCTAGGGCAGGTGCGGCGCAACTTCGATCCAGAAGGATCAAATCGCGCTCCAGCGCGACCGCTGGCGCACACGCCCCAGCCGGAAACGGGAGCGCCCGGCCCCCTCCAGAAGGGGACCGGGCGCCAAGCTCAAGGTGCCCCGTGCCTGATCCCGGATCAGGCATGAGGCTCTCTTCTGGCCGGTCAGGCGGCGCGGATCGAGCCGAGGAACTGGCTGGCGGCGTGGCGCAGGTTCTCGGCCTGCACCGACAGCTCGCGGGCGGCGCCCAGCGATTCGCCGGCCGAGGCACCGGTTTCCTGCGAGGCTTCCAGCACCTGGTTCACCGACCCGGCGGATTCGGAGGCGTTCATCGCCACTTCCGCCGTGCGCTGGCTGATTTCCTGCACCGCCAGGCGCTGCTGGTCGATCGAGCTGGCGATCGAGGAGGCAACCGTGTTCATCTCACGGATGACCTGGCTGGCGCTTTCGATGGCGAGCACCGCTTCGCTGGTGGTGGTGGTGATGGCACCGATGTGGCCGCGGATGTCGTCCGTGGCGCGGGCGGTCTGCTCGGCCAGGTTCTTCACCTCGCCGGCCACCACCGCAAAGCCGCGACCGGCCTCGCCGGCCCGGGCCGCCTCGATGGTGGCGTTGAGGGCCAGCATGTTGGTCTGCGAGGCGATGTCCGAGATCAGCTGGACCACCGACTGGATCCGCTCGGCGGCAGCCGACAGCTCGCGCACCTTCTCCGACGAAGTGGCCGCACGGGCCTCGCCGTCACGGGCCATCGAGGCGGAATGCTCGGCCTGGGTCGAGATCTCGGCGATCGATGCCGCCAGCTCCTCGGAGGCCGAGGCCACCGACTGGACATTGTTCGAGCTGGATTCGGTGGCGCGCGACGCGGTGCTGGCATGCACAGCCGCGGTCTCGGCCGCCTGCTTCATGCTTTCGGAGGTGGCCTGCAGCTCGTGCGCGGCGCTGGCGACAGTCTCGATCGCCTCCATCACCGACTGCTCGAACCCGTCGGCCATCATCAGCAGATTGGCGCGGCGCTCTTCCTGGCTCATGGTTGCCTGTTCGGCAGCCCGCTTGCGCATGGCTTCCGCCTCGATCAGCGACAGGCGGAACACCTCCACCGATCCGGCGATCCGGCCGGTTTCATGACCATCGGTCTGGAACGGCACCTCAACGTCCAGCTGGCCGTCCTTGAGCGAGTCCATCACGCCGGTCAGGCGGTTGATGCGGGCGGTCAGGCCGCTGGAGATCGACAGCACGAGGCCGGCCACGATGGCCAGCAAAACCCCGGCGATGATCATGTTGGTGGTCAGCTCGCTGGTCTTGCCGCCAATGCGGTTCGCGAGCAGCCGGTCGAGGTCGGTGGCGGATGCGGCCCACAGGCCCGTCAGCGCGGTGTCCACACCACGACGGGCGGCCTCGACCTCGGCGCCATTGGTCACAGTCTGACCGGCACCGATGGCGGTCACGGTGATTGCGGTGGCTGCGTCCATCGCGGCAACCGCATCATTCATGGCCTCGCGCACATTGCGCAGATTGGCCTTGACCGAGCCATCGGCGCTGGCGCCTTCGGCCGCGTCCAGCGAGCCGCCGAGGGCGGCGGCAGCGGACTGGAAATTGGCATTGGCCATCACGATGGCGGCGCCCTGGTCGAAGCTGCGGCCCTCGACGCCGTTCACGGCGCTGATCAGGCCCGAGAGTTCGAACGCGGCCTTGGCCAGGTTCGGCGCCTTGAAGGCGACGGCGTCCATCACATAGTAGCTGTCGAGGTCGGGATCGAGCGTCAGGTTGGAGCCGTCCGCGATCTTGGTGACCAGGGTCAGGCCGGCGCCAAGGCGGGTTGCGGCATCGCCATTGGCAGCGGTCTGCATGGCAGCCATGGCCTCGCCGGTCTTCATTTCCTCGCCATAGCGTCCGGCCACTTCGGTCAGGGCACTGGCATCCGGGGCGGGCTGACCGGCAGCGGCGGCGGCCACATGCGGCCAGGCGGCCTGCAGATATTCGACGCCGCGCTGTTCCTTGGCGGAGAAGGCGATGTCTGTATTGACCTTGCTCCAGTAGAGCGAAGAAAACAGACCAACCGGAAGCAGCATCATCACGAGGATGAGCAGCAACCTTTGCTGAATAGAAAGACGGGAGTGCAGTACGCTGAGCATGAATGTGCCTCCGGAAACCCTTGTCCGCGATCTCACATGAACGGGAATTGGTTAAGCGTCCCCTTCCGCCTCTGCCTTGCGTGAACACCCTGCGCCTTTGCGGGCCTGTCCGGCGTGACCGCACATCGGACATGCGCGCAAACGTCCGGCCTGCGTCTGTGGTGTTGTGGCCCCGCCGGGTGCAAGTCTTGGGTCCCAATCGCCTGAGCAGGAGGCAGGCCCATGGAGCGGCGGCCCATGGAACCCGAAACGGCGTCGGCTACGCCCCACCTCGACCGGATCGACAGTCCGGCCGATCTGCGCAGGCTTGATGAAAGCCTGCTGGTTCCGCTTGCGGCCGAGATCCGTGCGGACCTGGTGGAGTCTGTCAGTCGCACGGGGGGCCACCTGGGTTCCGGCCTCGGCGTGGTCGAGCTCACGCTCGGCCTGCACTATGTGTTCGACACGCCCCGCGACATGATCGTGTGGGATGTCAGCCACCAGGCCTATCCCCACAAGATCCTCACCGGCCGGCGCGAGGGTCTGCGCAAGATCCGCCAGGCTGGCGGCCCGTCGGGCTTCACCCGGCGCACCGAGAGCGAACACGATCCGTTCGGCGCCGCCCATGCCGGCACCTCGATCTCGGCTGCCCTCGGCTTCTGCGCCGCCCGCGACCGGCTGGGCGAAAGCCGCCATGTGATCGCGGTGATCGGCGATGGCTCGCTGTCATCCGGCATGGCGTTCGAGGCGCTCAATGCCGCCATCGAGACCACGCCCCGGCTGATCGTGATCGTGAACGACAACGGCATGTCGATCTCGCCCGCCAATGGCGCGCTGGAAGCGCATCTGCGCGGACAGGGCGGGCCTTCGGGCGCCTGGTTCACCGCGCTGGGCCTCAAGTGGCTGGGCCCGGTGGACGGGCATGACATGGACGCGGTGCTGGCGGTGCTGCGCGCGGCCCGCGATGCCGACGGACCGGTAGCGATCCACGTGCGCACCGAGAAGGGCAAGGGCTATGCCCCGGCAGAGGCCGCGCCCGACCGCTATCACGGCGTGGTCAAGTTCGACCCCGAAACCGGCCGCCAGCACAAGCCGATCAATGTCGCCCCCAGCTTCACCGACGTGTTTGCCTCGACCCTGATCCGCCTCGGCGAAGCCGACCCCACCGTGGTGGCCGTCACCGCGGCGATGCCGTCCGGCACCGGGGTCGACAAGTTCGCCGCGCGGTTCCCGGAGCGGGCCTTCGACGTGGGTATTGCCGAACAGCATGCGGTGACATTTGCAGCCGGGATGGCGGCAGGCGGCCTCAAGCCGTTCTGCGCGATCTATTCCACGTTCCTGCAGCGCGGCTATGACCAGATCGTCCATGACGTGGCGCTGCAGCGGCTGCCGGTGCGGTTTGCCCTCGACCGGGCCGGTCTGGTGGGGGCCGATGGCGCCACCCACGCTGGCGCCTTCGATGTGGGGTACCTTGGTGCCCTGCCCGGCATGACGGTGATGGCAGCCGCCGACGAGGCCGAGCTGGCGGCGATGCTGGCCACCTGTGCCGCGATCGAGGACGGACCCAGCGCCGTGCGCTATCCGCGCGGCAATGGCCTGGGCGTGCCGCTGCCGGCACGGCTCGAGCCGCTTGTGATCGGACGTGGCCGGGTGCTGCGCGAGGGCACCAGCGCGGCGCTGGTGTCGTTCGGGCACTGCCTTGGCAATGTGCAGGCTGCCGCCGACCAGCTGGAAGACTGGGGCGTGTCCACCACCGTGGCCGATGCCCGGTTTGCCAAGCCGCTGGACGAAGCCCTGCTGCGGCGCCTCGCCCGTGAGCACGAGATCCTGATCACGGTCGAAGAAGCCGCCATGGGCGGGTTCGGCGCCTTCGTGCTGCAGTATCTGGCCCGCGCCGGCCTGCTGGATCACGGCCTCAAGGTGCGCACCCTGCACCTGCCCGACACGTTCCAGAACCACGATACCCCGGAGGCCCAGCGGCGGGAGGCAGGCCTGTCGGCTGCCCATATCGCCACTGCTGCCCGCCAGCTGCTGGGCCGCGATGCCCAGCGCAGCTGGCTGCTGCCGCCGCCCGTCAGCGCCGACTGGGCGTTTGGCTGAACAAGGAACGCTGCATGCGACCGGTCTACCCCTTCAGCGCCATTGTCGGCCAGGACGAGATGAAGCGCGCGCTTCTGGTCGCCTGCGTCGAGCCCCGGATCGGCGGGGTGATGGTGTTCGGCGACCGGGGCACCGGCAAGAGTACCGCCGTGCGGGCCCTGGCCCAGCTGCTGCCGCCCCTGAAGGCGACTGCGGACTGCCCCTGGCACTGCAACCCGGTGGATGACCCGGCCCGCTGCCCGCATTGCAGCACCCACCGCGTGCCGGGCACCAGGGTGAAGGCGGTCGACTTTGCCGCGCCGGTGGTCGATCTGCCGCTCGGTGCCACCGAAGACCGGGTGGTGGGCGCACTCGATCTGGAACGCGCCCTCACCCGCGGCGAGAAGGCGTTCGAGCCCGGCCTGCTGGCCCGCGCCGACCGGGGCTTCCTCTATATCGACGAAGTGAACCTGCTCGAGGATCACCTCGTGGACGTGCTGCTGGATGTGGCCGCCTCGGGCGAGAACATCGTCGAGCGCGAGGGCCTGTCGGTGCGCCACCCGGCGCGCTTCGTGCTGGTGGGCAGCGGCAATCCCGAAGAGGGCGAGCTGCGCCCGCAGCTGCTGGACCGGTTCGGCCTGTCGGTGGATGTGCGCACCCCGCAGGACATTCCCAGCCGGATCGAGGTGATCCGCCGCCGCGATGCCTTCGACCGCGACCCCAAGGCCTTCCTCGCCAATTGGCAGGCTGCTGACGCCGCGTTGCGCAACAAGATCATCAAGGCCCGCAAGCGGATCGACGCGCTGGAGCCCGATCAGGATATCCTCGAGCTGATCTCGCGCCTGTGTCTGGCCATCGGGTCGGACGGTCTGCGCGGCGAGCTGACCCTGCTGCGGGCCGCGCGGGCGCTGGCTGCCCTCGATGGCGCCAAGACCATCACGGCGACCCATGTGCGCGAAGCCGCGCCGATGGCGCTGCGCCACCGGCTGCGGCGCAATCCGCTGGATGACACCGGCTCGGGCGCCCGGATCGAACGGGCCCTCGCCGACGTGATGGGCTGACCCGGTGGCGGGCGCCGACGATCCCGCCCGGCGCTGGCAGCAGGCCGTGCTGGCAGCCCGCCTGTTCGGACTGGACCCGGCGGGCCTGGGCGGCGTGGTGGTGCGGGCCGGCCCCGGCCCGGTGGGGGACCTGTGGCTGGAGGAGCTGCTCGACAGCCTGGCGCCCGGCGCGCCGGTGCGGCGCATTCCGGTGGGCACCAGTGACGAGCGGCTGCTGGGCGGGCTCGATCTGACCGCCACGCTGGCGGGCGGTCGCCCGGTGCTGGACCGCGGCATCCTGGCGGCGCTGGATGGCGGGGTGGCGCTGCTGCCGCTGGCCGAGCGGCTCCCAGCCGGCACAGCTGCGCGGGTCGCGGGTGTGATGGACACCGGCATGGTCCAGCTGGAGCGGGACGGCTTCACCGCCCGCCACCCGACCCGCCTTGGCCTTGTGCTGTTCGATGAGGGCCAGGAGAGCGACGAGGCCGTGCCCGAGGCCCTGCGCCAGCGCGCTGCCTTCTGGATCGACCTGGATGGCATCGCCCTCGCCGACTGCCTGGCCGATGTACCCGAGCCGGACGGTCATGGCCGCCTGCCCACCGGTGATGTGGCAGGCGAGCTGGTGGAGGCGCTGGTGCATGGCGCGGTGGCACTGGGGGTGGATGCTCTGACCGCGCCGCTGCTGGCGCTGCGCGCCGCGCGGGCCCATGCGGCCCTGCGTGGCTCGAAGCTGGTGGCGCCGGTGGATGTGGCCACGGCGGCGGGGCTGGTGCTTGCCCCCCGCGCCACCCGGATCCCCGAACTGCCGGAGCCCGAGCCGGAGGCCGAGCCGCCGCCGCCCGAGCCGCCACCCGACACCGACAATGCCAGCGACGAGCCGCCGCCGGATACGACGCCCCCCGAACAGGACCAGACCCTGCCCGAGGAGCTGGTGCTGGAAGCCGTGGCCGCCGCCCTGCCCCCGGCCCTGCTGGAGGCGCTGCGCAAAGGCGCCAGGGTGCGGGCGCGGCAGGAACCACAGTCGTCTGGCGGGGGCGCCCGCCAGGCCGCATCCATGCGCGGCAGGCCGATCGGCGCCCGCCCGGGCCATCTGCGCAGCGGGGCCCGGATTGCCCTGCTGGAAACGCTGCGCGCCGCAGCCCCCTGGCAGGCGCTGCGCCAGCGCACCGCGCCCCTGACAGACACCCACGCCATCAATGCCGCGAGCGCCGTGCGCGCCCGAATCCAGGTGCGCCCGTCCGACATCCAGCTGCGCCGTTATGCACGGCGGGCCGAGAGCACGGTGATCTTTGCCGTGGATGCCTCGGGCTCGCAGGCGTTCCACCGGCTGGCGGAGGTGAAGGGCGCGGTGGAGCTGGTGCTGGCCGATGCCTATGCCGCCCGCACGCAGGTGGCGCTGATCGCCTTCCGGGGCAGCGCCGCCGAGATGCTGGTGCCGCCCACCCGCGCACTGGTGCGGGCGCGGACCCTGCTGGGCGCCCTGCCCGGCGGTGGCCCCACGCCGCTGGCAGCGGGGCTGGAGGCGGCCCGGCTTCTGGCCCACGCCGAGAAGGCCAAGGGGCGCAGCGTGCTGGTGATGGTGCTCACCGATGGCAAGGCCAATATCGCCCTCGATGGTGCGCCGGGGCGGGCCCAGGCCGGTGCCGATGCGCTGGCGGCCGCCGCCCGCTTGAGGCTGGCGGGGGTGACTTCGGTGCTGGTGGACAGCGGGCGCTTCGCCTCGACCGAGGCGCGCGAGCTGGCCCTGGCGATGGGCGCGCGGCACGTGCCGCTGCCCAACCCGCGCGCAGGTACCGTGCAGATGCTGGTGACCGATGGCCTGGCGCAGGCCAAGGCCTCGGCTGGCGGTCCGGTCCGCAGTGGCGGGGGCCTGCGATGAGCGCGCGCCTGCGCCTGGATCGCGATGGCGACGGCTGGCCGAACCGGGCCGCCAGCCGGATGGTAGAGTCCGGCGGGCTCGACTGGCATGTGCAGATGGCCGGAGCCGGACCGGTGGTGCTGCTGCTGCATGGCACCGGTGCCTCGACCCACAGCTGGGGCCAGCTGTTCCCGCTGCTGGCCAGGGACTTCACCGTGGTGGCGCTGGACCTGCCCGGCCATGGCTTCACCAGCGCACCGCGCAGCGGTGCAGCCTCCCTGCCGCAGATGGCAGCGCTGGTGGACGGGCTGCTGACCCGGCTGGGCCTGGACCCTGCGGCCATTGTCGGCCACTCGGCCGGCGCGGCGGTGGCGCTGCGGATGGTGCTCGATACCAGGCGCCGGCCTGCCGTTGTGATCGGCCTGAACGCAGCCTTGATCCCGTTTGGAGGCCTCGCCGGCCGGGTGTTCCCCGCTCTGGCGCGGGCGCTGTTCCTCAATCCGTTCGCAGCGGGGCTGGTGGCGCGCCGGGCCCAGGACACCGAGCGGGTGGACCGGCTGCTGGACAATACCGGCTCGGCGGTGCCGTCGTGGTCGCGCACCATCTATCAGCGCCTGTTCGCCAACCGGCACCATGTGGATGCGACCCTTGGCATGATGGCCAAGTGGGACCTCGCCACCTTGTGGGACGACCTGCCCCGTGTGGCGGTGCCGGTCCGCCTGATCGCCACCGACCATGACCGGACCGTCCCCCCGGCCAGCGCCGACAAGGCCGTGGCGCAGCTGAAACTGGGCCAGGCGATCCATATCCCGCGCCTCGGCCACCTCGCCCATGAGGAGGATGCCGCCACGATGCATGACTGGATCACAGCGATCCTCGACCAGACCATCCATCAGGCCCGCGCCTCATGACAGCCGCCGCCCTGCCCGATGCCCGCGCCCTGATCCAGGGGGTGCTGCAACCCCTCCCCGGTGGTCCGGACCGGCCGATCTGCACCGACTGCGGCCTGTCGCGCACCAGCCAGGCGCGCCAGTGCGCCAGCGCCTGCCAGTTCATCACCCCGGACTATCCGGCCCTCGAAACCGCCGTGCACGGACGGGCGCGCGATCCGGCGCGCGGCGACGAGCTGTTCTTCGGCCCGCATCTGGCGCTTTACCGGGCGCGGCTGAAGGCACCGCTGCCGGGCGCGCAATGGACCGGCATCACCACCCAGCTGTGCGCCCGCCTGCTGGAGACCGGAGCGGTGGACGGGGTGATCTGTGTGGGGCCGGACCCGGACGACCGCTGGAAGCCGCTGCCGATGCTGGTGACCCGGCCGGAGGAGATGGAACAGGCGCGCGGCATGCGGATGGGCTTTGCCCCCACCCTCGCCTTGCTGGAGCCCGCGCGGGCAGCCGGGCTGCGGAAGATCGCCTTTGTGGGCATCCCCTGTCAGGTCCATGCCCTGCGGGCGATGGAGACGCAGCTGGGGTTCGAGGCGATCACCGTGATCGGCACGCCCTGCTCGGACAACACCACCACCGACCGGTTCCACGAATTCCTCGGCGTGATCGATCCAGAGCCCGAGACCATCACCTATCTGGAATTCCGCGCCGACTACAAGGTCGAGCTGCGCTATGCCGACGGGCGCCAGCGGACCGTGCCGTTCCTGATGCTGCCCCTGTCCAAGCTGGGACCGGACTTCTTTCCCCTCAGCTGCCGCACCTGTGTGGACTATACCAATGCGCTGGCGGACATCCCCGTCGGCTATATGGGCGGCGAGGGCGAGCAGTGGCTGATCGTGCGCAACGAGCGGGGCCGGGCGCTGCTGGCAGCGCTGGGCGATGAGGTGGCGCTGGCGCCGGCTGGCAGCCGGGGCAAGCGCGAGGGGGCTGTGGAGGGCTTTCTCATGAACCTCGAGCGGGCGGCCGGCGGCCTGCCCCTGCGCGCCATGCCTGACTGGGCCCGGCCCCTCGCCGCCTGGCTGCAGCCGCGGATCGGCCCGCGCGGCCTGGAATTCGCCCGCACAAGGGTGGAGATGAAGGCGCTGGAGACCATCGTGCACCTGCGCCGCTCGGCCCCGCAGCGGATGGCCCGGATGATCCCCGACCACGTCTGGCAGCTGGCCGCCCGCTATGGTCTGGTGCCCGGTTCCAGTGAAACGCGCTAGCTGGGCGCGCCCGCAGGCTGGCGGCCTGCCCTCCAGGCCTCGATCCAGCGCAGACCAATCGCCGACCCGGCCATGAGTGCCGTGAGAACCATCGTGTATATCAGGCCGGGCAGGAACACGACCTCCGGGCGCGAGGGGTCCTCGATCACCAACGTTCGGCCAGCAAAGGTCAGCAGGCCGACATAGCTCGAAGCAACCCATCCGACGGGATACAGCAGGACGGCACAAACCAGTGTCCAGACCAGCTTGCTTGTGATGCGCTCAAGCCGTGACGCCAGAAAGCCCAGCAATGCCCCGATCAGGAGCGTCATTCCAACCACAACCGCCATTTCGATTACCGGCCACCAAGCAGGGGATTCCGGCCATACAAAAATGACAGCCATAAGACTGGGGCCGGGCAAAACCAGAACGTTCCCGAGCAACGCACCTACCGCTGGCGATAAGTCCAGCCATCCGACACCGTCAGCTTTGACGCAACCGCTTGCGACGGCAGCAACAACAAACACACTCAACACAACAAAGCCGAACAGCGGACTAGAAGCGGGTAACGATGATTGAGCCATTTTGTTGTCCTTGATTGAGCCTTTGAAGCGCTCGGAGGGCCTCTGGCGTCCCGATAGACCTGAGGATACTAGCCATCTGGTTGAACTGTGCCCGCGACATATACGCAAACGTACGGCCCTGTATGACTTCGCTCCGGATAGTGGAAAGCGCCAGCCAAGTCCTCAACGGAATACCGGCCCGCGCCAATTGATCAACTAAGGTGTCAATCTCCGCATCTGTGGTGCCAGGGAACATGGCTTTCAGGTTGGCGCGTATGTTTGCCTCCTGCTCGTCGGATAGTAGTGGTCGTGGATCAAACGCCGGTACAAACCCACCACCACCAGAGAACATCAAAGGCGGCAACAGACCACCAAGCCCTCCTCGACGCTGCCCCTTGACAACAACGATGTTTTCCTTCGGCCCCCTTTTGTTTGCCGCCAAATTATCGCCAAGATATTGCATGTATGACTGGGTTGTTATATTGAAAATAGAATCAAATAATGACTGGTCCAAAATGGTCTGAGAGATGGCCAGTATACCATCAAACATTCTATCAACATAAGCGTCATGCCCTGGAATGTCGATGAATTGAACTTCTAACATTTCGCCCGGACGGAAAACGTCCTCATTCATATCAACTTCCTGATTCTCCCGGCCTACCATATCGGCCTCCCTGAGCATGTTGCACAGGTAGCGACCATACGATCTTTTTTGAGTTGCACAACCCTATTCATCAATCTGGTTATGCACATCCTTCCATTGCCTTTCCTCAATGACACTAAGCCGACTGAACACGACAGACATGGGTGGCTTCACTCAAGATTAACCACACCGGGCGAGACCCGGGGTCATGGCCCTGCCCCCGATCCAGAACGGACCGATCCCGCCTGCCACCGGCAGCGCCCGCCCGGCTGGGCGCCTGCCCGAGGCTTTCGCCCAGCGGCTGGCGGCCCTC
>JAIXTH010000152.1 GCA_027484265.1 Alphaproteobacteria bacterium
GCGATCGCGCCGGTGCTGGCGGTGGAATCCGACAAGGCAGCGGTGGCTGCCCTCACCCGCGCCGCCAATGGCCTCGCCGGCGGGCACCAGCTGCGCGCCGAGGCCCGCGACCTGTTCCGAGCGCCGCTGGCGCCGCTCGAGCTGAAGGGCGTGGATACGGTGGTGATCGACCCGCCGCGGGCCGGAGCGGAGGCACAGTGCGAGCAGCTGGCGCGGACGCCCGGCGTGGTGCGGGTGGTTGCGGTCAGCTGTGACCCCGTCAGCTTCGCCCGCGACGCCGCCATCCTGGTGGCGGGCGGTTTCCGTCTGACCGACGTGGAGGCGGTGGACCAGTTCCGTTTTGCGCCCCATGTCGAGATCGTCGCCCGTTTCCAGCGCTGAGCCCATGACCGACAGCCCCGCTCCGCCCCCCGACCGCTACTGGGAGTATCTGGGCCTCGACGAGATGGACGAGGCGCAGTGGGAAGCGCTGTGCGATGGCTGCGGCAAGTGCTGCCTGATCCGGCTGGAGGACGAGGACACCGGCGAGATCCACACCACCGATGTGGCCTGCAAGTTGCTGGACATCGGCAGCTGCCGGTGCAGCGACTATCCCGGGCGCAAGAAGCATGTGCCCGACTGCATCAAGCTCACCCCGGCCGGGGTGCGCCGCTATGGCTGGCTGCCCCGCACCTGCGCCTATCGCCTGATCGACGAGGGCCGGCCGCTGTTCGACTGGCACCCCCTGATCAGCGGCGACCCGGACAGCGTGCACCGCGCCGGCATGAGCGTGCAGGACAAGGCCCTGCCCGAAGGCGCGGTCAAACCCCGCTTCCTGCCAGGCCGGATCCGGGTCTGGCCGGGCGAGGGTCCGGCCGGAACGCCGCTGTCCGAGGATGATTGAGGCCTTCGGGGTTGTGTGACGCCATCACGCCACGCGTCGGTGCCAGTGCATGATCCAGACCTGGGTCCAGGTCGTGCCACCATCGTCGGACCAGGCCTGGCGCCAGCGACAGCTGTCCGGGCCGATCAGGTCCCAGATACCGGCATAGATCATCTCCCGGCCATCCACGGTCTCGCGACTGGTGAAGATGCCGGCGCCGACGCTGAAGCCGCCCTCCTGTCCAGGTACCCCGACCACGCCGCTGCGGGCATTGACCCAGTGGTCCGACCAGACCGAGCGCTCCACATCCAGCAGGCGCAGGCCCATGCCCGCAAAGTCACGCGCCGGTATCCGCAGCTCTTCGATACTGATCCGGCCCTCCAGGATCGCGGTCACCGAGGCCTCTGCCGGGAACGCATCCCAGCTGCCATCGGCCAGGCGGCGCCAGTTCTCGATCCGCCACTCACCGGTCAGGAAGTCGAAGTCACCGGGCCGACCGGGCGGGACTGCTGCTGGCAAAGGCGGGATCGGATCGAGCGCGGGGCGTTCGGGCAAGGGCGCAGGCAGCGCCTCTGCTCCGGCGGGTTGTGCTGCGGCAGCGGCGGTGGCGACAGGCTGGACGGCCAGCGCCAGGCCTCCGGTGGCGAGGGCAGTCAGGGCTTCACGGCGGTCAGTGGTCATGATGCAGTCTCCGGTGATCGGGGCGGGGCGCCAGGCTGCTGCACCGCGCCACCGAGCCGCGAGCGCGGCGTGGGTCGCAGACGGCGCAGGCAGCGATGCAGGGGCGCCGTGTCGGGCGTGGCGATGTCCGACGGCAGGGCCGGGCGCAGCGTCACCTGCACCGGGGTGCGGCGGACTGGCTGGCGCGGGTAGCTGTTGGGCCCGGTATGTGTGACCAGATCCGCCGTTGGAGGCACCTTCACCTGGGTCGCCACCGTCTCAAGCGGGCGCGCCAATGGGTTGATCTGGAGGGACCATTCGGACGCCGCACACACCTGCACCTCCCTCAGGCCGACCGGATGCGCGGGATCGGTCCCGAGCAGGAAAGCGGCCTCCACCCGGCTCATCAGCGCCGAGCAGTCAGCCCGGTACTGCTGCCAGACCGCGCTGCCATAGAAGCGCCCCAGCACCTCGCCCCGCTCGGGCGCGCTCGCAAAACTGCGGATCCAAACCCATCGGTCAGCCTGGGTGCAGTCGATGAAACTGCCCTCGATCCGGGCGCCAGCCGCTTCATAAGCATCGAGGAACACCGCTTCGAACAGCTCGGTCAGGGCGCCAGCGCCGCCAGGCACCGCCTGGTACAAGCGCAGTTCGAACAGAGCGGCGGGTTCAGTCATGTCCGTTGTTTTACGGCGAGGCCCTGTCAGGAACTGTCAGCATTTCCGGTCCACCCCGGACCGCGCGCACCAAGCAGGAAATGCTGACACGACCTGTCAACATTGCGCTATAGAACACGCCCATGCGTGCCAGTCGTCTTGTCTCGATCCTGATCCAGCTCCAGCTGAACCCGCGCGTCAGTGCGGCGCGTCTGGCGCGCGACCTCGAAGTCAGCAAGCGGACGATCTATCGCGATATCGACCAGCTCGCCCTCGCCGGTGTGCCTGTCTATGCCGATCCGGGGCGCGATGGCGGATTTGCGCTGCTGGAGGGGTACCGCACCCGCCTGTCAGGCCTGTCGCGCGACGAGACACTGGCCGCCGCACTGCTGGATGCAGGCGCGGCAGCAGCAGACCTGGGGCTGGGTCCCGCCGCCCGCGACGCCCGCCGCAAGCTGATCGCAAGCCTGCCCGACAGCGCCCTGTCGCAAGCCCGGCATCTGGCGGCGCGCATCCACATCGATCCCATCGGCTGGTACGGCCAGCCGGGCGCGCCCGCCAACTTGTTGCTGGTCAAGGAAGCGGTGCTGGACGAGCGGATGATCCGCTTTGGCTATGCCAGCTGGAAGGGCGACGTCCGCCGCACCGCCGGACCTCTGGGCCTCGTGCTCAAGGGCGGGCGCTGGTACCTGGTGGCAGTCTGCGGCAGCCAGGTCCGCACCTATCGGGTGGACAGCATCACGGGACCCGAGAAGCTGGACCGTCCTGTGCGGCGCCCTGCGGGCTTTGACCTCGCCGCCCACTGGCAGCAGTCGAGCGCCCGGTTCGAACAGTCAATCCTGGCCCAGCGCGCCGCCGTGCTGCTGACCGAAGCCGGCGTGAAGCTGTTCGAGGCCAACCGGCACACACGCATCGACCCGCCGCCGCAGCCGGTGCCTGGCCGACCGGGCTGGCTGCGTGCCGAAGTCCCCCTGGAGGACAGCCCCCACGGCGTGCGCGATGTCCTTGCCCTTGGCCCGCAGATCGAGGTGCTGGCGCCTGCATCCCTGCGACGGGCCGTGGCCATGGCCGCGCAGGCGATTCTGGACCTGCATGCGCAGCTCGCCGCGGTGGATGACAGCTGTGTGAACCGTTGACATTGGCCCGCGCACTCCCCTAACAGCCGCCATGTTTGCCAACAGCCCTGATACCCCCCCGCGCGGCCCCGCGATTCGCGAGGCCGTAACTTTTGACGATGTGCTGCTCGAGCCCGCCGCCTCCGAGGTGATGCCCGGCCAGGTCAATACCGCCTCGCGCCTGACCCGCGAGATCGGCCTCAACATCCCGCTGCTGTCGGCAGCCATGGACACCGTGACCGAGGCGCGCCTCGCCATCGCCATGGCCCAGTCGGGCGGCATGGGTGTGCTGCACCGCAATTTCAGCCCCGAGGAGCAGGCCGAGCAGGTGCGCATCGTCAAGCGCTTCGAGAGCGGCA
>JAIXTH010000240.1 GCA_027484265.1 Alphaproteobacteria bacterium
CAGCAAGGGTTGTATGGCTGGGAGGTGACCGACTGCCGGGTGACCATGACCCACTCGGGCTACCTCGCCCGGCAGAGCCATTCCTACTCCGCCTTCGACAAGACCATGTCGAGCACCGCCGGCGACTTCCGCAATCTCACGCCGCTGGTCTTCATGGAGGCGCTGAAGGCCGCCGGAACAGTCGTGTGCGAGCCCATCAACCGGTTCAGCCTGGAGATACCCGCAGACCTGGTCGGGGCGGTGTTTCCACTGCTCACCCGCCACAATGCGGCGCCTGGCGGCCCGCTGGTCAGGGGCCTCACCGCCCTGATCGAGGGCACGATCCCCGCGTCCGAGATTCACGGCCTCCAGCAGATGCTGCCGCACCTGACACGGGGCGAAGGTATCTTCGAGGCGACGTTCGACCACTACGAGCCCGTCGACGGGCCGCCGCCGATGCGCCCGAGGACCGACAAGGATCCCCTGAACCGGACGGTCTATCTGATGCGGCTGGGCAAGAAGGTGTGAGGTCCGCGATGCATCTGGCCATCATCACGCTCGGTGTCTCGGACGTGGCCCAGTCGGGCACGCTCTATCGCGAAGGTCTGGGGCTGGAGCCCGCACGCAGCGATGCCGAGACGGTGATGTTCCGCATGGACGGACTGTGGCTGTCGCTGTGGCAGCGGCAGGAACTGGAGGCTGACTGCGGCGTGGCGCGCCTGGCGGGCTCGGGGTCGGCCACGCTGGCCGTCAGCTGCGCCGACGCCGGCACCCTCCAGGCGCGGGTGGAGACCTTGCGGCGGGCCGGCTGGCGGATCGTGCGGGAGGTATCCAGGCCCCCGCATGGCGGGTTGAGGGCCTATGCGGCGGATCTCGACGATCACTTGTGGGAGATTGTCTGGAACCCGGACCTGCAGCCACCGGCCGGATCGCCATGACAGCGCAGGGGCGTGCCACTCCGCCTGGCAGCCCGGTACTCGCCGGCGCACCGGAGCTGCGGCCGGCACGGCGCCGGCCAGGCCAGCTGTTCGGGCGGGCACCGCGATTTCCATGGTCGATCCCGGAGCGGGCCTTCGTCGAGCCGGTGGTCAGGCAATGGACGCCGTTCGGCGCGCTGTTCCTTGTCAACGACCCCCAACTGGCGCGGGACGTGCTGATTGCGGGGCAGACGGACTTCCCCAAGGCGCCTGTAGAGCTGGATGTCTTCGCCGCCCTGCTCGGTACGGGCCTCCTGTCGCTGGAGGGTCCGGCCTGGCGCGCCCACCGCCGCAGCCTGCAGCCCTTCTTCGACGTCCGCGCCACGGCACAAGCGGACGCGCTCATCGCTGACCGTGTGCAGGAGCTGATGACCGGCTGGGACCGGGCCGGGCCGGGCACCCCGGTCGCCTTCCATGAGGCCGCCACCCACCTCGCCCTGGCGGTGGTGGTCAGCCGCACCTTCCTGACCGACGGGGCGAGTATCGCGGGCAGCGTACTGGAGGCACTCTCCCGGGTTCCCAAGCTGATGAGCATGTCGGCCCTCGATGCGGTTCCCGTCATCAAGGAGCACCGATCGCAGCGGCGGGCGCGCCAGATCGGCGCGGCCTTCGCGGACCTGACGGCCCGGATCGATGATCTGATCGCCCGCAGACGGGCCACTGATAGCTGGCCGGACGATCTTGCCAGTTTTTTGGCAACCCGGGCCCGCAACGAGACCGGGGCTCCCTTCAATCCCGCCGAGATCCGCGGCGAGATCATCACGGCGCTGGTCGCCGGACACGACACGACTGCCAGCGCGCTGACCTGGGCCATCTATCTGCTCGCAACCCATCCCGCCGAATGTGCAAGGCTTGAGGCCGAGCTCGACGAGACCTGTGCGGGGCGGGTTCCCGAGGCAGCAGACCTTCCGCGCCTGATCCACACCAGGGCCGTGGTCGAGGAGACACTGCGCCTGTTCCCGCCCGCACCGAGACTGGCCCTGCGGATCGCGGCAGCGGCAACACAGTTGGGCGGGCACACCGTGCGACGCGGAGACCTGATCCAGATCCTGCCCTGGACCCTGCACCGCAGCGCCGCGATCTGGGGCGACCCGCTCCGGTTCCGGCCAGACCGGTTTCTGCCCGGGTCTGCCATGCCTGTACCAAGGGGGGCCTACATGCCATTCGGTGCGGGACCGCATGTCTGTATCGGCCAGCTCACAGCCATGCGCCAGCTCCAGCTTATTCTGGCGGCCGTGTGCGGGCGCTACCGGCCCGAGCTGGTTGGCTCGAGCGAGATCGACATCAGCTACAACATCATCCTGCACCCGTCCGGGGGCCTGCCGGTCCGCCTCATGCCACGACGGACCTGAAACAGGGTGCAGCGGCGCAGTCTGACGCGGTCAACATCCGGTCTTTGCCTGCCGACGGTCCCGGCGCGGGCCGGTCCTTGTGATCCAAGACCAGGCTGCTTCAGCCGGGGCGTGAACCGCCGCGCGTGCCTGGACCCGACCGGACCCGATCCAGCCAGGCAGCCACCAGCGCGGTGACCACCAGGGCGACCCCGCACACCAGATAGGACAGCGCTCCCATCCCGCGTTCGAATGCCAGCCCCCCGATCAGGGCACTGGCCAGTCCTGCCAGGACGGCAACCGACTGGCGCAATCCCAGCGCCATGGCGAGCTTGTTCCCCGGAGACGTCTGCGAGATCGCAACGCTGGGGCCAATCATCGCAACATTGATGAAAGCCGTGAACAGGCTGAAACCGAGAACGAACAGGACCGGCCCGGCCGAAATGCCGATACCAGCCAGGCACAGGCCCGAGACGGCTGCAAGGCCACAGGCGACCGGCATGGGCGGCTTCCCGCGAAAGGCCGTGCGTCCGCCGATCAGCCGGGCTGCAATGATCAGAACGGAGGCCAGGATCATCAGGATGCTGGTCTGCTGGACACCCCAGCCGAACGACACCTCAACATGCAGGGCGGTGGTGGCAAACAGCGCGCCCCAGGCAAAGCTCAGCCCGCCCTGCAGCAGCAGAACCGCATGATAGCGCCGGGCGTCGACCCGCTGGAGCGGCCACAGACCTTGAACCACGGGTACAGGGCTGCCAGCGGCAGCCGGCCGCGTCGGCTCCTTGATGCGCGCGATGAGCCATCCCGCCACACAGGCGCAGGCGCCCAGTACCATGGACGGCCACAACAGCCCGCGGTCGGCTGCCTGTCCACCCGGCCCGCTGGCCAGGACAAGGATGATCACCGGCCCCAGGGCCGCCCCCAGTGCTCCGGCGGCGGTCAGGCTTCCCAGGATCCGCCCGTGCGTGTCGGGAGGCGCGGGCTCCAGCACCATGGCGCGCAGAAGCGTGTTGCGCGCCGTCAGGGCACCCGTCACGGCCCTGTAGACGATCAAGGCCGGAAGCGACCAGAACGCCAGCAGCGCAATCAGGCCAGCCAGGCTCCCTGCCAGCGACAGCAGAACAAGCCTGGCGCGTCCGATCCGGTCCCCCAGGGCGCCCAGCAGCGGATTGGCCACAGCCGCCGCGAGGTCATGCACAACGACCAGCAGGACCACCGCCAGAGGCCCGCCCCCCATCTCGAGCACGACAAAGGGCAGAACGGGGATCATCATGGCCTGGATCGCGGCGTCCACCAGTGTGATGGCGTTGGCGAGGTGGATGCGGGCGGCGGCCTGGCCGCCCGGCCTGTCGGCATCACCGGTCATGGACCGATCCCCCGCCTGGCGACAGGATCAGGCTGGCCCCGGCAGGACCGAGGTGATCCACGCGACATCACTGGCGGTGGCGGCACCGGAAAAGCAGCCAACCGGGCCGATCGAGCCCGGCCAGAAGTCGACAGGATTGCCCAGCCAGCGTGCACGCCCCACCTGCAGGGGACCGTCTGCCTGCCAGAAAGGCCATTCCTCAGGAGCCTGCGACAGGCTCTCGCCGAGGCCCGGCACATAGAGCCTGGCCTGTCGCTGCGGGACATCGCACACACCGACGAGCAGGAGCCATCGGTCGATCATCTCCGGACCAATTGGCCCGACATGGGCATGTCGCCATTCCAAGGTTCCGGTCACGCTGCCATCGACAGGCGACAGGGTCAGGTTCCAGAACGGCTCACGCGGGCCAGGGGGATCGTTGGGCCCCGGAAACTTGCGGACTCCCAGGTAGAACGGGGAATGGGTCGGTGAATCCTGGCTTGCCGCAGTCCAGGCCCATTCATCCGGTAGCATCGACAGGCCGTCCCGCAACCGCTCCCTGTCCAGCCTGACCCAGGCTGCCACCGTGAAGCTTGCGGTTGTCGCCAGCACCGGTCCATCGGTCTCCAGATATCCGGTGCTGCCATCGAGCTGGACCGCACCGGATACCGACGGCGCCACGAGAGGCTGCACACCGCCTGAAGCCATGGCGAGCCGGCCCGGCTGGTCAGCCTGCCCGGAAGCCGCCGACACCAGGGCAATCAGCTGCAAGGTTCCGTCAGGTGACTGGGGTCGATGGATGTCAGTCATGTTCCACTCCCGGGCTGGGGCAGCGGCCCGTGCACGCCGCTCGACCATGAGTGACACAACCACTCTGTACACTCAATCGGAAAAATGATTACTATGGGTGTCACCACTATCGGGAACGACAACTCATTAAATTGCACTGGAGGGTGTTGAACTTGGCACAAGCCCATCACCCGTCGCCACGCATCAGCGTGTGCATCCCCTATTTCAAGCGCGCCCAGAACCTTGCCCTGGCCCTGCAGGCACTTGCCCGACAGACCACCCCGCTGGACACGATCGAAGTCGTGATCGGTGCCATGGGTGCTGACGCCAGCTGCATGCCTCCGAGCTTTGCCGCACCGGAGATGCTCAGGGTCACCTGTGCCATCAGCCGGGAACCGTTCCAGATCTCGCATGCACGCAATCTGGCCATGCGCGCTGCGACAGGCGACCTGATCGTCCAGATGGACGCCGACACCTTCCTGGCCCCCGATGCGCTCGAGCGCCTGTCTGCTGCCAGTCTGGCCCCGGCCGGTGGCGCGTGCTGCGTGGGTCGTGTGCTGGGATATGACAACAATGCCACCGACAGGGCCGACAGTCCGCCGCCTGCCACGCACGACGCCCTGGCCGGACAGCTGGCACGGCTGCGCGCTGGCGGCCAGCCCGGCGCGGACCTGCGGTTCGGGGAGGAGGTACATATTCCCTGGGCCTTTGTCTGGACCGGGCTGGTCGCCATTCCACGGACCCACGTGACAGACCACGACCTGTATTTTGACGAGAACTTTGTTGGCTGGGGCGTGGACGATCTGGAGTGGGGCTACCGGATCGCGGCCAGTGGCGTAGCGATCAGGCTGTGCAGCGACGCAGTCGGACTGCATCTGCCGCACACACGATCTGTTGCAGACAACAAGGTCCATGAATCCAGAAACATGCGGCGACTGGTCGCCAAGTGGCAGACCGAAGACGCCGAACTCGTTGGCGCCTTCAATGACATTGAGGCCAATCGCCTTCTGGTCCGCTACCAGACAGCCCGCAGAGCCCTGATCCAGGACAGCGGCTGGTCGGATCTGACCTGCCTGGAGGTTCGCGGGGCCGACCGGTGCAGCGTGCTGCTCGCGGTGCCCGTGCTGGCTGACGGGAGCCTGGATCTGGACTTCGCTGGCGGCATGGATGCGACGGCTGACCCGCTGCGCTATCGGCTGACCGGACTGGCCCTGCCGCTGGCGGATGGCTCGGCAGACGAAGTCTGGCTCGGGCCCGGCTGGCATGGGTTTCCCGAGCCATTCCGGGGACGGATGCTGGCGGAAGCCCGCAGGATCGCTTCGGCCGGCCTCGAACCCCTTGTGGCGGCGCGGCCATGAAGGACGTGAGTGACAGTGTGGTCATGGAGGCGCTTCAGCGTCTGATCCCGGCGCCGCCCGGCCCTGGCTCTCCCGTCTCCCCTGCGATCACCGATGGCTGGGACATCAGCTCGCAGGCCGAGCTGGCGCTCACACGCCGGATGGTGGCGGCGGTATCTGCCTTGCGGCCCCTGGACGGCATCATCTGCGAGGGCGTGCCGGCGCAGGCCGGCAGCAGTGGCGTGCGCTGGGTGCTGGATCCGGTGGACGGCTCGGTCAATGCGGCAACCGGCCTGGCCCATGTGGCGACCAGCCTTGCAGTGGAAGAGGCCGCGGGATCGGACTGGCACTGCCGCGAAGGCAGGGTCATCGACTGGACCCGCTCCTGGACCTATGCGGCGCGGCGCGGGGCCGGTGCCAGCTGCGAGGGGTGCCCGTTGCCTGCACAGCCGCCGGTCGCCCTCCATCAGGCCCTGATCGCGATGGGGCTGAGCCATCGCCCGCACCGGCGTCCACCGGAGGCGGCGCTGTTTGCACGCCTGATCGGGGTCGCCCGCGGCGTCCGCATTCTGGGCGCGACGGCACTGGACCTATGCTGGCTGGCCGCCGGCCATGTGCAGGCAGTCGTCGACCTCGACGCGTCACGGTGGGACTGGGCTGCCGGGGCCCTGATTGCCAGGGAGGCTGGAGCCACCGTCGTGCTGACGGAGCACGGCTTGGTGGCCGCATGCCCCAGCCTGATGGACGACATCCTGCAGCTGCTGGAACCTGGCCCATGAACACCCGCGACACAGGGCGCCCCAACCTGCTGCCACACCCGCGATCGGTGGCCTGGCTCGGTGGACCGGTGCAAGCCGGTCCGGTTTCGACCCGATATGTGCGCGACCTGCCGCCGCAGGGATATCGCCTGCGCGTCTGCGACCAGGGAATCTGGATTGAAGCAGCAGATCCGGCAGGCGAGCGCTACGCCCGCCTGACCCTCGCACAGCTGGCCGACCCGGACCGTCGCGAGCTGGTCCACCCGGTCGTGATCGAGGACTGGCCTGACTTGCTGGTGCGAGGTGTGATGCTCGACATCTCGCGCGACCGCGTCCCGGCGCTTCCGTACCTGAAGGGCCTGCTGGACCGGCTGGCCAGCTGGAAGATCAACCATGTCCAGCTCTATATGGAGCACACATTCGCCTACGGCGCCCATGCTGCCGTCCATCGCGACGCCTCGCCGCTCACCGCAGCCGAGATCCGCGAACTCGACCTCTACTGCCAGTCACGCGGCATCGAACTGGCCGCGAACCAGAATTCGCTCGGCCACATGGAACGGTGGCTGAAGCATCCGCAGTACAGCCACCTGGCGTTCGAGCCGGAAGGGTCTGTCAATTCGCTTGGTCTGAGGCGGCCCCCCATGACCGCCGACCCCCGCCACCCCGAGACCCACGCCCTCGTTGCCGGACTGCTCGAGGAACTGCTGCCCCATTTTGCCAGCAGACGCGTCCATCTCGGCCTGGACGAGACCTGGGAACTGCCACCGGACCAGCCGGACCTGCTGCTGGCCTGGCTCGCGCGTCTGCTGGAACTGCCGGCACTGAGGGATCGTGACGTTCTGGTGTGGAGCGACATGTTCCGCGGCCATGCCCAGCCCCTGGCGCACCTAGAGCGGCGTGTCACCCTGTGCGAGTGGGGGTATGAGGCTGATCACCCCTTTACAGCCGGCCTCGCGGCGCTGGAGGCACAGGGCCTGGTGGCATGGGCATGCCCGGGCACCTCGTCGTGGCTGTCCTTGCTGGGGCGGGTCGACGTCGCCGAAGCCAACTGCAGGGCCGCGATGGCTGCAGCCGCTGACAGCACGGCACGGGCGCTGCTGATGACCGACTGGGGTGACAATGGCCACCACCAACCCGCTGCCATCAGCGATCCGGGCTTCGTGTGGGCAGCGGCCCTGTCCTGGTGCCAGCAATCCCATGCATCGATCGACATGGCCGCCGCCCTGGACCGCCATTGCTATGGCGCCGGCAGCCATGGCCTGGGCGAAACCGTTCTTGCGCTTGGTCGGATCGCCAGTCTCGTGAAGCCGGGCCTGCAGAACATGTCTGCCCTGGCCGCACCGTTCTATTACCCTGAATTTACTGTTGGAACCGGACTGACAAACGGGGTCGGCCGCGAACAGATCGATCAGGCTCGAGCAATTCTCGTACAGGCGCAGCAGAAATTGCGGTCAGCCTGCCCGCAGGAAGCGAACGGATTGCAGGCAAAGGAGGAACTGTCTTGGGCAGTCGATCTTGGCCTCTGGCTGACCGATAACTTCAGATACAGGCTTGAACAGGATGGTACTTTGAGGCACACACCGCACGCTGTACGCAGGGCACTCGCGCTACGCCTGACACGACTGGCCGAGAACTATGCACAGATGTGGCTTCAGCGAAGCCGCCCTGGTGGTCTCAAGGACAGTCTGAAGTGGTTTGCACGCCTGCTCATCCATCTGGATGGCGGGCCAACCCTGACGGACAGTCCAACCCGGCTTAGGGTTTAGGTAGTGTATTGGCGGCATGTTGCGTGAAGCGTTGCCGCACATGGGGTCCTGCGATGTTCAACGAAGTCCTCTTCGAGAACGAATTCATCATGTCGGATCAGTCGGTCCGGGCCCTGATTGCGACTTCGGTGCCGGCGCTCGCGCACCTCGACGTCCGTTCCTTTGCGGCGGGGTCCGACAACCGGCTGTATCGCCTCGGTGAGAACCATCTGGTGCGCATTCCACGGCGGGCGGATGCGGCCCTGCAGATCGAAAAGGAATGCAGGTGGCTGGAACGGCTTGGCAGCAAGCTGCCGCTGACCATCCCGTCGATCGCGCATCGCGGCGAACCCTGCTGCTGCATCCCCCATAGCTGGGCCGTGTATGACTGGATCCAGGGCACACCCGTCGCCATGACCACCGATCTTGATGAGGAGGTTTCGGCGGATCGTCTGGCGGCCTGCCTGCTCGAACTTCAGGCGCAGGATACCGACGGTGGACCGACACCTGGGGAGCACAATTTCCGGCGTGGCGGCCCGCTCGGCGAACGGGACACCGCGACGCGTTCTGCGATCAGCCAGCTGCCCCCGCACTACGATCAGCCCCGTGCGCACCGGATCTGGGACGCGGCACTGCAGGCGAGCAGCGGGCTGATCCGCACCGGCTGGATCCATGGCGACCTGCAGCCTGGCAATCTGCTGACAGAGGACCGTCAGATTGTTGCCCTGATCGACATGGGCGGGCTCGGTGTCGGCGATCTTGCCTGCGACCTGCTGCCCGCCTGGTCCGTGTTTGGTCCAGCGGGTTCGGAGCGCTTCTTGAAGGCGATGGGGCCCACGACAGCCGAGCTGCAGCGCGGGATGGGTTGGGCACTGACGATCGCGAGCGGCGCACTGGCGTTTTATGGCCAGCGCAGCGGCGCGATGCAGGCGATGGCCGAGCGCATACTGGACAGCCTGCTGCCACGCCACATGGCAAGCTAGGCGGTTGAACCCCGCAGTGGCGCCCGACAAGCGAGATGCAGGTCGGTCCGGCCTGCCGGTCCGCCACCGCCCGCAGTCGCTGGAGGACCTGCTGGCGCGCGGTGCACAGGCCGATCGCGTTGTCAGACTGGCGCAGGCACGGGTCGTGGTCGCCGGGACGGGTGCCATCCGTGCGCTGCCAGGCCTTGCTGACGCCCCGCGCGGGCGGATCGAGCGGTGGCTGCTGTCGCAGACAGCAGTCGTATCCGTGAGCCAAAGTGCGCAGACCCGGGTGAACACCCCGCTCCGGACCGTCGCAGGCAGCATGCGGACTGGCACAAGGTTTGGCCGGATGGGACGTTCGGTCGACCTTGCCGTCACATGGCCCGAAGGGCTTGGTGGCGGTGTTGTGAATGTGAAGGGTGTCGGGGTCCCCTGTGACAGCGAGCCTGTGCTGGCGCCTCAGGCCAATGGCCTCCTGCCCCTGCATTGCGCGCTCTATGAATTCATCCTGCACAGGCTGGTCGGCGCGGCCCTGGCCCGCATGGGCAGTCCGCATGGGGTCCTGCCGGCCCTCGCGGTCCTTTCGGTGGGCAGCGACGAGCTGGATGCAGCCGGCCTGCCATTGTGGCCGGCGGGCCTGCTGGTCCGGCAGGGCCACTACCGGCATCCGGAAGCGGACCTCGCCCCCTTCGGATCGCGCCAGCAGCTGGCTGCAGCACAGATCGAGCTGTCGCTGCGTCGCCTTGGGCTGAGTTCGGCGTTCACAAGCCCGTGGCTCTGCCGCGCCATGGACGGGACTGTTGGCCCGGCCGACGGCGCGCGATTCAGACGTGCGGGCGCGGGTCTGGCCCCGGAGCCAAGGCTTGCAGAGGCACTGGACAGGCTCCTTGATGGGCTGGCCGACGGTGCCGTCGATGCCGTGAACGTGCAGATGACCGAACAGACCTGGTGGCCGCAAGGTGCTTTCGAGCTGCTGGACCTGCACTATGCCATCCGCTCGCGGTTCACACTGCCCCTGGCCAGCACAGTCAACGACCGCGTCCTGGGTCTGGCCGGCATCCTCACTCCGGACCATCCGCACTTCGTGCAGCCCGCACCCGCCGCAGCTGACTGGGCCCGTCAGTGGGAGCAGCCCGCTGCGACTGCCACGCCGCCACGGGCCGACGACGCAGGCGCCTGTCAGGGCCTGATGCTGCACTGCCTCACAGCTGCCAGAACCGTAGCGGCTGGCGGACTGCTGCCGGACCGGTTCGTCAGTGACATCGTCGAGCCA
Organism: Alphaproteobacteria bacterium; assembly: GCA_027484265.1. Lineage (GTDB taxonomy): Bacteria > Pseudomonadota > Alphaproteobacteria > Caulobacterales > Aquidulcibacteraceae > JAIXTH01. The sequence continues at coordinate 10,500 of JAIXTH010000240.1, forward strand.
TTCGTGGCCATGGCCCGCACTATTCCCGACAGCGAGCTGTTCAGGCCTGCCTGATCGGCCTGCCCGATCCGGCCTGCCCGATCCGGCCTGCCAGGTTCAGTCAGCCAGAGCCGACCGCCGGGACCGGCGCCAGCGACTATCGCGGCACGGCGCGGCGTGCGGCTGGTTCCGGGCGCCGGCGGGCCACGCGCAGGCCGGCCGCGCGCAGGCCGGCCGCGGCGCCGAGCCCGAGGAGCAGGCTTGCGACCAGCCATCCCCACGCCCGCATCCCCGGACGGTTGTACAGCTGGCTGGCCCGGAACGCCCAGTCCACCGGATCACGCGGGCCCGGCAACGCATAGGCCAGCACCCAGTCCCCCGGCGGGGTCGCCAGCCCGCCATGACCTCCGGCAGCCTGCACCACATAGGTACGGGCCTTGTGGCGATAGGTCATCGGTGTGGCCTGCCCGCCCGCCGGCAGACGGGTCTGCCACAGCAGCCGGCCAGAGCGGGTTTCGAACGCGCGCAGATACAGATCGCCCGCCGCGGCGATGAACGTCACACCGCTATCCATGACCAGGGGGCCGCCCAGATTCACTGTCCCGGAATTCCAGGCGATCGAGAACGGTGCAACAGTCTCAGAGGTGCCTAGCGGTACCTCCCAGGCCTTGC
>JAIXTH010000237.1 GCA_027484265.1 Alphaproteobacteria bacterium
CTATGCCTGGCGGGGTATCGACAACGGATCGGGCGAGACGATCACGGCGATGGATGGGTCACCGGACCACACCTCCCTAGCAGAGTTTGCCGCCAAGATCGCCACCGTACCCCTGCGCGAACAGCCCGGTACTCGCTTCACCTATGGCAATGCCACCGATGTGCTGGGCGCGGTGATCGAGGCTGCAACCGGGACGCGCCTTGGCAACTTGATGCGCGACCGTATCTTCCTGCCGCTGGGCATGATGGACACGGCCTTCACGGCTGTGGACCCGGCCCGCCTGACCGCGGCCTGGGCTGGAAGGTCGCAGCGGCCCCTGCCGAACATTCTCGACACGACGGACCTGTCCGGCCTCGGCCGGAACGAGCTCACACTGGTGGACCGGCCGGCAACAAGCCCGTTTGCGCGCGCCCGTCCGATCGACTTTGGCGGCGCCGGTCTGGTGGCTTCGATGCAGGACTACCTGCTGTTTGCCCGGATGCTGGCATCGGGCGGCCAGCTGGATGGCACACGGGTGCTATCGGAGGAGTCGGTGCGACTGATGTCCACCAATGCGCTGCCGCCTGCGGCGCTGGCCTTGCCGACCCTGCAACAGCTCGGGCTGGGCTTCGGACTGGGCACGGCGATGTATCTCGACCCTGCCAAGGCACCCGCCGGTGTGCCACCCGGCGTCTTTTTCTGGGGCGGCGCTGCCTCCACCTTCTTCTGGGCGGACCCGCAGAACAGGATCGGCGGGGTGATCATGGCCCAGGTGTTTGGCGGGGACTTCCGCGCCTACCACATGGCCATGATCCAGGCCCTGTACCGGGCTTTGGGCTGATCAAGCAGCGGCCCGCAGGCTGAGGGGCGTGTTCACATCCGGCGTCGTGAAGTCTGCCGGATCAACCGGCTCGATGCCCCACTGCTGTCGCAGGCTGTCCAGTGGCTCCCCGATCATGGTCTCGAACGCGACATACTGGATGCTGCGGGTTCGCCGCCCCAGCTGCCAGCCGGTGGTGATGGCATCCATGGCCGGGCCGATCAGCCTGGGATCCTGGAATGTCATGTGGCCGCTCACCACGGCGATCCACATGGCCGCATAGGGAAAGCGGGTCTGGGCCAGCTGGAACGCCTGCAGCGCCAGCTCGCCCAGCGGCGTGGCTGGAAACCCGGTCAGCACATGATGCAGGTCATGGGTCTGGTAGCCACGCAGCACCTTGTGGGCCAGAACAGGCGGGAGCCGGTCCAGCACGCCGGCCCCTGCCAGGGCGTCATGATAGTCGCGGTAGCCTTGGGCCAGCTGCTCCACCAGACCGTTGGCCACGATGAAGTCATGCCACGCCGCACCCAGCGAGCCGGCCGGACAGTCCCGCAGCCGTGCCAGCGGCACGGGGTCCGCCAGCCAGCGCTGCGCCGCAAGGGGTCCCTGTTCGGGATGCTCCTCGATGGCGGCCACATAGCAGGCAATGGCATCGGGCGGGGCTGCGGCCCACCAGTCATTGAACAGCTGGTGGACCCCGTAACCATAGAAGTCGGTCATGCTCGACAGAAGGCGGGCGGCAAAGTCCGCGTCGAAGCCGTGCGGGGGAGCGGGTGCCATCAGAACGATGCCGACAGGACAACGCCGAAGGTCCGGGGCTCCAGCAGCCGGGCATTGCGATAGCGACCGATCAGCGCATCCTCGATGATGATGTTGGTGATGTTGTCCTCGTCGGTAACGTTCTTGACGAACACCCGGATCGACAGGCCCTGGTCCGCGTGATCGAACCGTGCCTGCAGATCCACCATACCCCAGGCGTCGATCACGTCGGTGGGGGTGTTGTATTCGCGGGCGAAATAGCTGTCCTGCCAGACAGCATCCACACGCCAGGTCGCGGTCCAGCCCCCGAGGAACGAACCACTGGTATATTGCCCGCCGACCTTCACCTTGGTCCCGGGGGAATGGGGCAGCTCGTTTCCGGCGAGATTGACCTGCACGGTCGGTGTGGTGGCGGTCAGGCTCTGCGCCGGATTGGCGGCGTCCTCCGAGAAGAAGGTGCCGATCTCGGTGTTCAGCAGGGATAGGCTCGCATCCAGAAGCCAGCGCTCGGACGGAGCGTACAGGAACTCGGCCTCGAACCCGCTGATATCGGCATCGGCATTGCGGGTGACGACACCGCCATTGATCCGCTGGCCCAGCTGCAGGCCGGAGTAGTCATAGACGAACGCGGTCAGATTGGCCTGCATGCGGCCACCCAGCAGCGTGTTCTTGGCGCCGATCTCAAAGGCAACCACTTCTTCAGGTCCATAGGTGGGCGCCGAATTGGAATTGTTGAGGCCACCGCCCTTGTAGCCCGTGGCCACGGAGCCATAGACCAGCGTCTGGTCGGTGAAACCCAGATCCGGGGTCCAGTCGATCGCGATCTTGCCAGTGGCCTTGCTGCCCTCGAAGCTCGAGAACACCCAGGGGCCAACCGGGGCCAGCACGATGGAGCGGGACTCGCCCGACCGGCTTTCCTCTGTCTGGCGCGCGCCCAGTGTCAGGCGGACGCTATCGCTCAAGGTCAGATACAGCTCGCCGAACACGGCCCGGGTTTCGTTCTCGCCATTCCGATTGAGGGCGGACACGCGCCAGGCCTCTTCCGGGCGGCCATTGGCACGCTGGAAGTATTCGATGGCAGGGTGCCAGGTCTCGAATCCGCCCGAGCTCTCGCCATTGAGGGCAAACAGACCGATCAGGAAGTTGACCCGCCCGTCAAAGTCCGACGCCAGCCGCAGCTCGGCTGTGCGGGTCTGCGACTGCGAGGTGAAGCTATCGGTGGTGATCAGCTGGTCGGTGGTGACAGACACCCCCCGTGCAGCCGTATAGGGGATCGGCCGGGTGAACCGGAATGGCAGGGCGGCATTATCCCAGTCGGTGTTCTGCTCGGTCCCGCCCTGCGACCAGGCCACGATGGCGGACAGGGTGAGGCTGCCGAAGTCGTGCTCGAGATTGAGGGTCGCGAAATCCTGATCCAGCCGGTAGCGGGGATCGGTGTCGGCAGCGACGGCGCGCAGATCACGCGGATTGGGTGCGCCAGCATAGATATTGCCCCCCGCCGGGAACGGCGTGAAGAAACGGGCCAGCGTCTGGAGGATCGTTGTATTCGCGTCGGGTGAATCGAAGCCCAGCTCCCTGGGATCGCAGCCCAGAACCGGATGGGACTTGCACAGACGCTTGCCCTCGCGGGCGCGGGTGCTGTCTTCCTCATAGCGCCCGAACATGATTGTCAGGCTGGTATCGGGGCCCAGCTCGATGTCGGTTGTCACCCGCAGCGCCCATTGATTGCGGCCGTCAATGTCGTTGCCCGTGAACTGGTTTTCCGTGAAGCCGTCCCGGGACAGCCAGTAGCCGGCAACCCGTGTGGACACCGCAGACCCCAGCGGAATATCCACCGCTGCTCCGACCCGGATACCGCCATAATTGCCCAGCTGCAGGCTGGCATCCCCCCCGAACGCGCGCCCCGGGCGGCGGGTGATCACATTGATCGCACCGCCCGTGGTGTTTCGCCCGTACAGCGTACCCTGCGGTCCGCGCAGCACCTCGACCCTGGCCATGTCGAACAGTTCGTTCTGCGGCAGATAGCCAATGGCGGCACCATTGACGAATGACTGGACGCCAAGATCGCTGGAGCCCAAAGCATTGGTGCCGACCCCGCGCAGGGTGTAGCGGTCATTGCCGGTCAGAACGGCATTGGGGATGGAGAACTGCAGATCGGCAGCATCCTCGATCTGGACCCGGTCCAGCGTGTCAGCGGAGAACACCGACAGGGCGATGGGCACATCCTGTGCAGCCTGCTCGCGCTTCTGGGCAACCACGATGACGGTCTCGATCAGCGGCTCGTTGCCGGCAGCTGGTTCCTGGACCGCCTGCGCCAGTGCCGGGGTGCTGACCCCGGCCATCAGCAACGCGATCAGAACCGGCGCATGGCTGCGCCGCGCGGACTGCAATCCCGACATGCTTTCCTCCCTGGATCCGGTGGCGCCTCGGCGTCCTTATCATATGATCCGTCAATAAGGTTGGGCGAGACCGTCGCCGCCGTCAAGAGCTATTAGATACATCGTCATTAAGGGCAAGCTGCCACCGGGGACCGGCTCCCCGACGAGCGTGCCGCCGTGGCAGTCTTCAGGCGCGGTCAAACCCCGTTTCGGAGGCAGCGAAGGCGGGAGGGATGCTTGCGATCAGACAGTCTGCTGTCCCCTGAAGGAACTGTGCAAAGTGATCGAGCGCCGGCTTCGCGCACCCGGCACGCCACTTCATCGCCGGAAACGCCCGCTCGCGAAGCACACCCGGCGGCCTGTGAGCGGTCCCAGAGTCGGCGCATGATCGGCCATCAGGACAGTTCAACGAGCGGGTTGCGTGGCGACAGGCATCTATCGGTGCCAAAGTGGCGGACAGGGTGGGATTCGAACCCCGCCGCGCTTTGCGCGGCACTCTTGGGTCTGTGGGTTCGTGCCGACTGTTGGTGATGGCGGACAGGGTGGGATTCGAACCCACGGAGGAGTTGCCCCCTCGGCGGTTTTCAAGACCGCTGCCTTAAACCACTCGGCCACCTGTCCAGGCCCGGCGCTGCCGGGGCTGCATGGAA
>JAIXTH010000174.1 GCA_027484265.1 Alphaproteobacteria bacterium
AGCGCGCCGGCTTCGGCATGCCCGGGTCCCGGCCCGCCATACAGCCCGCTGGCCAGAACGAGGGCAAGGCCGTCGAGCGCCATGGCAAGGCCCAGGCCGATGGCAATGGCCGGCAGTGCCTGGCCGCGCACCAGCCCGGCTGCCCACACGATCAGGGGCACGCTCACGACAGAAATCAGGGTCGTCAGCCCATAGACCGCCAGCAGGGCAGCCCCCTGCATCAGGCCCGCGCCGCGGAGCGCACCGATCAGCACCGCAGCCGTGAACCACAGCCCGAGGCCCGCCAGTACCGGCACCCACAGGCGCCGCCCCTCCAGTCCCAGAACAGACATGCCGCCGGTCTTGACGGATTGTTCGCCTTGCATGATGTCCATCGCTGCCTCCTGTGTGTAGCAACTGCTACATACTCCAGAAATGTAGCGGGCGCTACACGAAAGTTCAGATGGCCGCACGACACGAACAGCGCGCCGCCGCCACCGGGCGGCTGGCCCTGCATCTCCTGACCCACGGCCTGTCGCAGACCGGGGTGCGCCAGCTGGCGGCCAGTGCCGGGATCAGCGACCGGATGCTGCTGTATTATTTCGACAGCCGCGAGGACGCCCTGCAGGCGGCGCTGGAGCAGGTGGCCGGCGGACTTGAGGCGCAGCTGGCGGCCGCCACGGGCGCGCGCACCGCGCCGGACCGGCTGGTGCCCGTGCTGGCGGCGTTCATGCTGGCGCCTGCGGCCTGGCCTGCGGCGCAGCTGTGGCTCGAGCTGGTGGCGCTGGCGGCGCGGGGGCGGGCACCGTTCGATGCCATCGCACAGCGGATCGGCACCCGCTTCCTGCAATGGGCCGAAGACCAGCTCGACCTGCCCGAAGGCCCCGAGCGCCGGGCCGCTGCCCGCCAGGTGCTGGCCGCAGTGGAAGGCGAAGTGGTGCTGGCGGCGGTGGGATTGCGCGCTGGCCCCTAGGCACGGAGGCCACGGCCCGCTAACCCGCATGCAAAGGCTCAGCCACCAAGAACAATCGGGGAGTGCGCGATGGCGCTGATGCAGTATCTGACCGAATGCCGCTTTGACCATGGCGCCCGCAGCCAGCTGGGCGCGGTCCTCAAGCGGCTTGGGGCAACGCGGCCGCTGGTGGTGACCGATCCTGGCATTGCCGCCATCGGCCTGATCCAGACCGCGCTGGAAGGCCTGGGCGCCGAGCCTGCGGGCTTGTTCGCCCGCACGCCGGCCAATCCGACGGAGGCCTCGGTGCATGAGGCGCTGGCTGTCTACCGCGACTGCGGCGCCGACAGTCTGGTGGCGGTGGGCGGCGGCTCGGCCATGGACCTTGCCAAGGCCGTGGGTCTGCTGGCCAGCCACGAGGGGCCGCTGGCACGCCTCGGCACGGCGCAGAAGGGCACCCGCCACATCGGCCCGATCCCGCCGCTGGTGGCGCTGCCCACCACGTCCGGCACCGGTTCGGAAGTGTCGATCGGCGCCATGATCGTGATGGAGACCGGCGAGAAGGAACTGTTCGTTTCCAATCACCTGATCCCGAAAGTCGCTTTGTGCGATCCCGAGCTGACCATCGGCCTGCCGCCGGGCCTGACGGCTGCGACCGGCATGGACGCCGTCACCCACTGTATCGAGAGCCTGTTCGCACCGGCCGTGCACCCGCCTGCCGATGCGATCGCGCTCGACGGGATCGACCGGGCGCTGCGCCAGGGGATGCTGGCGCGGGCGGTGGCCGACGGGTCCGACCGCGATGCCCGCTGGCACATGATGATGGCCTCCACCGAAGGCGCGATGGCGTTCGTGAAGGGGCTGGGTTCGGTGCATGCGCTGGCCCATGCCGCCGGGGCGCTGAAGGCGCTGAACCTGCACCACGGCACCCTCAACGCGATCTACCTGCCCCATGTGCTGCGGATCAACCGCGGCGCGGCTCCCGACAAGGAAGAGCGGCTGCGCCAGGTGCTGGGCCTTGGCACCGGGGCCTGCCTGGGTGACGCGATCCAGGCGGTGAACGACGCCATCGGCATCCCGCCCTCGCTGGCGGCGCTGGGCGTGACGGCGGCCGAAGGGCCCGCGGTGGTGGCCGGTGCCCTCAAGGACCTCGCCCACTATACCAATCCCCGCCCGCTGTCGCAGGGCGAGTATGAAAGCCTGTTCGAGGCAGCCCTTGGCTGACCTGCCCGACGAGTTGGGCCCGGACGGGGCTGACGATGGAGACATCGAGGAGGGCATGGCTGCTTCGGCCCCGCTGCACGCGGCGGCCTTCAACGAGGTGCACGCCGCGCCAGAGGCGGCCGGCGAGCGGCTCGACCGGTTCCTGGCCGCCAGCTTCCCGGCCCTCAGCCGCTCGCGGATCAAGCTCCTGATCGAGAATGCCCGGGTGTTCCGCGACGGCCAGATGGAGACACAGGTCTCTGCCCGTGTGGTGACCGGCGCGCTCTACCGTGTCGAGGTGCCGCCGCCGGAGCCTGCCGAGCCCGAGCCGGAAGACATACCGCTGACGATCCTGTTCGAGGATGCCCATCTGCTGGTGGTGGACAAGCCCGCTGGCCTCTCGGTGCATCCCGCGCCCGGCAACTGGACCGGCACCCTGGTGAATGCGGTGCTATTCCATGCCGGCGAGAGCCTGAAGGCGGTGGGGGCCACCGGGCGGCCCGGCATCGTGCACCGGCTCGACAAGGACACATCCGGGGTGATGGTGGTGGCCAAGAGCAGCTTTGCCCTCGGCTCGCTGGGCCAGCAGTTCCAGGCCCGCACCGTGGACCGCAGCTACCGCGCCTTCCTGGTGGGGGCGCCGCGCCCGCCGTTCGGTGCCGAGGGCCGGATCGAGGCGCGCCTCGCCCGCGATGTCCATGACCGCAAGAAGATGGCGGTGGTGCCGCCCACCGCCACCGTGGGCAAGCCCGCCGCCACCCGCTACCGCACCCTGACGCGCTTCGGTACCGGGCTCGACGGGCGGCCAGGTCCTGCCGCCAGCGAAGTGGAATGCCGGCTGGAGACAGGGCGGACCCACCAGGTGCGGGTGCATATGGCCCATGCCGGGGCACCCCTGATCGGCGATCCGGTCTATGGCGCCAGCCGTGGCCAGCGGGCGCTGATGGCGGCCCTGCCGGAGGCAGCGCGTCTTGCCCGCCAGGCGCTCCACGCCGAGACCCTGGCCTTCACCCACCCCGCCACCAGCGACCGGCTGTCCTTCTCAAGCCCGCTGCCCGACGACCTGACCGCCCTGCGCGCGGCCCTGGCCGCGCTTTAGGGTGCGCCGGGCGGGGCCGCTTCTGCCCCGGCACCCCCGTCGCAGTGACGGATCCTCTGCACCCGTGCGCCGCGCGCCATTGACCCGCCCGGCAGACCCGCCTATCCCCCCGCAAATCCCGGAGAACCCGTCCATGACCAACGCGCCGATCTTCGCGCGCCAGCCCACTGGCGCGCTCGTCCTTGCCGATGGCAGCGTCTTTTTCGGGACCGGCTTTGGTGCCGAGGGCGAGGCGGTGGCCGAGCTGTGCTTCAACACCGCCATCACCGGCTATCAGGAAGTGCTGACCGACCCGTCCTATGCCGGCCAGATCCTGCTGTTCACGGCCCCGCACATCGGCAACACCGGCACCAATGACACCGACGAGGAAAGCGCGAGCGCGCCGGCCCGCCATGCCGCTGTCGGCTGTGTGGTGCGGGCGCCGGTCACGGCGCCGTCCAACTGGCGCAACAGCCAGGACTTCCCCGCCTGGCTGGCGGCGCGCGGCATCATCGGCCTGTCCGGCGTCGACACCCGCGCGCTCACCCGCCGGATCCGCGAGGAGGGCATGCCCCATGCCGTGATCGCACACCGCGCCGATGGCCAGTTCGACGTGCCGGCCCTGGCGGCGAAGGCTGCTGGATGGGGCGGGCTTGAGGGGCTGGATCTGGCGCCGCAGGTGACGAGCACGGCCGCCCACGACTTTGCCGAAGGCCGCTGGAGCTGGCCCGCCGGTGCTGCTGCCGTGACCGCGCCGCGGTTCCATGTGGTGGTGCTGGACTATGGGGTGAAGGAGAACATCCTGCGCTGCCTCGGCGCCATCGGGGCGCGCGTCACCGTGCTGCCCGCCAGTGCCACCGCCGCCGACGTGCTGGCCTGCAAGCCCGACGGGGTTCTGGTCTCCAACGGGCCCGGCGACCCCGCCGCCACCGGCACCTATTCGGTGGCGACCCTGCAGGGCGTGATCGCGGCACAGGTGCCGGTGTTCGGCATCTGCCTTGGTCACCAAATGCTGGCGCTGGCGCTGGGTGCGCGCACCGTGAAGATGCCCCAGGGCCATCACGGCGCCAATCACCCGGTCAAGGACCTCGCCACCGGCAAGGTCGAGATCGTGTCGATGAACCACGGATTTGCAGTGGATGCCGACACGCTGCCGCCCGGCGTGCGCCAGACCCATGTCTCGCTGTTCGACGGATCCAATTGCGGCATCGCGCTGGAGGGCAGGCCGGTGTTCTCGGTACAGTATCACCCCGAGGCGAGCCCCGGCCCGCAGGACAGCTTCTATCTGTTCGAACGCTTTGCCGAAGCCATGGCGGCTACCCGCCCGGTGGTGACCGCCTGAGCGCCGTACCGGCCACAGTCAGACCGTGAGGCTGCGATGACGCGCACCGCTGCCGAGATATTCTACAGCTTTCCCCGGGTGATCGACCTGTCACTGGAGCGCATGCGGGCGGCCCTCGCCCTCCTGGGCAATCCGCAGCGGCGCACGCCGCCGGTGGTTCATGTGGCCGGCACCAACGGGAAAGGGTCCACGGTTGCCTTTCTACGGGCCATGCTCGAGGCGGATGGCCAGCGGGTCCATGCCTATACCTCGCCGCATCTGGTGCGGATCGAGGAGCGCTATCGCCTCGCCGGACGCCTGATCGAACCGGACCATCTGCTGGCCTGTGCCGAAGCGGTCGAGGCGGTGGCGGGTCAGGTGCCACTCACGATCTTCGAAGCCGAGACGGTGGCCGGTTTCCTGGCATTCTCAGAGGTTCCGGCAGACGTCCTCCTCCTGGAAGTGGGCCTTGGCGGCCGTCTCGACGCCACCAATGTGATCGAGGCGCCGCGCCTGACGGC
>JAIXTH010000103.1 GCA_027484265.1 Alphaproteobacteria bacterium
CGGCGCACCACTGGACGCGATCCGGGTGGGCAATACCGAGCGCAATCTCGCCGGCGTGCCGGACTCGCGCGAGTTCCGCAGTCACGGCGCCTATGAGGGGGTCCACCGCGAGCGGCAGATCCAGATCGCCAAGCAGCTGTTCGCCGCCATGGAAATCGAGCGCCACGATCAGGCTGCCCGCCACGGCTGGGTGATGCGCGGGTTCCGTCAGTTCGATGCGCCGGTCTCGATCGTGGTCACCTATGACCGGGTGATCGCGGGTGGCGATATCGCGCCGTTCGACTGCGGCGCTGTGACCAATGCGCTGGTCAATGCAGCCTGGTCGCGGGGGCTGGGCTGCGTGATCAACAGCCAGGGCATCATGCAGTCGCCGGTGGTGCGCGAGCATGCGCGGATTCCGGACGACCAGGTGATCATGATCTGCGTCGCCATGGGCTGGCCTGATGACAGTTTCCCGGCCAATGCTGTAGTCTCGCAGCGCAAGAGCGTGGCCGAGGCTGCCCGCTTCATTGGATTCGAGGACTGACTGACGGAGCCGGGCCGAAGATGTGGCCATTCAAGCGCAAACATCTGCTGGATGCCGATACAGCGGCCTGGCACCTTGAGAATTTCGAGTGGCTGGTGCGGTGCTGGGCGCCTGGCGGCTCGTTTGCGGCGTCCCGGCTGGTGTTGCCGCAGGCGGCATTCTTCCCGGTGCAGGGTGAAACCGGACATGCGCTGGCAGAACTGCTGCTGCGTCACGTGCAGGACCATGCCCACATGGCGGACTGGCCCATGGTGCTGCAGCCGGGACCAGACGGCATCAAGCGGGGCTACAGCCTGGCCGAAGTGGCGCCGACGCGGGAAGTCCTGGGAACGTTCAGCTTTGACGAGACCGGTGCGCGGGTCCTCACCTATGCGCCCCACCTGTTGGCCGATCCGCCTTCCCTGATCGCCACACTGGCCCATGAGGTGGCGCACGCCCTGCTGCACAGCGCACCGCACGAGCGGGTCTGTGAGCCTGACGAGGAAGAGTTCCTGACGGATCTGACGGCGGTCTATCTCGGCTTTGGTGTGTTCATGGCCAACAATGTGTTCAGCTTCGGTCAGTTCAGGGCCGATGGCATCGGCACGCAGGGTTGGAGCAGCGAGCGGCGGGGCTATCTTCCGGAAGCCGATCTGGTGTTTGCCCTCGCTCTGTTCATTGCCCTGAAGCAGATCGATCCGGCTCCGGCACGGGCTGCCCTCAAGCCCCATCTGGCGGGCCAGCTCGACCATGCCCTCAAGGACCTCAAGGACTATGAACCGCAGATCGAGCGCATCCGCGCCCTTGAGCATGCTGCCATCTGAGCGGCCGGCTATGGTGACCGGTCAGCCATGGGGCGCGCGGCTGGCTGCCGCGTGCGGTGTCCGGCTGAAGACCACGGCGAGGATCCCGGCTATCACCGCCAGCGCGCCAGCCAGGTAAAGCGGGGCGCCGGGCAGGCTGGTGGTGCGGGCGTCGTCCACGCCCCAGGCAAAGACCGCCGTGAAGATCAGGGGGCCAATCACCCCCATGGCGGCCTGGACAGTCCCGATCGCGCCCTGCAGCCGCCCCTGTTCGCTGGGCGAGACACGCCGGGTCATCAGGCTCTGGAGGGACGGGTTGATCAGGCCATTGAATGCCGCAATCGGAATGACCAGCCAGAACAGCCAGCCGAGCGGCGCAAGCCCGTAACCGAAATAGGCAATGATCGCCGTCGTCATCCCAATCAACAGGCCAACACGTTCGCCGACGGCCTTGATCACTGGCCCCACAAGCCCGCCCTGGACCAGCATCTGGGTGATCCCGACCATGGTCAGGGTCAGGCCCGTCATGTCCTCGGCCCAGCCATAGCGATAAAGACCATACAGAACGAAGGTGCTGGGCAGGCTGGCATGGGCGAGATCCACAATCGCCTTGATGGTGGCGAGGCCCGACAGCTGCGGATTGCGGGCCAGGAACGACAGCGACGCCACCGGATTGGCCTTGGTCCAGACAAACGGCACCCGCCGCTCTCTGGGCAATGATTCCGGCAGCACCAGCAGACCATAGATGCCATTGGCAAACGCCATGGCGGCTGCGGCCCAGAATGGCAGGTGGATGTCGATCTGCGCCAGCTGTCCGCCAATCGCCGGTCCCAGCGTGAAGCCGAGCCCGAAGGCTGCGCCCAGCTGGCCGAAGCGCGCGGCGCGCCGCTCCGGCGCCGAAATGTCGGCCACATAGGCATAGGCGGTAGAGACCGACCCCGACACCGCGCCCGAAACCAGCCGCGCCAGGAACAGCACCAGAAAGCCCGGCGCCAGCGCGGTCAGCGCACAGGCCACCGCCTGACCGAAGTTCGAGAACAGGAAGATGCCCTTGCGGCCATAGGTGTCGGACAGCGCGCCCAGCAGCGGCATGAACAGGAACTGCATCGTCGCCCAGGAGGCGCTGAACAGCCCGATCCAGCGCGCCGCCTCCTCGAAGCTGCCGCCCGCCATCTCCTTCACCAGGTTCGGCAGGACCGGCACGATGATGCCGATCGCCAGCATGTCGAGCACGACTGTCAGGAACACGAACCAGAACCCGGCCGGCTTGACCGGCGCAGCCGGGGGCGGGCCGGCATCGCCGCTGTCCGGCGGCAGCACAATCGGGTGGGAGGGATCCTGCATCGCCCCCGTCCTGAACTGTTCACGAACCCGCGACCAGACCTGGTGCTGCAACTTGTCCTTCAGGCGGGCCATCGGGACTTGACCGCCGCCCGGGTGCGCCACATCCAGACCGGCAGCGACTCCGGTAAAGCCGGAGGCTGGGGATCGTGACGGGAGAGGGAACATGGACAGGCGCGCGTTGATGACGGGTTTGGGGGCCGGACTGGCCGGTACGCTGGCAGCAGGCCTGACGGGTCCTGCGCGGGGGCAGGCCGGCACGGGCGGCGCGCTGGCGCCGATCGACGAGCGCCGCCTGCGCGAGCACATCCGCACCCTCTCGTCCGACTTCTTCGAAGGCCGCTTTCCCGGCACCCAGGGCGACCTGATGGCTACCACCTACATTGCCGGTGCCATGGCCGCGATGGGCCTCGAGCCCGCCGGCGTCGGCGGCAGCTGGTTCCAGCCGTTCGACCTGGTGCGGTTTGCCGCCGCCGACAGCGCCACCCTCACGGTGGGCAGCCAGGTGTTCCGCCAGCTGGATGACGTGGTGCTGATCTCCCGCAAGGCCGATGGCTCGGCGGTGGGGCTTTCCGGCGCGCCGCTGGTGTTTGCCGGTTATGGGGTGCGGGCGCCCGAGCAGGGGTGGGATGACTATGCCGGGGTGGACTGGCGCGGCAAGATTGCCGTGGTGCTGGTGAATGACCCCGACTTCGAGGCGGCGGCTGGCGATGCCGTGGCTGGCCGGTTCTCGGGCCGCGCCATGACCTGGTATGGCCGCTGGCCGTACAAGTACGAGGCCGGGGCGCTGGCGGGTGCTGCCGGGGTGCTGATCGTGCACGAGGATGCCCCGGCCGCCTATGGCTGGGGCGTGGTGCGCAACTCGTTTGCCCGGCGGTTCGATTTCGTGCGGCCCGACCGCGGTGCCTCGCTGGTGACGGTCGAGGGCTGGATGCAGCGGCGGGTGGCCGAGGCGCTCTGCGCCGCAGCCGGGCGCGACTTCGACACCCTGAAGCGGGCGGCCCGCCAGCCGGGCTTCCGCCCGGTGGACCTCGGCCTCACGGCCGACGTGGCGCTGGAAGTGGCGACCCAGACCGTGCAGACCCGCAATGTCGCGGGCATGATCCGGGGCGGCGCGGCGCCTGGCGAGACGGTGCTGCTGGGCGCCCACCACGATCACCTCGGCGTGGGTGCGCCGGTGGATGGCGATGCGATCTACAACGGCGCGATCGACAATGCCTCGGGTGTGGCCGCCACCCTGGAAGTGGCGCGCAGCTTCCTGTCAGGGCCTGCCCCGCGCCGCAGTGTGGTGTTCTGTGCCTGGGGCGCGGAAGAGCAGGGGCTTCTGGGCTCGGACTATTATGTCAACGCACCGCTGCGCCCGCTCGAGACCACGGCGGCGGCCCTCACCATCGACGGGCTCTCGCACACCGGTCCGGCCAGCGACATGGAGATCGTGGGCGCCGGACGCAACAGCCTCGACGGCGAGTTCGCGGCGGTGCTGGCCGCGCAGGGCCGCACCCTCACGCCGGACCGCTATCCAGAGCGCGGCGGCTTTTACCGGTCCGACCACTTCCCGTTCGCCCGGGCCGGGGTGCCGGCCCTGTTCCCCGGTGGCGGCACGGTCCTGGGCCATGGCGGGCAGGCTGCCGCCGATGCAGCCGAGCGCGACTGGATCGAGCGGCGCTATCACAAGCCGCAGGACGAGTATGATCCGGCCTGGAACCTCGCCGGTGCGCTCCAGGACATCGCCGTGGTGCGCGACGTGATGGCCCGCATCGCCAACTCGACCGCCTGGCCGCAATGGAACCCCGGCAACGAGTTCGAGGCGATCCGCAAGCGCAGCGACCCCGCCCGGCCATAGGTTCCCGGCACCTGCACCGGCCAGCCGGCTCCCGCCTTCAGCAGGGGCCGCGCTCGCACGGGACACCATCACCGTCACCGTCCAGGCTGCCCACGCCGCACCGGGTGAGGAAATAGCGGGCCTCCTCGCAGCTCAGCATCTGGCGGCACACAGTCTTGGTGCCGCACTGGAACCCTGCAACGCCCGTTGCGGCGCCCGTTGCGGCGCCCGGTGCGCTGGCCGGCAGCGGGGCGGCCACGGCTGGCACCGGGCTCGCCGAGAAAGACTGGGGCCGGGGCGCTGCCGGTGGATAGGGCGGCGGTCGCATGCCCCGGCGCCACGACCAGGGCGGCACCGCCAGATTGGGATCATCGCGCCACAGCCCGGCCCGGGCGCGCCGCGCGCCATTCTGCCAGAGCAGGTAGTCGGTGTCGCTCAGCCGGTCCTCGAACGCCCAGGCGCCACCCAGCTGGACCATGCGCTGGTTCACGAACACCGGCCCGGCCCGGACATCCGCCAGCGCCCGGCCGAACCGGTCCTCGCCCTGCACCGCAACCAGCAGCGGACCGTTGCCCAGCAGGTCCTCCAGCATCCTGCGCGAGCGGTCACCGAAAGGCTGGTCATCCTCGGGCGCATCGATGTCGCGGAGCCGGATCCGGACAGTCCCGCCACCCATGGCGATCAGATCGAACGTATCGCCGTCCTGAACCGGCCCCGCCCGGCCCTCCAGAACCCGGCCCTCCAGAACCTGGCCCGCCTGCACCTGACCCGCCGGCACCTGATCGGCCTGTACAGGCACGGTCTTGAGCCCGGACAGCAGGATCAGGATGCCGCAGATGGCTATCGGCCAGCGTCTCCCCATCGCCTGCGTTCCCCGTGTTCAGCGTGTGAAACGGATCAACAGGCTCTTTTGGTTGTGGTCAAGTGGTTGATGGTGTGGTTGCTACCTGTAGACGTGCGAGGTCCGCCCGATCCATCAGGTCTGATGTGGCGGGGGCCCAGTCAGAAGGGGCCCAGTCAGCAGGAGCCGGTCAGCAGGGGCCGCTCTCGCAGGGGATGCCGTCGCCATCGCGATCCAGACGGCGCTGGCCGCACTGGTTGAGAAAGTACATGGCCTCCTCGCAGCTGGACATCTCCGCGCAGGTGGTCTTGGAGCCGCAGCGTGGCCGCGAGCGGCTGCTGGTCAGGGTCAGGCGCCCGTCTGCAAGCTCAGGGGGGCGCAGCTCCGAACGATCCTGCCACCCCCAGGTCAGGTTTCCGGCTGGCCGGGCCGGTGCTGGACGCGCGTCCATCAGGGCTGGGAGCGCTTCGGACCCAACAACCTGGCCCGCGCCGGCCTCCACAGCTGCCACAGGCGCAGCCCCAAGGCCCAGAGCAACAAACAGACTGCCGCCCGCCGCCACCAACCATCGTCTCATCCCCATCTGAACCTCCCATTTTTTGCGTGTGTAACATATGAACAGACTCTTTTGGTTGCGGTCAACCCGAGATCAATGCCGTGAGGGTATCGCGGACGCGGGGCTGCCGCCTGAACAGCCTGCCGGTCTGACCTTGCCCCTTGACCCGTGCCTGCCGCGGCGGGACAGACCGGGAATGACCGAGCCCGTTTCACCTGCGCCACCCGTCTGTGCCCAAGCCGAGATCGAGCGGCTGCTGACGATCATGGCCGCCCTGCGCACACCTGTGACCGGCTGCCCCTGGGACCTGGCACAGGACTTCTCGTCCATCGCCCCCTACACGATCGAGGAGGCCTATGAAGTGGCCGATGCGATCGCGCGCGGCAGCCGCGAGGAGCTGAGGTCCGAGCTGGGGGACCTGTTGCTGCAGGTCGTGTTCCATGCCCGGATGGCCCAGGAGGAGGGCAGCTTTGCCTTCGCCGACGTGGTGCGGACGCTGAATGACAAGATGGTGCGGCGCCATCCCCATGTCTTTGCCGAAGCGGCCATTGCCGATGCCGCCGCCCAGACCGAAAGCTGGGAGACCATCAAGGCGGCCGAGCGGGCCGCCCGGCTGGCCACAGACCCATCGGTGCTGGCGGATGTGCCCTTGGCCCTGCCGGCGCTGATGCGGGCCGAGAAGCTGACCAAGCGGGCGGCGCGGATCGGCTTCGACTGGCCGGACGTGACGCAGGTGTTCGACAAGCTGGACGAAGAGGTGGCCGAGACCCGGGCAGCCCTCGCCAGTGGCGATGCCGATGCCGTGGAGGATGAAGTGGGCGACATGCTGTTCGTACTCGCCAATCTGGCGCGCAAGGCGGGCGTCGATCCTGAAACCGCCCTGCGCCGCGCCAATGGCAAGTTCGAGCGTCGCTTCCGCGCGGTCGAAGCCCTGCTGGCAGCCCGGGGCCGGTCCCCGGGAGAGGCGGACCTCGAGGAGATGGAAGCACTGTGGGGCGAGGTGAAGCGGGCCGAGCGGCAGGCTGCCGGTCCGGGTGCGACTGTGTAGAGGCAGGTGCGGACGGCTTGCCGAAGCAGGGCGCCGTGTGGTTCCCTCAGGGCTACAACAAGCGGGGACGGGCCAGACAGGTCGGGCCAGCAGTGTACCGGAACGCGCCATAATGCCGATGGATTGGTTGCCACCCTCCGACGATATCGCAGATGCCGCCCTGATCGCGCGCATTGCGGGGCTCAAGGAAGAGCACCGCGCCCTGGGCGTCGCGATCGATGCGCTGCAGGAGCGCAGCCCCTATGACCAGCTCGGCCTGATGCGGCTGAAGCGCCGCAAGCTGGCGCTGCGGGACCAGATCCAGTTCTACGAGGACCAGCTGCGCCCCGACATCATCGCCTGAGGCAACAGCCGCGCGGTCACCGGCGTGGCTCACGCGGCACCGATCAGCGCCTCGGCATCCTGCTGGCCGAACAGGTGCAGGCAGGCCCGGACCGCCTGCCCGCGCGGGCTTTCAAGCCGCGGATCACGGGCGATCAGCACCCTGGCATCGTCGCGGGCCACCGGCAGCAGGTCGGCATGGGCCACGGCGTCGGCGACACGGAATGCCGGCACACCCGACTGCTTGAGCCCCACCAGATCCCCGCCACCCCGCAGGCGGTAGTCGGCCTCGGCGATCACGAACCCGTCGTCGGTGGCGCGCAGGGTGCGGATCCGCTCCGACGCGGTCTCGCCCAGCGGTCCCTGATACAGGAGCAGGCAGTGGCCCGGCCGTCCGCCACGCCCGACCCGTCCGCGCAGCTGGTGCAGCTGGGCAAGGCCGAACCGTTCGGCATGCTCGATCACGATCACGCTGGCCTCGGGCACGTCCACCCCCACCTCGATCACCGTGGTGGCCACCAGGATGCGGGCCGCGCCGGAGCGGAAGGCTTCCATGGCCGCATCCTTCTGCCGGGCCCCCAGCTTGCCATGGACCAGTGCCACCGTCTCGCCGAACCGTGCCGCCAGGGCGGCATGCCGCTCGGTGGCGGCGGCGATGTCCAGCTTCTCGCTCTCGTCCACCAGCGGACAGACCCAATAGACCCGGTCGTCGCGGGCGATGGCGCGGGCCACCGCCGCCTCCACCTCGTGCAGGCGCTCCAGGGGCAGGGCGCTGGTCTGGACCGGTGTGCGGCCGGGCGGCTTCTCGTCGAGGCGGCTCATGTCGAGATCGCCATAGACTGCCAGGGCCAGGGTGCGCGGGATCGGTGTGGCGCTCATGGCCAGCACATGCGGGGCCGGACCCTTGTCGATCAGGCGGCGGCGGTCGGCCACGCCGAACCGGTGCTGTTCGTCCACAACCACCAGGCCCAGATCCTGGAACTCCACCCCTTCCTGGAACAGCGCGTGGGTGCCGCACACGGCGTGGATCGACCCGTCCAAGAGCCCCGCCAGGATCGCGCGCCGCCCTGCGCCCTTGTCGCGCCCGGTCAGCACCTCGATCCGCAGGCCCGCTGCCGCCATCAGGGGCGCGAGCGAGGCATGATGCTGGCGGGCCAGGATATCGGTGGGCGCCATCAGGGCGCTCTGCAGTCCGGCCTCCGCCGTCCGCGCCATCGACCAGGCCGCCACCAGCGTCTTGCCGCTGCCCACATCCCCCTGCAGCAGCCGCAGCATCGGGGTGGGGGTGGCGAGATCCCGGGCGATCTCCTCGAACGCCCGCTGCTGGGCGCCGGTGGGCTGCCAGGGCAGGGCTGCCAGCAGGGCACCGGTCAGGCGGCTGTCCCCGTGGACCGCGCGGCCGGGCTGGCGGCGCCGGGCGGCGCCCGCCAGTTGCAGGGCCACCTGCCGCGCAAACAGCTCGTCATAGCCCAGCCGCCGCCGGGCCGGGGTGGCGGGGTCGATGTCGGCCTCGCTGAGGGGAGTATGGGCCGTCATCAGCGCGGCGTGAAACGATGGCCAGCCCTCGCGTGCCACCAGCTGCGGCTCGCTCCAGTCCGGCACCTCGCGGCTGCGCATCGCAGCCTCGCGGCAGACCCGCTGCAGCACCGCGTTCGAGAGGGTTGCCGTGGAGGGATAGACCGGCACCACCTGCGCAGACCGTTCGTCTTCCTCGGGGCTGAGGATGCGGGCCGGGTGCACCATCTGCCGTCCGCCCCAGTGCTCGGTGATCTCCCCCGACACCACCACCTCGGCCCCCACGGGCAGCCTGTCGAGCAGATAGCGGGTGTGCGGCTTGAAGAACACCAGGGTGAGGAAGCCGGTGGGGTCCGACAGGCGCACCTTGTAGGGCCGCGGCGCCAGCCCCGGCTCATGGGCCTCGACGGTCCCCAGAATGGTGGCCAGACGCCCAGGCTCGGCCTCGGCGATGCCGGGCCGGTAGCGCCGGTCCACCAGGCCGCTGGGGAGATGCAGCGCACAGTCCCGCACCGTGGTCCCACCCACGGCCCGCGCCACCAGCGCACTGTTGCGCGGGCCCACGCCGGGCAGCGTGGTGATGTCGGCAAACAGGGGAAACAGGCTCTCGGGCCGCATGACCGGCGCAGCTAGGCGCGGAGACCCGGACTTGGCAAGGGCGGCATGGCGTTCCGGGGGCGCGGGCGGACAACAGGCGTGCACGGAGGCGTCTGACCAACCAAACCACTGGATCACCGCTGCCAGCAGCGGTGATCCAGTGGTTTGGTTGGACCGCTGGACCGCGCGGCTCCTGCCGCGCATTGCCCCCGCCATGGGCGCGGCAGGAGCCGCGCGGTCCAGCGGGGCGCGGGCCACCGGCGGTTTGTCCGGTGGTTGGCGGTGAAGGGTGAGAAGTTCTCCGCCCGCCTTTTCCCCGGTGCCCCCGCCGCTGCCAGCGTGGATCGCAGGCGTGCCGTCCGGTTTCAAGGACGCTTCGCGCCGCGGGGCGGTGGCTTCGCCATCCTTGAGACCGTCCGCCCCGCCCGCATCCCCGCCGTCAGCGACGGGCGACACC
>JAIXTH010000207.1 GCA_027484265.1 Alphaproteobacteria bacterium
CCATGGTGGCCTTGTCGGTCTCGATCTCGGCGATCACATCGCCGCTCTTGAGCACATCGCCCACTTTCACATGCCACTTGGCCAGCACGCCCTCCTCCATGGTGGGCGACAGGGCGGGCATCAGGATATCGATCGGCATCGGTTCAGTCCCCTGCGCGCTCTAGCGGCCCACCACCGCACGGGCGGCGGCGACGATGTTGGCGGTGCCCGGCAGCGACATCGCTTCCAGATTGGCGGCATAGGGCAGCGGGCAGTCGGCCTGGTGCACCCGGGCGGGGGGCGCATCCAGCCAGTCGAACGCCTCGTCCACCACCCGCGCGATCACTTCGGCGCCCACCCCCATCGGGCCCCAGCCCTCCTCGGCGGTCAGCAGCCGGTTGGTCTTCTTCACCGAGGCGATAATGGTGGCGGTATCGAGCGGACGCAGGGTGCGCAGGTCGATCACTTCAGCGGAAATGCCCAGTGCCGCCAGCTCCTCGGCTGCCTTCAGGGCAAAGCCGACCATCCGGGAGTAGGCCACCAGGGTGACATCCGCGCCAAGCCGGCGAACCTTGGCCTTGCCGATCGGCACCACCCAGTCGATCCCGTCGGGGATCTCGAACTCGAGGCCATACATCAGCTCGTGCTCGAGGAAGACCACCGGGTTGGGGTTGCGGATCGCCGCCTTGAGCAGGCCCTTGGCATCGGCGGCGTCATAGGGCGCCACCACCGTGAGGCCGGGCACATGGGCATACCAGCTGGAATAGTCCTGGCTGTGCTGCGCCCCGACCCGGGCCGCCGCGCCATTGGGGCCGCGGAACACCATCGGCGAGGTGATCTGGCCGCCGGACATATAGAGGGTCTTGGCGGCGGAATTGATGATGTGGTCGATGGCCTGCATCGCGAAGTTCATGGTCATGAACTCGACGATCGGCTTGAGGCCGGCCATGGCGGCACCGACACCGAGGCCCGCAAAGCCGTGCTCGGTGATCGGGGTGTCCACCACCCGCTGCGGCCCGAACTCGTCCAGCAGCCCGCGCGAGACCTTGTAGGCCCCCTGATAGGCGCCGACTTCCTCGCCCATCAGGAACACGTCGGGATCGCGGCGCATCTCCTCGGCCATGGCATCGCGCAGCGCGTCGCGCACGGTGATCTTCACCATCGGGGTGCCCGGCGGGATGTCCGGGTCCGCCAGGGTGGCGACAGGCGCCGCGGCGGCAACGGGTGCGGGGGCTGCGGGCGCAGGCGCCACGGGGGCAGCGGCGGCTGCCGGGGCAGGCGCCGGGGCAGCGGCGCCCTCATCCTCGCCGCGCAGGCGGGCGATGACGGCGTTGACCTTCACTCCCTGAGTCCCGGCGGGGACCAGCAGCTCGATCACCTCGCCCTCATCCACGGCCTCGACTTCCATCGTTGCCTTGTCGGTCTCGATCTCGGCCAGAAGATCGCCCGAGCGCACGGTGTCGCCCGGCTTCACCAGCCACTTGGCCAGCACGCCCTCTTCCATGGTCGGCGAAAGCGCCGGCATCAGGATATCGATCGCCACGTCTGTCAGTCCCGTCCTGGAGCCGGGCCGGTGAGGACGGTAGGTCCCCGGGCCAGCCAGCTCGTGTTCAATCCTCCGGCAGGAACCAGCAGCCACCTTGCGCCCGCTCCCACCAGAACGGCCCCCCCCGGGAGCCTGTCACGGACCGGGCGACAGCCAGAGGCCCCGCCCGGTCCGGCATCAACGTGCCTGCCCGGGTCAGCCCGGACGGCGCCGCGGCGGCGGCGGAGCCGGCGGAGCCGGGCGCGCGGCGGGCGGGCGCGATTCGGGCGAAGCCAGCAGGCCGCCGGGCTCCTTGTGCAGGTTCAGCTGGCGCTGGATCGCGGTCCGCTCGGCGCCATAGGCCTCGCCCGCTGGCAGGAGCATGCGATTGGCGCCGCCATTGATCACATCATCGAGGGCATCCAGGTCGGCATTGGCCTGATCCAGCAGGCAGGTGCGGTAGAAGCCGAACCGGTCACCCGAGCTGCGCACGATGTCGATCATGGCGCTGAGTGCGGCACGGTCGGTGACGGTGTTGAAGTCGTTCACCGTCACTTCCAGCTGCCAGGCCGGGCACGACGAGGTGTAGGTCACGGCATTGGACGGACCCGCCGAGAACACACCCGGGAAGCGGCCTTCGGGCGCGGTGTAGGTCACGGGCGGCACGCCCGGAGGCGGCGCCGGCGGCGCGGCTTCGGGAGGTGGCTGCTGGCCGCGGCGCTGGCGCGGCGGCGGCGGCGGCGGTGCCTGGCGGATGGCGCTGACCCGGGTCACGTTCGGCTCGATCGAGGCCACCACGGCATTCACATTGCCGGCCGCGGCATTGATGGTGGCACTGACCGATGCGGAGATCAGCGGGTTCATCAGGTTGTAGTCTTCCTGCGCATTCACGATCACGCAGTCGGTCCAGGCATCCCAGCGTCCCTGCAGCGCATCGAATTTGGCCTGCTGCTCCAGCAGGAACGCACGGCTGGTCGCGTTCTGGATGGCTTCGGCATCAATGCCGATCTCGAAGGTGCCGCACTGCGGCGTATAGTTCATCTCGGAGACCGAGCCACCGCTGAACAGGCCATAACGGCGCGGGACCGTGATGGTCGCCGGTTCGGCTTCCACGGCCGGGGCTGCTGCTGGCGGGGTCGCTGGAGCCGGCGGTGTAGGGGCTGCGGGGGCCGTCTGGGCCAGCACCGAGCCCGACAGGATCGCGCCGATGGCAGCAGCGGTAACGGTCAGGGCCGGAAGGCGGTTCAGTCTCATCGCGTCGTCCTCCAGTGCCGGAACCGGCTCAGGGCCGCTCCGGTCGGTTGTGTGTCCGGTCAGGCCGGAAGGGTAATGTCGGTCATCAGCTCCGCCGGGTCCGGCTCGGGGCTTGTCTGCGCATAGTCGGCAGCGTCGGCCACGATGTCCTTCACCTCCCGGTCGATGGCTTTAAGGTCATCCTCGCTGAACAGGCCATGATCGAAACCGAGCTTTTTGATGTGCTCGATCGGATCGCGGGTCTCGCGCACCTGCTTGGGCTCGTCCTTGGGCCGGTACTTGGCGGGATCGCTCATCGAGTGGCCGCGGTAGCGGTAGGTCTTCATCTCCAGCAGCACGGGCCCCTGGCCCGAGCGGGCGCGCTCGAGGGCGCGGGCACCGGCGGCGCGCACCGCCAGCACATCCATCCCGTCCACTTCCTCGCCCGGCAGCTCGAACGAGATGCCGCGCTTGTACAGCTCGACCTCGGCACTGGCGCGCTCGACGCTGGTGCCCATGGCATACTGGTTGTTCTCGATCACATAGACCACCGGCAGCTTCCACAGGCTGGCCATGTTGAAGCTCTCATAGACCTGGCCCTGATTGGCTGCGCCGTCACCGAAATAGGCCACCGAGACCGACCCGTTGTTCCGGTAGCGGTTGGCGAAGGCGAGGCCGGTGCCGAGCGCCACCTGCGCCCCGACGATCCCGTGGCCGCCAAAGAACTGCGCCTCGCGCGAGAACATGTGCATCGAGCCGCCCTTGCCGCGCGAGCAGCCCCCGGCCCGGCCCGTCAGTTCCGCCATGATCTCGCGCGGGCTCATGCCGCAGGCCAGCATGTGGCCATGGTCGCGATAGCCGGTGATCACCTGGTCGCCCGGCTTCTGCGCCGCCTGCATCCCCACCACCACGGCCTCCTGGCCGATGTAGAGGTGGCAGAAACCGGCGATCAGCCCCATCCCGTACAGCTGGCCGGCCCGCTCCTCGAACCGCCGGATCAGCAGCATCTCGCGGTAGAACCGCAGCAGCTCCTCGCGCGAGGCAGGGATGGCAGGCGCGGCAGCATCGGCTTTCAGAGCGGCGGATCGGGCAGCCATTCATGTCCCCGTGTGTTCGTGTGTCGGTCGCTGTGTAGGCCAGCCACGCCCCTCCCGTCCAGCTGCGTCACGGCAGATGCTGCATGCGCTGGTGCATGGCGGGGGCCCGCGAATGAACCTGCGTTCATTCGCGGGCTGCCGGACGGAAAAGGAGGTGCCAGGCGGCCTGTAAGCCGGGTTCTGTCCAGGACCCGCCGCCGGCTGGCAGTGGTATCCCTGGGCGACCATTCATCTGGGACGCCGGTTGCCCGGCGCCTCACGCGACGCACCCGGAGAAGAGGGCCTGCAGACCGGCCCGGTGGCACGGGGCCACCACCCTCTCCCTATTCGGTCTTGCTCCTGGCGGGGTTTGCCGTGCCCCCTTCCTTGCGGTCGGGGCGGTGGGCTCTTGCCCCACCGTTTCACCCTTGCCGCCCTGGCCGCGAGGCCGGGGAGGCGGTCTGTTCTCTGTGGCACTGTCCCTGGAGTTCGGTCTGGCGGCCCTTGCGGGCCTCCGCGCCTTCCCCCGGCGGGCGTTACCCGCCGCCATGTCTGCTGGGAGCCCGGACTTTCCTCCCCTGCGGCCTTGCGGCGGTTGCAGGAGCGGCCGCCCGGCCACCTGGCGCGCAATCCCTGCCCTCTGGCGCCGCCCCTGTCCAGCTTCTATGCTCGCGCCATGTCCGACTCTTCTTCCAGTTCGCCCGGCGGCCGCATCCCGCGCGACGCGCCGCTGTGGCAGACCATGGCGGCCAATGCCGGCATGATGATCCAGGGCACGCCCCAGGCCCAGGCCCTCGGCATGCGCCTGGTGTCGATCGGGCCGGGCCGCGCCGTCGCCGAAGTGCCTTGGCGCGAGGACCTGGTCGGCGACCCGGAAACCGGGGTGATCGCATCGGGCGTGGTCACCACGCTGCTGGACAACAGCTGCGGCATGGCGGCGTTTGCGGCGCTGTCGCAGCCGGCATCCACTGCCACCCTCGACCTCAGGATCGACTACATGCGCCCGGCCAAAGTGGGCGCGACCATCCGGGCCGAGGCCGAATGCTACCGCCTCACCCGCACGGTGGCGTTCGTGCGCGCCTTTGCCTTCGACGGCGACGATGCCGCCGACCCGGTCGCCGCCGCGCAGGCCGCCTTCATGATGGGCACCGGGCGCCGGGCCGGCCAGAACCGCAAGGCCCCGGTCACCTCGGCCGCGCCCGCAGCGGACCCCCCGCCCGCCAGCGAGGCCCCCGGCGATGTCTGAGCCCTCCACAGCCCCGGTCCGGGTGGACGCCAGCGTGCTGCGCACCCTGTTCGACCGCGTCCCCTATGCCCGCTTCCTCGGCATGAGCTTCGAGCTGAAGGGCGACGAGCTGACGGCGGTGCTGCCGTTCAAGCACGAGCTGATCGGCAACCCGATGCTGCCGGCGCTGCATGGCGGTGTGGTGGCGGCGATGATGGAGCTGACCGCCGTGGCGCAGATCTTCCTCGCCCAGAATGCCCAGGGCGCCCCCGGCGCGCCCGAAGCCCCCGGCACCCTGCGCGTGCCCAAGACCATCGACGTGTCCATCGATTATCTGCGCTCGGGCCGCCCGGTCGACACCTACGCCCGCGCCCACCTCACCAAGCTCGGCCGCCGCATCGCCAATGTGCGCGTGGAAGCCTGGCAATACGACCGTGCCGACCCGATCGCGACTTTGCATGGGCATTTTCTGGTGCAGGGCGAGGGCTGAGGTTTTCAGATAGACAGTACAGTGGAGCAAAGAGCCCAACCCCACTTAAGGGGGCATGTTGAACCCCGCCGATCAACCGGTACTTGTATTGCGTTGACCGGCTTCCTTGCCGCAATACAAGTTACCTCACCCTTCGGATGTGCAGCCGAAGGGACATGGAGGCGGTAATGCGTGAGTTAACACAGGCCGAAACGCGTGCAGTCAGCGGCGGGGTTCATACTGTTGTGGTCCCGGGAACGCGACCGCCAGACGACTTCGGTAATATGGCAGTCCGAAACTTCCTCGAAGACTACAATCGATATCTACAAATGCTAAGCAATCTGTATAACTCTGATGTTGCAGAAATTGGCTTGATGGAGGAACTGACCGAAAATTGGAACTATATCAACCTACAGATTGAAGTCGCATTGAGGCAAATAGGTGCAAACATCGTAGTGACTGGAGATCCAGCAGGAACTGTGGTCAACAGCTGGACGAGTGGAAACTATTCGTACCGGGCAACCGACGACCGAACAAACGGGGTGGGGTTTGATGGCCTGCGCCGACGGAACAACTCCAATGGTAACGTCGAAACGTACAACCCGGGCACCAACTCGTGGTACTTCGACCCGCCGGGCAGCTGGTAACTGTGTTGAGTCCGGACCTGCGGCTCGCTCCATTCTGGAGCGAGCCGTATCGGTTGCTAGTGTTTTGCACTGGCACACGGACCGCCCGACCTGTTTTCTGTTGGTAGAGTCCCAAGCTTTTGACGCCACGCCAACCCTGTTGACTTGAAGAGTGGGATCAGTGGGTCGCCCAGAGACCATAATGAGACACTTGCCTGGACAAGAATGATCGCCACCCCATCAAAGTCAAAGGAGCATGGCATGAGAAGCAAAGCGGTATTGATCAACCTTTTGACAGGCCTTCTCGTAATCAAGCCATCTACAGCTGTCGCCGCGTCTATCTCGGCAGCAGCCAGTCCGGCCATGAACACCTCCGTCTGTGCGGCGGGCACGGTGAAACTTTCGCCGGAAGGCCGGTACGCGACCCTGCAGCCGCTGCCATCCCGCAGCGGCCCCTTCGCAGCCGGGCTGTTCGGCGATCCAGTCGACATCGTTGCATGGCCGGATGCCTCCGGCGCAGGCTCGATCTGGCGCGTTTCGGAAGAGGCCGGAGCCGCCAGCTTCATGACGGCGACACAGGTCGCCATAGGGGCCACATCGCGCCAGGATCCGGTCGCCTACCGGCTCTCGGCCGACAGCACGACATGGGTACAACAGCCGGGCAACCCGCTGCTGCAAGGCCTCACTCCGCTCGCAAACTACTGGACAGCGCAGTTTGTTCCCAGCGGCACCCCTGGCACAGAGCTGGACGGGGTATCCACCGAAGCAGTCATCGACAGAACCAGGCAGGTCCGGTCCGAGGCGTTCCGCCCCAGCATGGAAGGCGACGGCATCAGGAACCTCACCCGCACATTCGACGGGGTCTTTGCTCTTGGGGGACGGTTCGGCAGAGCCATGGAAGTCATGGAACTGGCGCCCGCAACCCGCCCCCTCGGCCTGCTGCCAGAAACCATCAACAGGACAGGTTTTCCCGGACTGGCGTTTGCGCGGACACGCGACGGCAGTCTTGTCGTCTATGACACTGGGGTGTTTCTTCGCCACACGGCAGACGGGTTTGCCGCAACCCCGGTCCCGATCTACTCCGAACCGGTGCTGGCGCCAGATGCAACCGTTGTCGGACACTTCACCCCCACCAGCCTGTCCGCCGAGCCTGCGAGCCGCTTCCTCAGCCCCCTGCGCCCCATGATCGACCGATTGGTGGACCGGGGCTGGACCATCCGGGCTGTGGCGGCCGATCCGGCCACCGGCAGAGCAGCGATCCTCGTGGAAGGCGGCGGCGTGTCTGACAGGGCCCTCATCCTGCACAGCCGGGAGCAGACCGGCCTGATCCGGTGTGACGGGTCCGGCGCGTCCATTCCGGTCGGCCAACAGATCAGCTACCGGACCGAACGTCTCCACTTGCAGCAGCTGAGACCGGAGCACAGCCTCCGTCTGAGGCAGATCGGTCCCGTCGGCCACAAGATGGCAGTCTGGACCACATTGCCCCGCCAGCGCCCTGTGGGGCACGTCCTTGCGATCCGGGGTGGCCCGCAGGCGACAGTCCGCGATGCAGGTCTGAACACAATCGAGCAGACGCTTCTGCAACAGGGCTATGCCATCCACCGCTTCGACTATGCGGGCACGATACGCTCCACACCCGAGCTGTTTTCGCGCCTGCGGACGGACTTCGCCGGATCGCTTGCGACCGATGCCCGAACCATCGCCGCGTTCGAACGCGGCCTTGGCGGACCTGGACGCACGATCCTGCTGGCTGAAAGTTTCGGAACCGTTCTGGCGGCTCAGCTTCATCGGGTTGCGAGCAGCCGGATCGACGCAACAGTCCTGATGGCACCGATGGCCAAGTGGGTGCCCCTTGTCTCGCCACTGGCTGGCGGCGCGGGGCAGCTGCAGACCATCCACGGACGGCGCCAGCACTATGAAGCCTACGGGGCGCCAATCCCGACCGGCGACAATCAGGCGCAGGTGCAGGCCTTTTCCGACCAGATCGACAATCTGTTGCGGCCGCTGTGCGATGTGACAGCCATCCATGTCTTTGTTGGCCGGTTCGACATGGTCACGCCGCCATCGGACTGGGAAGATGGATGCCTGTCGCGCCTGCCGCGCACCATTGTGGCCGATGCCGGTCACGGTCTGTCGCCGGGAATGGAAGCGGGCGTGCTCGGGTTCCTGTCGGAAGGCCGG
>JAIXTH010000177.1 GCA_027484265.1 Alphaproteobacteria bacterium
CCATCCAGGTGGCCTTCTCGGCGGCATAGAGGATCGCGCCGGCCGCATCCTTGCGGGTGGTCTGGCCCCGGTCGCAGGCCTTGGCCACCGCATACACATAGGCGCGGGCGGTGGAGAGCGTGACATACATGTCGGCGATCTTGCCCTGCATCAGCTGGAACTCGCCGATCGGCCTGCCGAACTGCTGGCGCTCGTGGATGTAGGGCAGCACCTCGTCGAGGCAGGCCTGCATGATCCCCAGCGGCCCGGCCGCCAGCACGGCGCGCTCGTAATCCAGCCCGCTCATCAGCACGCCCGAGCCGCCATTCAGCGGCCCCATCACATTCTCCACCGGCACTTCGCAGTCCTCGAACACCCGCTCGCCGGTGGGGCTGCCGCGCATGCCGAGCTTGTCGAGGCTCTGCGCCACCGAGAAGCCTGCAAAGTCCTTCTCGATCAGGAAGGCGGTGATGCCGCGGCTGGCGGCCTCGGGGTCGGTCTTGGCATAGACGATCAGCGTATCGGCGTGGCGGGCATTGGTGATCCAGAACTTGCCGCCATTGAGCACGAACCGGTCGCCCCTGCGCTCGGCCCGCAGCTTCATCGACACCACATCCGAGCCCGATCCGCTCTCGGACATGGCGAGCGCGCCCACATGCTCGCCGGTGACGAGCTTGGTGAGATAGCGCGCCTTCTGCTCGGGCGTGCCCCAGCGCCGCAGCTGGTTGACGCACAGGTTCGAGTGGGCGCCGTAGGACAGGCCGACCGAGGCGCTGGCGCGGCTCACTTCCTCCATCGCTACCACATGCTCGAGATAGCCAAGCCCCGAGCCGCCATCCTCTTCCTCGACGGTGATGCCGAGCAGGCCAAGCTCGCCGAGCTTGGGCCACAGGTCGCGGGGGAAAGCATCGGTGCGGTCGATCTCGGCGGCGCGCGGCGCGATTTCGAGCGCGGCGAAGCGCTCGACGGTGTCGCGGATGGCATCGGCGGTCTCGCCAAGGTCGAAGTCGAGGGTGGGATAGGTGTTGCGCAGCATGGCACGATGACTAGCGCGCTGCGCGGCCCGCGCCAACCGGCCCTGCATCTTCGTGCGGCAGCGGTGCCACCAGGACGCTCAGAACCGCGGGGGGCGCTTCTGGGTGAAGGCCGCATAGCCTTCCTGGAAATCGGGACCCGTGAACGACTGCCCGAACAGCGCGCGCGAGCGCGGGTGGCCATCGGCACCAGCCCGCAGCAGGCCCAGCACCTCCTTCTGCGCGCTGATCGACCAGGACGAGGCGGCGGCGAGGCGCGCGGCCTGTTCGAGGCCAAAGTCCTCCAGCTCCTCCGGCGCCACCACTTCATCCACCAGGCCGATGGCCAGCGCCCGGCCCGCATCCACCAGCCGCCCGGTGAACAGCAGGTCGCGCGCCGCCGACAGGCCCACCGCCTCCACCAGCCGCCGGCTGTCTGCGGCTCCATACACGAGGCCCAGCTTGGCCGGCGTGATCCCGAACCGGGCGCCCTCGGCCGCAAACCGGAAATCGCACGCAAGCGCGAGCCCGCAGCCGCCCCCGACACAAGCGCCCTCGATCAGAGCGATGGTGGGCTTGGCAGAGGTCTCCAGCGCCTGCATCGCCCCCTGGATCCGCTCGTCATTGGCAAGCGCCGCCGCCTCGCTGGCATAGACCGTGGGCATCTCGGCAATGTCGGCGCCCGCGGCAAACGTCCCCCCTGCCCCACGCACGAACAGCACCCGCACCGCGTCGTCCGCAGCTACCTCGGCCACCAGTGCCGGAATCGCGCTCCACATCGCCACCGTCAGCGCATTGCGGCTGGCAGGCCGGTCGAACCACAAGGTGGCGGTGCGGGTGGCGGCATCGCGGGTCAGTTTCAGATGGTCGGACATGCGGCAGGGGGCTCCCGGTCAAGGCACAAAGGATATATCATTTGATTTTCCGTGCCGCCTCCATCATGCAGAAGCCACAAGCAGGAGACCACTGACCATGAGCGAAATCCGCAGCGCGATGCCTCTTCTGGCCCGCCACGAGGGCATCTGGGAGGGCGAGTACATCCATGTCGATACCGCCAACACCGTGATCGACCGGCACCGCTCGCGCCTGCAGTGCCGTTTCCCCGATGATGGCCCCTACGCCTATTACCAGATCAACACCTACATCTGGGACGATGGACGCTCGGAGGAAATCCACTTCCCCGCCACCTACAGGGATGGCCGGATCTGGTGGGACACCGACCGGATCGATGGCAGCGCCTGGGAAATCGACCCGCGCACTGTGGTTCTCACCTGGACCCGCAAGGATATGCCCGGTTCCTATCTTTACGAAATGATCCAGCTGTCCGAAGACGGCAACGACCGGGGCCGGACGTGGCACTGGTTCGAGAACGACGTGCTGGTGAAGCGCACCTGCATCAAGGAATACCGGGTGGCCTGATCGAGCGCCCGGCAGGGGTGACGGCGGACGATGAGCGGCATCTATGACCTCCTGGTGTTCGCGCACCTGCTGGCCTTCACCTTCTGGCTGGGCGCGGACCTTGGCGTGGCGATCCTGGGCCAGGCGTTCCGCGACCGCTCCAAGCCGCTGGAAGTCCGGCTGGAGATCCTGCGCCTCCTGACCGTGGTGGACATGGGGCCGCGCACGGCCTGGGCCCTGATGGTGCCGCTGTCGCTGACGCTGGTGAAGGCCGGCGCCTATTGGGATGTGCCGCTGGCGCTGGTGGTGGCAGCCTGGCTGGTGGCGGGGGTGTGGCTGTTCCTGGTGTGGGCCGCGCATCTGTCGGGGCCGGGGCCGCGCGCGGCCCGCCTGAGACAGATCGAGTTCTGGGTGAAGATCGCCATCACGGTGTTCTATGCGTGGCTGGGCCTCTCATCGGTGCTGGGCTTCGGCCCGCTGGTGGCCGACCAGTGGCTGGCCTGGAAAGCCGTGGTGTTCGCCGCGATCTTCGTGGCGGCCATCATGATCGACGTGGCCTTCAAACCCGTCGGCCCGCTCCTCGGCGCCCTCATCCAGCACGGCAGCTCCGACGCCACCGAACTCCCCCTCCGCAAGGCCATGGACATCACCCGCATCTGGGTCTGGAGCGTCTATGCGCTGCTGGTGGTGGTGGCGTATCTGGGCACGGTGAAGCCGCTGTAAGCCTGGCCCTGATGGAGCTTGGCGGCGCCGTACGCGTTGACAGCAAACCAGCCGCTCTGCATGCTCACTTGTGGAGGCTCGGCCCTGCTAGGTGTCCCTTCGGGGAAGGAAGGCAAAGGTCTTGCCTCTTTCTTTTTTCCAAATGCCAATTGAATGACGTCCGGAGAGCACGATAGGTGAGTGGGTCGGGAAATTGGACAATACCATTCCAGAACTATTGTCTTGACGCGTGTTAGCGATGTGTTCTTATAGTTGTGTCCGTGATGGCGATATGAATGCGCTTGTCGGACCGCAATTGGGCTGCGCGCCACTCAAATTCAATCAAGTCCAGGGCAGCTGCAACCCTGTGATGCGACTGAGTTGGCTTCATTCCGAGATGAATGCGGCTAAGTTTTCGAAACCGCGCCCGCGCACCAGTAGGAATTCGGGGGGCTATTCTCTCGAAGTCCCTGTCCGAACTGAGTAGTATTGCCTCGGAGTGCTCAGCAAATCGGGCCACAAGAGCGTCGGGCGAGTCGGTTGGAATCGAGTGACGTAAGCGCTCGACTACATGTCCGCGCTCCTCGAGTAGCTTGCAGACCGACTCTGATACGCAGTGGTCCGCAAAGAAAAGGAGTGACACGGCGGTCAGGCAGCCTCCTTAGCGGCTGAGCGCACCGCTTGGATATCGGCGGCCCTCAGATCGGGATACTCCGCCACAATTGCATCATCGTCGTAACCAGCTTCAATGAAGTCCATGACAACGCGGATTGGAATGCGCGTGCCGGCAATCACGCGAGCATTGTGCGCAACGTGGCGTTTTTGCTCGAACTTCCCGATCATGTCCTCAGAACGAGACCGAAGCTTCTCAGTGTCTGCAAGCACTTCCTCGGCAACCATTGGGAGCGGGAAAGCCTTGAACACAAGCTGACCGTCTGTCACGTTGCGAGGCTCTGCATCAAGATCAAACACGATCTGTCGCTTGACGACAGCTAGCCGCACCTCGGACCATGGTCGGTCCCAGCGCTGTCGCAGCTTTTCGTATGCCTTCCGGATTTCAGAAACCGAAACACCAAACCTGTCTATGAGGATTGCAAGTGTGCGAAGGCCAACCAGATCGCGGTA
>JAIXTH010000102.1 GCA_027484265.1 Alphaproteobacteria bacterium
CGGGTGCTGATCGTCGAGGATGACGTGCGCCGTGGCGAGCGGCTCAAGCGGGTGCTGGAGCGCGATCAGCGACCCGTGCTGATGCATGAGGCCGACCAGATGGGTCCCGCCGGTCAGGCCACAGTCGAGCTGATGGTCATCTCGACGTCCGGGCGCGCCTTCGATGGCCTGCGCCTTGCAGCCCACGTCCGTGGCCAGGAAACCACCCGCAACCTGCCGATCCTCGCCATCTGCGAATCCGACGACCGCGACCGCGCGGTGCGGGCGCTGGAGCTGGGCGTGAACGACTTCCTCTACCGGCCGGTTGACGAGGACGAGATTGCCGCACGGGTGCGCACCCTGATCCGCCGCAAGCGCTATCTCGATCACCTGCGCGTGCGGGTGGACCAGTCGATGGAGATGGCCGTCACCGACCAGCTCACCGGCCTGCACAACCGCCGCTATATGGAAGGCCAGCTCAAGGCCCATCTGTCGCGCGCCCAGCGGGGCGGCCCGCCGGTGTCGGTGCTGATCACCGACATCGACCACTTCAAGCGCGTGAACGACCTGTTCGGGCACGATGCCGGCGATGACGTGATCCGCGAGTTCGCGGTGCGGCTGGCATCCAACTTCCGGCCCCGCGACCTGACCTGCCGCTTCGGGGGCGAGGAGTTCGTGGTGATCATGCCCGATACCGACCCGGAAGACGCCATCATCATCGCCGAGCGCCTGCGCAGTGCGATCGCTGGCGGACCGTTCAAGATCGGGGTGGCCCGCGAGGATCTGGTGGTGACCTGCTCGGTCGGTGTCGCCATCGGCGACCAGCCCGGCGATACCCCCGACACCGTGCTCAAGCGCGCCGACCAGGCGCTCTATGCCGCCAAGCAGGGCGGCCGCAACCGCGTGATCGCCCTGGCAGCCTGACCCCCATCAACCGGTAGACCGTGCCCCGGCTGCGCGCGCAGCCCGGCCTTTTCCGTGCCGTCCATGACACCCGCCCTTGCGCTCCTCACAAACGCGTGATCAGAATGGGGCGAGGGATCAAGGCACTGCGGCTCCTGCGGGAGCGAGCGGTCGCGCGCGGGGGCATCACATGGAATTCGGACTGGTGGAGTGGGCCGGGCTGATCATCACGGTCATGACCGTGACGGTGGTCGGCCTGCAATTGCGGACCCATCCCAGGGGACTGGTGATCCTGTTCTTTGCAGAGATGTGGGAGCGCTTCTCGTACTACGGGATGCGCGGCCTTTTGATGTTCTTCATGACCCAGCATTTCCTGATGCAGGATGCCGAGGCCACCAGTCAGTATGGCTCCTACACCTCCCTGGTCTATCTCCTCCCAGTGGTCGGCGGCCTGCTGGCCGACCGGCTGCTGGGGACCCGCAAGGCGATCGCATTTGGCGCGCTGCTGCTGGTGGCCGGCCACTTCACCATGGCGTTCGAGGGCAAGCCCGCCACCCAGCTTCTGACCTATCAGGGCGCCACCTACGAGATGCAGGTCACAGGCCGGGCTGCCGACCGCGAGGTCCAGCTGCTGGTCCAGGGCCAGCCCTATGATTTCGAGATCGGCACCGACCGCTCGATCACCATCGCGGGCCTGCCGCCCACCGCCGCCTTGCCCGCCACCCTGCCCGGCGACAGCTACCAGCTGTCGGTGCGCGAGGCCGACGGCCCCTACAAGGCACTGTTCTATCTGGCTTTGTCGCTGATCATTGCCGGGGTGGGCTTTCTCAAGCCCAACATCTCCTCGATCGTGGGACAGCTCTATCCGGAGGGCGATCCGCGCCGCGATCCGGGCTTCACGCTCTATTATTTCGGGATCAACCTCGGAGCCTTCTGGGCTGCGATCCTGTGCGGCGGGCTCGGGGCCAAGGTGGGCTGGTGGGCCGGGTTCGGTGCTGCCGGGGTCGGGATGGCGCTGGGCTGGGTGGTGTTCGTGCTGGGCAAGCCGCTGCTGGAGGGCAAGGGCGAGCCGCCCGTGCCAGCAGCACTCAAGAAGCCGGTCCTGGGGCCGATCAATGCCGAGTGGGCGGTGTATCTCGCCACCATTCCGGCGCTCTATGTGATCTATCTTCTGGTGCAGAGCAGCGGCCTGGTGGGCGTGGGGCTGATCGGGGTGTCGGTGCTGGTGATCGGCTTCTTCATCTGGCAGATCATGACCAAATGCACCCGCGAGGAAGGCGGGCGCCTGATCCTGGCTCTGATCCTGATTGCGGCCTCCGTGGTGTTCTGGACCCTGTTCGAGCAGGCCGGCACCTCGCTCAACCTGTTCGCCGACCGCAACACCGATCTGTCCCTGCCCGGGGGCGGCGCCATGACAGCCTCCCAGACCCAGAGCTTCAATTCCGGGTTCATCCTGTTGCTGGTGCCGGTATTCTCGTGGCTGTGGGCCTGGCTGGGCCAGCGCAATCTCGATCCCAATCCGGTGCTCAAGTTTTCAATCGCACTGGTGCAGGTGGGCCTGTCGTTCCTGGTGCTGGTGTGGGGCGCGAGCTTTGCCAATGAGGAATTCCGCATCCCGCTGATGTTCCTGGCCCTCGCCTATCTCCTGCAGACCACGGGCGAGCTGTGCCTGTCGCCGGTGGGCCTCAGCTGGATGACCAAGCTGTCGACGCCGACGCTGCTGTCCACCCTGATGGCAACCTGGTTCCTGGCGTCATCCTGGTCGCAGTATCTGGGCGGGTTCCTGGCACAGTTCGCGGCCGTCGAAACCATCGGCGGGCAGGTGACCGATCCGGGGGCGGCCCTCGCCACCTATGTGGCCGCGTTTGCGCCCTGGGGCTGGTGGACGATCGGGGCCGGGATCCTGCTGGGCATCGCTTCGCCGTTCCTGAAGAAGCTGGCGCACGGAGTGAAGTGAGCGGCTGACGCGGAGGCCGGGGAGCGCTAGAGCTGGTCCGGCCCGCCGCTGCAGGCCCGGCCGAGGCCGGTGCCCTGGCTCCTGTGCGGGGATTCAGGACCGCGCCATGCAGCAATTCAAGTTCTACCGCCCCCTTAGCCGGACCCTGACCATGCCTTCGGGCCGCCGGGAGCAGGGATTGGCGGTGGCGGTCCTGGGGCTGGCCCTTGCTGCTGGCTTTGGCTGGGATCTGGCGGGTGAAGCCGTCTGGTCCATGGGCAAGGCGCGGGCCGAGGGTCGGTTTGCCGGCATGGTCGAGACGGGGCCGAAGGGCACTTACCGACGCACCGGCGTCTATCTGTTCGAGGATTCAAGCGGCAGCGCCTATGCCGCCACCACATTGTCGCCGCGCTCGGTGCGGACCCGCCGCGAGGGGCTGGAGGTGAGGCCCGATGGCACGGTGGCGCCGTCACAGCCCCGGAACGTAGCAGGCGTGGTGCAGCTGTCGGACAATCCGTTTCCGCAGACGGCATCCATCGCCTATGACCCGGCCGATCCTGTGCAGGCCCGGGCGGTGGGGCTCGTCAATGGCAACTGGCCATGGGTCCTGGCCGGTCTGGTGCTGGTGGGTCTTGGCCTGTGGATGCGCCGTCCGGAGAAGGACCTGTTCGAGTCAGACAGCGCGTCATGAACTATCGCCATGCGTTCCATGCCGGCAATTTCGCCGATGTCCTCAAGCACATGGTGCTGGTAGCATGTCTCGACCATCTTCTGCTGAAGGAGGCCCCGGTTCGTTACACCGACGTGTTCGCCGGGGCAGGGGCCTATGATCTGGCAGGCGAGGAGGCCGGTCGCAGTCCCGAATGGCAGGCCGGGATCGCGCAGGTCGCGGCCCTGGCAGCTGCCGAGCCGGCTACCGTTCCGCCCCTGGTGACACGGTGGCTGGCGGCGATGGATGCGGCCGGCTGGGAGCCGGGACAATCCTATCCGGGCTCGCCGATGATCGCCAGCCGGCTGCTGCGCGGGGGCGACAGTCTGCGCCTGTGCGAACTCAACCCGCGGGAGGCGGCAGAGCTGGAGGCCCGGATGCGCGGGCGGCGCGGCCTGAAGATCGAGGTCCGCGACGGCTGGGGCGGGCTGCGCGGTCTGTTGCCGCCGCCGGAACGGCGCGGGCTGACGCTGGTGGACCCGCCGTTCGAGAAGCCGGGCGAGTTCGCCCGGCTGGTGGCGGCGCTTGATGACTGCGTGCGGCTGTTTGCAGGCGGGACAGCCATCTTCTGGCATGCCGACAAGGATCCCGATGCCACGGCCTCCTACCGGCGCAAGCTCGCCGCGAGCGGGGTGCGGCTGCTGGCGGCGGACCTCGCGGTGGCGGCCTATGGCGCGGTGCGGGGCCTGACGGCGGCGGGGGTGACCATCCTCAACCCGCCATTCACCCTCGAGCCCGCCCTGCGGGCAGCGCTTCCCTGGCTCGCTGAGACCCTCGCCCGGGCTCCAGGCGGTGGCTGGCGCCTCGAACGCCTCAGCGGCAGCTGGTAACCAGGCTTCCCCGGACCAGCCACGGGAGCTGGACCACGCGGCGCCTGCCGCGCCCCTGGCGGGGGTGATGCGCGGCGGGAGCCGCGCGGTCCAGCGGGGGCCATGCAAAAGCGCCCCGGCGGAGGTCCGCC
>JAIXTH010000091.1 GCA_027484265.1 Alphaproteobacteria bacterium
CATGCGCCTGTCCGATTTCGACTTCGAGCTGCCCGAGGCGGCGATTGCCCTGCGCCCCGCGCGGCCGCGTGACAGCGCGCGCCTGCTGCAGGTGTGCCCCGGTGACAGCCCCGGCACCGCCAGCGAGCTGAGCGACCATGTGGTGCGCGACCTGCCGCAGCTGCTGCAGCCCGGTGACGTGCTGGTGTTCAACGATACCCGGACCATCCCCGCGCGCCTCGCCGGGGTGCGGCCCTCGCGCGGGCGCAGTGGCGCGGGCGAGGCCGGGGTGCTGCTCGAGATCAACCTGCACAAGCGCGAGGCGCCCGATGCCTGGCGGGCCTTCGTGCGTCCGGCCAAGCGGCTGGTGCCGGGTGACCGGATCGAGATCCCCGGCGGGCTCGACTGTCTGG
Organism: Alphaproteobacteria bacterium; assembly: GCA_027484265.1. Classification (GTDB taxonomy): domain Bacteria; phylum Pseudomonadota; class Alphaproteobacteria; order Caulobacterales; family Aquidulcibacteraceae; genus JAIXTH01. Next base: position 393 of record JAIXTH010000091.1, read on the forward strand.
TGGAGGAGAAAGGCGAGGGGGGTGAGGTGCTGCTGCGCTTTGGTCTTGCCGGGCCTGCGCTGGATCAGGCGGTGATCGTCTCGGGCACCATGCCGCTGCCGCCCTATATCGCCCGGCGCCGCGCCGCCGACAGCGACGATGCCGCCGACTATCAGACTGTCTATGCCGCCCGGGACGGATCGGTGGCCACGCCCACCGCAGGCCTGCATTTCACCGACCGGCTGCTGGCAGCGCTGGATGCGCGCGGGATCGAGCGGCACTGGGTAACGCTGCATGTGGGCGCAGGGACGTTCCTGCCGGTCAAGACCGACGATGTCAGCCAGCATGTGATGCACGCCGAATACTGCGAGGTCTCGGAGGCGGTGGCCGGGGCGCTGACAGCGGCCAGGCGCGCCGGGCGGCGGATCATTGCGGTGGGCACCACCTCGCTGCGTACGCTGGAAAGCGTCACCGACCCCGACGGCACCGTGCGGCCCTTCATGGGCGAGACCGCGATCTTCATCAAACCCGGCCACCGCTTTGCCAGTGCCGACGGGCTGATGACCAATTTCCACCTGCCCAAATCCACCCTGATGATGCTGGTGAGTGCCTTCAGCGGGATGGAGACGATGCGGGCCGCCTATGCCCATGCCATCGCGTCGGGCTACCGGTTCTTCTCCTATGGCGATGCCTCCTTGCTGTGGCGGCGCTGGCCATGATCAGCTTCCCCTTCACCATCCACGCCACCGAAGGCGCCGCCCGCACCGGCGTGCTGCAGACCCCGCGCGGCACCATCCGCACCCCGGCCTTCATGCCGGTGGGCACGGCGGCCACGGTCAAGGCCCTCACCATGGACCAGGTGCGCGCCACCGGCGCCGACGTGATCCTGGCCAATACCTATCATTTGATGCTGCGCCCGGGGGGCGAGCGGCTGCAGCGGCTGGGCGGGGTGCACCGGTTTGGCGGCTGGAGCGGGCCGATCCTGACCGATTCCGGCGGCTTCCAGGTCTGGTCGCTGGCGGGGCTGCGCAAGCTGACCGAAGAGGGCGTGGTGTTCCGCAGCCACCTCGACGGCTCGCGCCACCAGCTGACGCCCGAGCACGCGATGTGGCTGCAGGCCGAAGCGATTGGCGCCGACATCGTGATGCAGCTGGATGAATGCACCCGCTTCGGCTCGCCGCACCGCGAGGCAGAGACCTCGATGGAGCTGTCGCTGCGCTGGGCCCGCCGCTGCCGGGATGCGTTTGGCGAGCGGCCGGCCCAGACCCTGTTCGGGATCGTGCAGGGCTCGGTGTTCGAGGATCTGCGCAAGCGTTCCGCCGAAGGCCTGCGGGAGATCGGCTTTGGCGGCTATGCCATTGGCGGCCTCGCCGTGGGCGAGGGGCACGCTGCGATGTGCGACACGCTCGACGTCACCGTCCCGCACCTGCCGGGCGAGCGGCCCCGCTATCTGATGGGGGTGGGCAAGCCGCTGGACCTGGTGGCCGGGGTGCTGCGCGGGGTGGACATGTTCGACTGCGTGCTGCCCACGCGGGCCGGCCGCCACGGCCAGGCCTGGACCTGGGACGGGCCGGTGAACCTCAAGAACGCCCGCTTTGCCGAAGACCAGGACCCGCTCGATCCGCAGGTGCCCTGTCCGGCCAGCCAGGACTATTCGAAGGCCTATCTGCATCATCTGGTGAAGTGCGACGAAATCCTCGGCCAGGTGCTCCTGAGCTGGCACAACATCGCCTTCTACCAGCACCTCATGGCCACCCTGCGCGATGCGATCGCGGGTGGCACCCTGCACGCGCTCGCGCGGGACCTCACGACCCGCTGGGCCGGCCAGGCCTCCAGCCCCCGGGCGGAGCCGGCCCCCTAGAAACCCTGAAGAGCCGGACCGCGCCGCCTCTGCGGCGCATCACCCCGGGGGCCGAGGCGCGGCTGGGGCCGCGCGCTCCAGCGGGTCATCTCTGGGCGCTGGGCGGGGTGGCTGCTGCCGGCACCACGCTGGCCGGTGTCACGGCGGGCGGGGTGCTGCAATCCTCTGCATGGGACAGGCCCATCAGATAGGCGCGCCGCATGCGGCCCCGCTCCTGCGCCCGGGCCATCTCGCGGTCGGCTGCCTCGGCGCCGCTGAGCTGGCGCACCAGACCGCGGGCGGGGATCAGGTCGCTGACGGCGCCGCGCACCGCGCTGTCGGCGGCATCGCCCACCACTTCGGTCCCGCTGCGCCGCCGCTCGTCGCTCCGCGAGGCGTCGCTGCCGAGCACGGCCTCCAGCCCTGCGAGCTCATAGTTCAGCCAGGCACAGCCCGGGCCCATCGGCGGGGCATAGGGATCGACGATCCGTGACAGCTCGGGCGGGATGGTCGGCCGGATCAGGCCGAAGTCGCGCAAGGGCTGGGTCATCGCGCCCTGGGCAGCCGACGCTGCCCGGTCGCCGCCACTGCCCATCGAGGCACAGCCACCGGCCAGCAGTCCGGCCAAGCCAACCGCCAGCCATCGCGTCGGGCGAATCTGCCCTGCACCCCCGCCGGTGCCGTTGTTCCGCGACATTGCCATCCGCCTAGTCTGCTCCCCCCGTGCCCATCCCTGCCACAGCCGCCACCCAACGGCATGAGGGTGACGGGCGTCATCTGTGTAGAAGGCTTCACAGCAGATTCAAGCAGCCGCAACCCCAACGCAGCATGAACGATCCGCACCTGACAGGCTGTCGTTCGTGGCGGTCTGTCCCGATCAGGTGCGTCCGAGGCGGAACGGATGGGCGCGGTAGACCCCCAGGATGCGCAGCTCGCTCGAGAAATAGCCCAGCTCCTCCAGTGCCAGCTTCACATTCGGGTCCTCGGGATGGCCCTCGATGTCGGCATAGAACTGGGTGGCGGTGAAGCTGCCACCGATCTGATAGCTTTCCAGCTTGGTCATGTTGACGCCATTGGTCGCAAAGCCGCCCATCGCCTTGTAGAGCGCGGCCGGGATGTTGCGGACCTGGAAGATGAAGCTGGTGACACAGCGGCCGCTATCCGGCTCGGCATCGTCCGGCTCGCGGGCCAGGATCACGAAGCGGGTGGCATTATGGGCCGCGTCCTCCACATCGGCGCGCAGGATCGGCAGGTCGTGGAGCTGCGCGGCCAGGCGCGAGCCGAGGGCAGCCGCCGACGGATCGCCCGCCTCCTTGATCTCGCGTACCGCACCAGCCGTGTCGGCGGTCTTCACGGCCACCGCACCCAGCTCGCGGATCACCTTGCGGCACTGGCCCAGAGCCATCGGGTGCGAGCGCACGGTGCGGATATCCGCCAGCTGCGCCCCTGGCAGGCCGATCAGCTGGTGATGGATCATGGCGAAGTGTTCGCCCACCACATAAAGCCCGCTCTCCGGCAGCAGCTGGTGCACATCGCCAACCCGACCGGCGATCGAGTTCTCGATGGCGATCATGGCCAGGGCTGCAGTGCCGTCGCGCACAGCCTGGAAGGCATCCTCGAAGGTCTGGCAGGGCAGCGGGTCAAGGCCGGGCCGGGCCTCGAGACAGGCGGCGTGGCTGTTGGCGCCGATCTCGCCCTGGAATGCGATCGTCTTCATCGGGTTCCTTGTCCTGCAGTGCGATACCAGTGGCGGGCAGCCTCGAGATGCTCGGGCGTGTCCACGCCTTTGGGGAAGCCGTCAACGACCCCGGCGCCAATCACCATCCCCAGCTCCAGAGCCCGCAGCTGTTCAAGCTTCTCGCGCAACTCCAGGGCAGAGGGCGGTGCTGCCACGAAACGCGCCAGCGCCGGGCGTCGGTAGGCATACAGTCCGACATGCCGCAGCACCGGGCCATCGCCGGCGGGCGCGGCGGCGCGGGTGAAATACAGGCAGCGCGCCGGGCTGTCGGCACCGGCGCCGCACAGCACTGCCTTGACGACGTTCGGGTCTGCCCGCTCGGCCGCATCATCGGACGGCGACACCAGCGTGGCGATGTCGGCCTGCGGCATCGCCTCCAGCACATCCAGCACGGCGCCCAGCAGGGCCGGGTCGAAGGTTGGCATGTCGCCCTGCAGGTTCACCACCACATCGTGGTGGCCCTCGGGGTCGAGGGTGGCGAGGGCGGCATGGATCCGGTCTGTGCCCGAGGGTAGCGCCGGGTCGGTCAGAACGGCCCGTACGCCTGCGGCTTCGGCGGCCGCGACAATCTCGGGCTCGGCGGCTGCAACGGCGATCGTGCCGCGCCCGGACAGCCGGGCACGCTCGATCACCCGCTGGATCATGGGGGTGCCCTCGATGTCGGCCAGCGGTTTGCCAGGCAGGCGCGAGGCTGCCATGCGTGCGGGGATGATTGTGATGGGATTCAAGGCTCGCGGTCTCCATGGCCCGTCGGCGCCTGGCCTGCTGCGGCGTTTGGTCCCGGCTGGCCCTTGGGGCGGGATTTGCGGCAGTTGGCGCTGTTGCGGGTAATCCGTGCCCATGCCATAGGCGCGCACCGGGCGGGCGTCCAATGTGCGGTTCAGCCTGCCGGAATCAAGCACAAACCGGGGCAGCACAGCGCCCCGAACCAAGGGACAGGTGCCGGACATGAGCAGCAAGGGCGTTTGGTTCAACATGGCTGCTGGCGCGATCCTCGCGACTGGCCTGGGGATCCTCGGACTGCAGACGGCAGCGGGGGTGATGTTCGCCCGCGACACGTCGGCAGTTGGCCTGCCGGTGGAGGTGCCGGAAGAGGCCGCCGGGGGTGGTGCTGCCGCAGCCGGCCCCGAGCTGATGCCCGACTGGGGCACCCTGTTTGCCGACCCGGCCCAGCTGGCGGCTCTGGTCGCCAAGGGTGACGAAGAGCACAAGGTCTGCATGTCCTGCCACAATGTCGGCGCCGGCGAAGCCAACAAGACCGGCCCGCTGCTGTATGGCGTGTTCGGACGCACCGCCGGGACCCATCCAGGCTTTGCCTATTCGGAGGCGATGCGCGGCTATGGCAAGGCGTGGGATTATGACGGGATGTATAACTTCCTGAAGAATCCCAAGGGCTATATCGATGGCACCTCGATGAGCTTCGCCGGGATCCGCTCGCAGGAAGACCGGATCGCGCTGGTGGCCTATCTGCGCAGCATCGGCGGCACCGGGGTGGCGATCCCGGCTCCCGATCCCTCGCGCAACCCTGCGGCTGCTGCCGCGGCTGCTCCGGCTGATGGCGCGGCTCCTGCAGAGGGTGCGGCTCCTGCCGAAGGTGCGGCTCCGGCGGCCGATGCCGCTCCGGCCGAAGGTGCCGAGGCTGCTGCTCCGGCCGCGGCTCCGGCTGAAGCGCCCAAGTAAGGCGCCTTCCAGACATGGTCTGATCGGACCAGATGTGGCCCGGGTTCCCAGCGGATCCCGGGCCTTCTTCTGTGTCCGCTATGCGCTGGAGCGCGCGGCTCCCGCCGCGCATCGCCCCCGCCGTGGGCGCGGCAGGAGCCGCGCGGTCCAGCGGGGGTGGGGATTGATGTGTCCGCTATGCGCTGGCGCGCGCGGCACCCGCCGCGCATCGCTTCCGCAGTGGGCGCG
>JAIXTH010000216.1 GCA_027484265.1 Alphaproteobacteria bacterium
CGAATAGCCGATGAAGTCGCGGAAGTAGGTGTCCTCGTGCTCGGGGGTCTTCACCTCGGTGCCAGGACCGGGATTGACCGACGACAGCACCAGGGCGCCGTGGAGCGCGAGCGCGAGCGTCGTCGTGAAGAACAAGGACGCGGCGATCATGTGCGCCGGATTGTAGTGGAACTGCAGGTACTGGTAGCCGATATTCGACACCCAATCGAGGTGCGAATAGATCCCGTACGGGAACCCGTGTCCCCAGGCGCCCAGCAGGAACGGCCGGATGATCACCAGGGTCACATAGGCGATGACAGCTGCACTGAACGCCAGCGGAACATGGTAGCCCATGCCCAGCTTGCGGCAGATTTCCACTTCGCGGAGCGCCCAGCACGTAAACGCGCCGGTGGCGCAGATCGTGACGATCTGCCAGATCCCCCCCTCATTGAGGGGCGCAAGGCCGAGGCCGTACTTGAGATCGGGTGGCTCGACGGATATCAGCCAGGGATTGAACGTGCCTTGCTGGGCAGCGCTGTAGAAGATCAGCGCAGTGCCGAGCGTGGCGAAGAAAGCCGTCGCGACGCCGAAGAACCCGACGTAGAAGGGGCCAAACCAGAAATCAAACAGGTCGCCCCCGATCAGGGTCCCACCGCGTACGCGGTACTTCCTCTCGAAACTCAACAGAGCCATGACATTGCCTCCAAGTCATACTCGACAGTTTCTCCGGGTCCGCTGCCGTGCCAGGCTTGCGGGCTTCTCCTGGGACCGGGTTGGCGGGCCCTGAAAGGACCCGGCCGGACACATGCAGTGCCTGGCGGGCGCTTCCAGGTCCGCCAGGTCCGGCCATGCCCAGGTGGCACGGGACGGGATCCGGGGCGGATCAGGTGGCCGGCCAGACTTCGCACCGGCGTTCGGGACAGCCTTGGAGGACACGCCGCCCCGCTCCCATGACAGGAGCGCGGCACGGTCCACCGTCCGAGCGGCGGGGCGGCCCTGGCCGGGCCGGACTGGCACCGCACCGGTCCGCCATCGCTGGCAGGGCCGGGACAGGCCATCTTGCAAGGTCGGGTCGCAGGCGGGGGGTCGAGGCCCCGTGCCAGACCGGTCTTCAGGCTCCGCGGGGAACCGTCAGGCCGACCAGACAGGGGTCGATGCCCCCGCCTGGACCTGCGCTTGATGCGCGTGCTTCGCTCACTGAGCTTCGGCGACCGGCTGATTCAGCCAGCTGCCGTAGCGCGGTGTGGAGAGCTGAACGAAGTGGTTCAGCATCACCATGAAGAACGCGAACGTCAGGATTCCGATCAGCGCACGGCGCGGATCGAAAAGCATCCAGACTTTCCACATGTTGTCAGTCTCCCTTTATAAAGCTGACGTCAGAACCAAGGCCGCCACGCCCAGATCAGGCCGTGAGCGATCAAGGTCAGAACGAAGAAGAAGCCAGTGGACTGCACGAGCACCCCATGGAATTCCTTCGCCTCGGCTTCGGTCAGACCCGACAGGGATGTCCTATCATCTGCCATTCCTGTGCCTCCAGGTAGGGCCTCCGGGGAAATCCCCATTGGCAACGCCGTGTTGTCGCCACACGGCGGGCGTCGGTCCGGCCGCAGCCGTCTCGAAGGTTGGGACGCCACCGGCCCCGGGCATCTGCCCGGTTCGCAATGCGCGTCTGAGGGGTACGCTGGGCCTGTTCATGCAACCGCTCCAGCTGGATTGAGATCTTCGGTCCGCACAGCGGAGGCACCCGATGCCCTTGCCCGCGCTTCGGCCAGATCGCGCAGGGTGCGCGCGGCGCTGATGCGGACGAGGACCGGCTGGGCCTCCACAATGCGGTCGAATTCGGCCTTGGCCTGCGGGTCCCAGGGCAGCTCGCGCGCGCGCGCCGGCGTTGCCGCCACCTGGTCCATCTGGGTGGCCAGCGGCAGGATGTTGAACAGGGCATCGAACAGCCCGTTGCACACTTCCTGCACCAGCCAGACCGCGCCCGAATAACCCATCACCGGGGTGCCGATGTGACGGCGGATGATGGCGCCGGGGAAGCTGAGCGGCACGAAGATGCTGCGCCCGCCTGCCTCGGCCGAATACATCCGCTCGTTGTAGCTGCCGAACAGCACCAGGGGCGGCGCGTTGTGGATGGCGGCGCGGATCGCGTGGTTGTCGGGCTTGAGGCCCGCCGAGCGGCTGAAGGCGAAGGCGCAGGGCAGCCCCATCTCGTCTTCGAGGAAGTGACGCACGCCGCGGGCATAGGTGTCGGTGGCGGCGATGCCGAAGCTGGCGGTGGCGAAGAAGTCCTGCGTCACCGAGCGCCACAGATCCCACAGGGGCTTGATGGTGCTGTGCTTCTCGCGCTCGATAAACGGCTCGGGATCAAGGCCGGTCAGCTCGCCCAGGGTGCGCAGGAAGGCCGTGGTGCTCTCGAGCCCGATCGGGGCCTGCAGATAGGGCCGCTCGAGGCGTTCGCACAGATTGCGCCCGAACTCGCGGTAAAGGCACACATTCACCTCGGCGTCCGCCAGCTGGCGGATGTCGGCGAGGTGGCTGCCGAGGGGGAACACCATGTTCACCTCGCAGCCGATCCCCTCCACCAGGCGCCGGATCTCGGCGAGGTCGGAGGGCATGTTGAAGGTGCCATAGATGGCGCCGATGATATTGACTCGTGGCCTGGCACCGTCGGCGCGCGGGCGCGGGGCCGGCACCTTCTTGGGTCCGAACTCGGTCCACAGCCACGACAGGGCGCGGTCGGCGCTCTGCCATTGGTCCTCGTCGATGGTGCGCGGCAGAAACCGGCGGATCGCGGTGCCCTCGGGGGTTACGCCGCCGCCGATCATCTCGGCGATGGAGCCGGTGACCACGACGGCCGGCAGCGCCGGATCGAGGGCGCTCCAGGCGCGGCGCATGGCGCCTTCGGTGCCGGTCTTGCCGAGTTCTTCCTCCGACAGGCCGGTGACGACAATCGGCAGCTCGTGCGGCGGCAGCGCATCGGTATAGTGCAGCACCGAGGTGACCGGCAGGTTCTCGCAGCCCACCGGGCCATCGATCACCACCTGCAGGCCCTTGATGGCGGTGAAGGCATAGACAGCGCCCCAATAGCCGCCTGCCCGGTCATGATCGAGGATCAGGGTCATGTGCCCACGGCCTCCTCTGCCTTGGCGGCGGCGGCCATCTGCTTGGCGAACTTGGCCCGGAACTGCGGACGCAGCACCGGCATGTCGCTCCACACCCCGGCGGTCTCGCCCTCGCCCACGCCTTCGAAGAAGCTGCGCATGGCGCTCATCCGGTCAGCCCCGGCCATGGCGCCATTGACCACCTGGGCCAGCGAGCCGGCACCGGCGGCGCCCATCAGGGGACGGGCCGAGATCAGGTTGGTGAAATAGAGCCCCGGGCGCCCCGCCTGCTTGGCATGCTGCACCACCGGCGTGGTGCCGATGGCGAGGTCGGGCTGATAGAGATCGACGGCCGCCAGGTCCTGTTCCAGCGAGGCGCGGAAGCGCACTTCCACGCCGCGCGCAACCAGCCAGTCGAGGTCGGCGCCGCTCCAGGCGGTGCGCGGACAGGCGCTGCCGACATAGGGTACCTCGGCGCCGCTCTCGATCAGCAGCCGCGCCACCAGAAGCTCGGAGCCCTCATAGCCCGATACCGTGATCCGCCCCTTGATCGGGCGTGCCGCCAGGGCAGCCTGGATCGCCGGGATCACGGCATTCTGCGCCGCCGCAATGGCAGCCGGGTCGATGCCGCAGGCGGCCCCGATGGCGGCCAGCCAGGCATGGGTGCCCTCGACGCCCACCGGTGCCGAACCCACGATCGGCCGGCCCGCAGCCTCGAACACCCGGATCGAGCTGGTGTAGAAGGGATGGATGGCGGCCACTGCGGCACAGTCGAGCGCGCCATACAGCTCGCGCCACTCGCGCACCGGCACCACCGGACCCGCGGCCAGGCCCATGGGCGCCAGCAGGGCGGCGATGCCCATCGGGTCGGCCGGGAACATCTCGCCCAGCAGCGTCACCGACGGCAGGCCGGGGCGGGCCACAGCCGGGGCCTGCACCGGGCCGGATTCGGCCTCGTCGCGGGCATAGGCCAGCATGGCCCCCGAGATCACGTCCTTGGCTTCGGCATGGGTGGGCACGCCAAAACCCGGCACGTCGATGCCGACGATGCGGACTCCATCGATTTCCTTGGGCAGGAGCCGCAGCGGCACACCGGAGGCTGACGGAACGCACAGGTTCGTCACCACCACGGCGTCATACTGGGCGGGGTCCGCCAGCTGGAACACCGCCTCGCGGATGTCCTCGAACAGCTTGCCGGTGACCAGGGTCTCGGAATTGAACGGCACATAGCCGACAGAGCGGCGCGCGCCATAGAAATGGCTGGTGAAGGTCAGGCCATAGACACAGCAGGCCGAGCCCGACAGCACGCTGGCCACCCGCTTCATCCTGAGGCCTACCCGCAGGGAGCCAAAGGCCGGACACATGCTCTGCGGCTGGTCGTGCGGACCCACCGGATAGTCGGCGGTGAAGCGGTCCAGCAGCTCCCCCTGCCCGGCCGCGCGGGCGGCCGCCACCATCTGCTCGCGCGGGGCATGGCAGCCGCCATCCACCGCCGGCGTACCAGGCTGCGTGCCCGGGTCCGGCTGGGGGGTGCGGTCGAAGGACGTATGGCTCAGGTCATCGGCCATGGTCATACCGCGTCGTAGATCACTTCGAGGGACTTCTTCGGCACGAAGGCCACCCCGCGCATGTCTTCCTGGGAGGCCGGTACCAGCTGCACGTCGCCGCCGGTCTGGTCGGGGCTGAACAGGCCGAGGAGGCCCTCCTGCGTGAGGGGGCGCGGCCGCAGCGGCGGCGCTTCGGCCACCTGCATCGCCAGGGCCTCGAACAGCGGCGCCCAGCGACCGCCGGGTGTACCGACGATCTGGTAGTTGGCGCTCTTGCGGCGGATGTCCTCGTCGGCGGGGATCGCGGCCAGCACCGGAATCCCGGCGGCCAGTGCAAAGGCCTCGGCCTCGCCGGTGCCGTCATCCTTGTTGATCACGAGGCCGGCCACACCGACATTACCGCCCAGCTTGCGGAAATACTCCACCGCCGAACAGACATTGTTGGCCACATAGAGGCTCTGCAGGTCGTTCGAGCCGACCACGATCACCTTCTGGCACATGTCCCGGGCGATCGGCAGGCCAAAGCCGCCGCACACCACGTCGCCGAGGAAGTCCAGCAGCACATAGTCGAAGTCCCACTCGTGGAAGCCGAGCTTCTCGAGCAGTTCGAAGCCATGGATGATGCCGCGCCCGCCACAGCCACGGCCCACTTCCGGCCCGCCCAGC
>JAIXTH010000193.1 GCA_027484265.1 Alphaproteobacteria bacterium
ATATCTGACGCAAGGTATCGGCCAGCTGGACGATGTCGCCGTGACCAGTTGTCTCTGTCGCGGCAACCAGCAGCACGTCATCCATGCCGGCGCCGGGGTCGAGGCGGCTGTAGGGAACGCCGCCGATCACGCCCTTGGCGGCCATGGCGTCGACCAGGGCCGCGGCGTTGCCGGGCACGCGCACCGCGAACTCGTTGAAGAAAGTGGGGGTCAGCACCTCCACACCGGGGATCGCCGCCAGCGCATCGGCGGTGGCGCAGGCCGCCTCGTGCGACAGCGCCGCCATCCGCTCGAGGCCCTGTTCGCCCAAGAGCGTCATGTGGATCGTGAAGGCCAGGGCGCAGAGACCTGAATTGGTGCAGATATTGCTGGTGGCCTTGTCGCGGCGGATATGCTGCTCGCGGGTGGAGAGGGTGAGCACGAAGCCACGCGCGCCATCGGCGTCCACGGTCTCCCCCGCGAGGCGCCCCGGCATCTGGCGCATGTATTTCTCGCGGGTGGCGAACAGGCCCACATAGGGGCCGCCGAAGGTCAGCGGATTGCCGATCGACTGGCCCTCGCCCACGATGATGTCAGCGCCCTGCGCGCCCGGCGGCTGCACGAGGCCGAACGCCACCACTTCGGTGAACACCGCCACCAGCAGCGCACCCCTGGCCTGAACGGCCTTCGCAATGTCGGTGAGGTCGGTGAGGGTGCCGAACACATTGGGGCTCTGCACCACCACGCAGGCAGTATCGGCATCCACCGCGTCCAGCACCGCGGCCTCGTGATCGATCGCGGCCGGCATGGCCGTGATGGTCAGACCCGAGTGCTTGGCGAGGGTTTCGGCGGCGCGGCGGTAGTGCGGGTGCAGACCGCCGGAGAACACCACCTTGCTGCGCCGTGTCACCCGGGCCGCCATCACCACAGCCTCGGCGCAGGCGGTGGAGCCGTCGTACATCGAGGCATTGGCCACATCGGCCTGCAGGATGTTGGCCACCTGGGTCTGGAACTCGAACAGGGTCTGCATGGTGCCCTGGGCGATTTCCGGCTGGTAGGGGGTGTAAGTGGTGAGGAACTCCGAGCGCTGGATCAGGTGATCGACGCTGGCGGGCACATGGTGGCGATAGGCCCCGGCTCCGCAGAAGAACGGCACCGACCCCGCCGACACATTGCGTGCCGCAAGGCCCGCCAGATGCCGCTCCACCGCCAGCTCGCCCTGGGCCAGCGGCAGGCCTTCCACGGGCCCCTCGCGCCGCGCCACCACCGGCACATCGGTGAACAGCGCATCCACATCCGGCACACCCACGGCGGCCAGCATCTGGGCTCGATCAGCTTCGGTCAAAGGCAAGTAGCGCATGGGTCAGGTCTCGGTGGGATGGGAAGGAAGGTGCCTGGCGTTCGGCGGGCGCAGCTGCGAGCAGCTGCACTCCAGGGGGGTGGCTGCGGTCATCGGGCCAGCTCCGCCATGGCGGTGGCGGTGGCGCGGGCGCCGGGGTCTGTGCTGGCGGCAAGGTCCGACAGGACCCCGTGGAAGTCGTCGGCGTCCTTGTTCTGGCTCAGCTTGCGCTTGGCCCGGACTGCGGTGACCGCCAGCGACAAGCCGACGATCCCGCGCTTCATCGCCCCAACATAGGCGGCGGGCGCATCCGAAGTGGCCCAGGGGCGCGGGCGCGCGGCTTCCATCATCGCGGTGGGCAGATCGACAAACCGGTCCATGCGCGCGGGGTCGGCTTCCACGGCCAAAAGGCCGCGCAGCTCGGCTGCCTCATAGTTCCAGGTCGGCACCACCTTGTGATGCAGCGCCTTGGACGGATAGGCCGAGGGCGAGACATAGGCGTCCGCCCCCCGGAACACCGCTAGCGCCTGCGCGCCGTCCGCCAGCTCCCAGAACGGATTGGCGCGGGCCACATGCCCCACCAGCTCGACCACGGCCCCTTGCGCATCGCGCACCGCCACCAGCGGCACATGGGCCGCCACCGGTCCCTCCGGCCCGTTCACGCACACCAGCGCCAGCGGATGGGCGGCGAGGAACGCCGCGATCCCATCCGGGTCGTCATGGGCAAAGGCGGGCGGCACATACATGATGGATCAGCCTCCCGTGCCAAACATCAGCATCAGGACCGCCGTGACAGCCGCCACCACCATCCCGGCCTGATCGGCGCGGTAGATCGCCACCAACGGGCCGGTCGTGGTGCCACGCTGGTGCGCGATCACCAGGAAGCTCGCCATCGACAGCACTCCGAACACCAGGCAGAACCAGCGCAGCTCGACATGCACCGCGCCCGCCAGCATCAACAGGCCCACAATGCCCAGCAACACTGCCCGGTGCTGCAGGAGCGTCAGCAAAACCGCATCATCCGACCGCACGCCATAGAGGACCGCCAGCCGCTGCGGCCGCACGGCGGCGACGGCCGGCACGATGTGCAGGATGGCGAGGGCCACGAACAGGATGGTGAGGACGGCGCCCAGCATGGTGGCCTACAGTCCGGCGATAAAGGCGTCATAGGCAGCGCGGTCCATCAGACCCGACAGCTCGCCCGGATCGGAGATGGCAAGGCGCGCGAACCAGCCTGCGCCCTCGGGGTCCTCATTGACCGTCTCCGGGGCACCCCCAAGCGCCTCATTGGCCTCGCTCACGGTGCCGGACACCGGGGCATAGACATCGGAGGCGGCCTTCACGCTCTCGACCACGGCCATCTCGCCGCCCTGGGTCACGGTGCGGCCCACGGCCGGCACCTCGACATAGACCACATCGCCCAGCTGGTCGGCGGCATAGCGGGTGATGCCGACGGTGGCGCTGGTGCCTTCGACGGCGATCCACTCGTGATCCTTGGTGAAATAGACGCTCATGATACGCAGCCTCCTCAAGCAGGGCGGTGATAGCGGTGGGGAACGAAGGGCAGTGCGGTCACCACCCAGCGGCGCGGCTGGCCGCGCACGATCAGGTCCAGCTCGGTGCCGGGAGCTGCATGGGCCGTGGCGACATAGCCCATGGCCACGGGTCCGCCCGCGGTGGGACCAAAGCCGCCGGAGGTCACCACACCCACGGCCTCGCCAGCGGGGGTGTGGATCGGCGTGCCCTCGCGGGCCGGTGCCTTGTCGTCGCGCGGCAGAAGGCCGACCCGTCGGCGGCTGGGCTTCTCGGCCAGCTCGCGCAGGATCCGGGCAGCGCCGGGGAAATCGGCCCGCTCGCGGCGCACCTTCTGGATCGTCCAGGCCAGGCCCGCCTCGATCGGGCTGGTGGTGGTGTCGAGGTCATGGCCATAAAGGCACAGGCCCGCTTCCAGCCGCAGGGAATCGCGGGCGCCAAGGCCGATAGCCTTCACCGCGCTGTGCGCCAGCAGCAGCTTGGCAAGCGAAACCGCCTGATCGGCGGCCACCAGGATTTCGAAGCCGTCCTCGCCGGTATAGCCCGAGCGCGAGATGGTCAGGGCGCCGAACGGGCCGGTGAACACGCCATATTCCATGAACCCCAGCTTCTTCGGGCTGGCGGCGCCGCGCACCAGATTGGGGATCACGTCCACCGCCTTGGGCCCCTGCAGCGCGATCAGCGTATGGGACCGGTCGGCGCGGGTCAGGGTGGCCTTTCCAGCCGTGGCCGCAGCGATCAGGGCAAAGTCGGCTTCCTTGCAGCCGGCATTGACCACGAAATACAGGCTGCCCTGGCTGTCAGGGTCGGCCGGGCGGCCCACGAACAGGTCGTCCAGCACCCCGCCCTGGGCATTTGTGAGGGTGGTATAGCGCAGCTGGCCGGGGCGCAGGCCCGCCACATCGCAGGGCAGGAAGGTCTCGACCAGCGCCGCGATCGCGGCATGGGCGGCTTCCGGGGCGGCGGGGCGCGCGTTCAAGGTGAGGTGCGCGGGTCCCATGTGGGCCACATCGAACAGACCCGCTTCGGTGCGGGTCCACTGGTGTTCCTTCATGACGCCGTCGGCGAACTGCACCGGCATCAGATAGCCCGCGAACGGCACCATCCGCGCGCCCATGCCCTGCCACAGGCCGGTCAGGGCGGTTGTCTCCAGGGGTCCGGTCGGGTCTGCCATCTCACACGCTCCGCAACAGGTGCAGTCAGAGCTGGCCGGGGATCCGGCCAGCCGCTGCCCCCGCTGTCCTCAGCCTGAGAGTTTCCACGGGCATGGCGCTGCCCGCTTGCTCCTTCGGCGGCAGGAACGGGTGGCCGGTGGCCCCCTGCCCTGCACTCTCCAGCGTGTATCAGCCCGGCGGTCCTTGGTGCCTGAGAGTTTCCGGGGCGGTTGCTCCTTCGGCGGCGGCTGCAACCGGCAACCGCGCTCTCCCGTCCGGGCTGTGTGCCGGGAAACTGGCGCGGGCCGCCGGTGAGGTCAAGGGACCGGCCCTGTACCCGGCGCTGCGATACACAGCCTGATGCAGGAACAGGCACGGCAGCGGTGGGGGCAGGCGCGGTGGGGCTGCCACACCGCCGCGCAGACCTGTTGTCCGGCTTCGTCCCGTCGCTTGCGACTTTGGGCGCAGACGGGGCGGCTGGCATCAAGGACGCTTCGCGCCGCGAGCGACCCGCTGGACCGCGCGGCTCCCGCCGCGCATAGCTCCCACCATGGGCGCGGCAGGAGCCGCGCGGTCCAGCGGGTCAACCAAACCACTGGAGCGCAGCTGCTCGGTTGTTGAATGGGCTTGCCTCGAGGTCGCGAACGGCGGCGCAATGAGGTGTCCGGGGTTGGGTGGCCACCCAACCCCGGACGCGGGGCGTGAGCTCGTCCGCTGCTGGGTC
>JAIXTH010000045.1 GCA_027484265.1 Alphaproteobacteria bacterium
ACATAGGCATAGAGCGACTGGGATTTCACCCCCAGCTTCTCCAGCGCCGCGCTGCGATCCATCCACTCCATGGATAGTCCGTATTGATGCACAGGCTGCGGAGCAAGGGTCGAGCCGTGTTCACCCTGCGCTTTCAGCGAGCAAATCTCTGTGAATTATCCTTGCTGGTCCATATCTTCCAGTTGTTCCGCGCTCGCTTGGAACCCGGAATTGGGCGGCCCCTTAGTGTCGCAGGAATCGTCTCACCCCCCTGGGCGCTTACCCTCTCACTCGAGCAACGCTCCCACTCGAGCGGGGGTGGAGACAACCACATGGACGTCGCAAACCATGGCGGCGATCGCCAACATTGGGTCCACACTACTGGATCCAGGTCCTTCTCGATCCGTCTGATGGCTTGCCGTAATCGGGCCCGACACTCTGCCGGATCGAGCTGCGGAAGCGGCCCATAGCGCGCCGCCGCCGGGGCTGGACATTGATCATATTGATCAAGATTGACGCCCCCGGACCGCGTCGGCCACATGCGCACGAGGTGAAGGCGAGGTGTGGCATGGACAGCGGACTTGAGAGCGTGGTGGCGGCTGAAACAGTGCTGTCGGATGTGGATGGCGGCGCGGGCCGGCTGATCATCCGGGGTGTGCCGGTGGAGGCGCTGGCGGTGACCTGCAGCTTCGAGGGTGCCCTGCGGCATCTGTGGACCGGCTGGTTTGAGGCGCTGCCGGATGCTGCCGGACTGGCGCAGGCCCTGGGCACCGCGCGCCTGATGGCACACGATCTTCTGTGGCCGCAGCTGCCCTCCGACCCGGTGCTGGCACTGCGGCAGGGGTGGGCGCGGCTGGGCGATACCGAGGCGCTGGACTGCGCGCTGATGCTAGCGGGGGCGGCGCCGGTTTTCGTGGCGGCGGCGGTGCGGGCCGGACAGGGGCTGGCCCCGCTGCGCCCGGACCCGGGCCTGTCCCATGCAGCCGATACCCTGCGCCTGATGCGCGGCGCCCCGGCGGACGCGGCTGACGTGCGGGCGCTGGATGCCTATCTGGTGACGGTCTGCGACCACGGGCTCAATGCGTCCACCTTCGCAGCCCGCGTGGTGGCGTCCACCCGGGCGGGGCTGGGCTCGGCAGTTCTGGCAGGGGTATCCGCCCTGAAGGGACCACTGCATGGCGGGGCGCCTGGGCCGGTGCTCGACATGCTGGACGCGATCGGCAGCCTGGACCGGGCCGAGGCCTGGATCGAGGCCGCGCTGGCGCGCAAGGACCGGCTGATGGGCTTTGGCCACCGGGTCTACCGCGTCCGCGACCCGCGCGCCGATGCGCTCAAGGCAGCAGTGCGCACCCTGCCCGGCACGCTGGGACGGATCGCGTTTGCAGAAGGGATCGAAAGCCAGGTGCTGGCCCGGCTGGCGGCGCGCTACCCGGACCGCAGGCTCGAGACCAATGTCGAGTTCTACACCGCGGTGCTGCTGGAAGCGCTGGGCATTCCGCGCAGCGCCTTCACAGGCGTGTTCGCCATGGGCCGGGTGCTAGGCTGGATCGCCCATGCGCGCGAGCAGATCGCCGAGGGCCGCCTGGTGCGCCCCCGGTCGATCTATGTCGGCCCGCCAGCCTGAGGGGTGGCGGATGGCCAGGTGGGGTCAGACGCCCCACTCGGCCTTGATGGCATCGGCGTGCTGGCCAGGCTTGGGAGCCATCGAGCGGATGGCGCCGGGGGTCTTCGAGAAGCGCGGGGCCGGGGCCGGCTGCATCACACCCTCCACCTCGACGAAAGTCTGGCGGGCCACATTGTGGGGATGGGCAGCGGCCTCGTTCCAGTCGAGCACGGGGGCAAAGCACACGTCGGTGCCTTCCATCAGCGCGGTCCACTCGTCGCGGGTCCTGGTGCGGAACACGTCGGCGATCTTTGCGGACAGGTCCTTCCAGCCGCGCGGGTCCATCTGGTTCTGGAACGCCGGATCCTCGATCCCCGCTTTCTGCAGCAGCAGGGCGTAGAATTGCGGCTCGATCGAGCCGATCGACACCCACTTGCCGTCGGAGGTCTCGTAGCAGTCATAGAAATGCGCGCCGCCGTCGAGCAGGTTGGCATCGCGCTGGTCGCGCCAGATGCCCGATGCCCGCATGCCCCAGAACATGCTGGTCAGCGAGGCGGCGCCATCGGTCATGGCCACATCCACCACCTGGCCCTCGCCGGTGGCACGGGCGTGGATCACACCTGCCAGCAGTCCGAACGCCAGATACAGCGCCCCGCCACCATAGTCGCCGATCAAGTTGAGCGGCGGCGCCGGCGGCTGCCCCTCGCGGCCTGTGGCCCACAGGGCACCCGTCAGGGCAATATAGTTGAGGTCGTGCCCGGCAGCATGGGCCAGCGGCCCGAACTGGCCCCAGCCGGTCATGCGGCCATAGACCAGCTTGGGATTGCGGGCATGCACCACATCCGGCCCCAGACCCAGCCGCTCCATCACGCCAGGCCGATAGCCCTCGATCAGCGCATCGGCCTTCCCGATCAGCTGGAGGCAGGTCTCGATATCGTCGGGGTTCTTGAGATCGAGGCTGATCGAGCGGCGCCCGCGCCCGGTGACATCGCGCGCGCCGCCGCCGGAGCGCGAGCGCGGCCCGTCGATCCGGATCACATCCGCCCCCAGATCCGACAGCAGCATGCCGCAGAACGGCCCCGGTCCGATCCCTTCGAATTCAACGATACGCACGCCCGCAAGCGGTCCCGACATGATGGTCTCCCGAGCCTGGGCAGGTCTCTACTGGCGCCTGCCTCCTGACCCGTGGATGTGTACCGGAAGCAGCCCCTTGTCCAGCAGGTTCCCGGACAGCAGCCGCCGGGGGCCTCAGATCGCTTCGGCTTCGAGGTCGTAGGCGCCCGAGCCAGTGATGCGGGCGCGGATCAGGTCACCCTGGCGGGCCGTGGGGGCGCCGGTGAGGTGCACCACGCCATCGATCTCGGGGGCATCCCAGGGCGAGCGCGCGGTGACTTCGCCGTCGTCGACTTCGTCCACCAGCACGTCCACTTCGGCGCCAATCCGGCCGGCCAGCCGCTGGACCGACACCTCCTGCGCTGCTTCCATGAAGCGGTGCCAGCGCTCTTCCTTGACCTCTTCGGGCACGTGACCATCGAGATCGCGCGCCGGGGCATGCACCACATTCTCGTATTTGAAGCAGCCGACCCGGTCGATCCCGCCCTCGCGCACGAAGTCGAGCAACATCTGGAAATCGGCTTCGGTCTCGCCCGGGAAACCCACGATGAAGGTCGAGCGGATCGCGAGGTCCGGGCAGATGGCGCGCCAGGCGGCGATGCGGGCGGCCTGCTTCTCCTGATTGGCGGGGCGGCGCATGCGCTTGAGCACGTCCGGGCTGGCATGCTGGAACGGGATGTCGAGGTAGGGCAGCGCCAGCCCCTGCGCCATCAGCTCGATGGTGCGGTCCACATGGGGGTAGGGATAGACATAGTGGAGCCGCACCCAGGCGCCCAGCGAGCCCAGATCCCGCGCCAGATCGTGGAACCGCGCGGAATACTCCGTGCCCTTCCAGCTCGAAGTGGCGTACTTGATATCGACCCCATAGGCGCTGGTGTCCTGGCTGATCACCAGCAGCTCCTTGACCCCGGCAGCCACCAGCTTCTCGGCCTCGGCCATGACATGGGCGGCGGGGCGCGAGACAAGGTCGCCGCGCAGCTTGGGAATGATGCAGAAGCTGCACCGGTTGTTGCAGCCCTCGGAAATCTTCAGATAGGCATAGTGGCGCGGCGTCAGCTTCACGCCGGTATCGGGCACCAGATCCAGGAACGGATCGCGCCGGGGCGGCAGGGCGGTATGCACCGCCTCCATCACGCTCTCGTACTGCTGCGGCCCGGTGATCGCCAGCACATTGGGGTGACGGGCACGGATCACGTCGGGCTCGGCGCCGAGACAGCCGGTGACGATCACCTTGCCATTCTCGTTCAGCGCCTCGCCGATCGCATCCAGGCTCTCGTCGCGGGCCGAATCCAGAAACCCGCAGGTGTTCACCAGCACGAGGTCGGCGCCCGCATAGTCCGGTGCGATCTGATAGCCTTCGGCCCGCAGCCGGGTGATGATCCGCTCGGAATCCACCAGGGCCTTGGGGCAGCCAAGCGAGACGATGCCCACCTTCGGAATGGACTTGGGAACGGAGAGGGTGGGGGCATCGGTCATGGCGCCGCTCCCTACCCCCGCAGGGGCTTCAAGAAAAGCGCCAGCTGCCGCCCGCCTCCGCCGTCAGGCGGGACCGATCGTGGCCAGGGCAGCCACCAGCTGCTCCAGCGCCGCCGGATCGGGTGGCACGGCTGCTCCGCTGCCCCACACCGGACCGGGCCAGGCGGCATCGCCGGGATGACGGGCCACCACGTGCCAGTGGAACTGCGGCACCAGATTGCCGAGGGCCCCGTGATTGATCTTGGTGATGCCCGGCAGGCCCGCCAGCACCGAGGCCACCGCCGTCACCTCCAGCATCAGCTGGTCCCGGTCGGCTGCCGGGAGCTGATGCAGCTCGGTCAGGTCCGGAACCCGCGGCACCAGGATCGCCCAGGCAAAACGGGCATCGCGCATCACCAGCAGCCGGGACAGGGCCAGGTCCTGTACCGGCACGGTGTCGGCTGCCAGCCGCTCGTGCAGGGTCCAGGCGCTGCTCATGCCAGCGACGCCCGCATCGGGATCGCCGCCCAGCAGTCGAAGTCGAGGATCACCGCCGGATCAGGCTCGCCTCCGGTGTCCGCGCCTGGAAAGCTGCCGCCCGGCTTGTCCTTGGTGGCCACATGGCGCAGGCGCAGCGCCCCCCAGCCGCCGCCGAGTTCGGCCCGGTCCAGCACCTCGCTCCAGGCATAGACGGTGCTGCCCGCGAACAGCGGATTGACGTGCCGGCCAGCATTGATTGCCAGCACCTGGGCCGCGTTGCCGAGCCCGTTGAACGCCATGGCCCGCGCCAGCGAGATCACCACCCCGCCATAGATCAGGCGGCGGCCATGGCGGCTGGAAGCCTGCGCGAGGGCATCGAAGTGCACCCGGGCGGTGTTCTGGTAGAGGCGGGTGGCGATCTGGTGCTCGGCCTCCTGCACGGTCATGCCGTCCACATGATCAATGCGCTCGCCGGGCTGATAGTCCTCATAGGCATAGGGGCTGCCGGACAGCACCGGGTCCACACTGCCAGGGGCGAGGGGTGGGGGCGGGATCAGGGCGGTGGCAGCTACGCTGGCCGGTAGGTCCGGGGAAACCGGCTCTGGCGCGGGCGAGGCCGGATCCTGCTTGTTCACCATCACCCAGCGCACATAGCTGAGGACCGCCTCGCCACGCTGGTTGGTGCCGGTGGTGCGCACCGTGACCACACCGGTGCGGCCATTGGAGTTCTCTTTCAGCCCGATGACTTCAGAGGTGGCGGTCAGGGTGTCCCCCGGCATCACCGGTGCCAGGAACCGCCCATCGGCATAGCCGAGATTGGCGACGGCATTCAGCGAGATGTCGGGCACGGTCTTGCCGAACACCATGTGGAACACCAGCACCGGATCCACCGGTGCACCCGGCAGGCCCATGGCGGCCGCAAACGTGTCGGCGCTGTACAGCGCATAGCGGCTGCCGGTCAGGCCTGTGTAGAGCGCTACATCCCCTGTCGTGATGGTACGGGGCGTGGCGTGCCGCAGCAGCTGGCCGATGCGGAAGTCTTCGAAGAAGTGGCCGGGATTCGACTTGGGCATGGGCTCCCTGACAGCTTGTTGCGGGGTGGAGAGGATTGTTCAGTTCTTGGGGCCTGAGGATCAGGGCCCGGTTTCCAGCAGGCGGGTCTGGATGGCGTTGATCGTGCCATCGCCGATTCCCAGCGATTCGAGATAGGCCATCCGGCTGCCATGGCGGGCCTCGATGGCCGACCAGGCCGCCTGAAGAAAGTCCTCGTGCACGCCGACCATTGGCGCCAGCGCCTCATGGGCGATCCGCCGCCCCAGCCGCTCCTCGAAGCGCTCGGCAAACTCGCGGGTGCGCTGATCGAAGCCGGGCTGCTGGTTGGTGAGCAGATAGTCGTGCGCGATGGCATCATCATCCACGCCCAGCGCATGCAGGATCAGCCCGCACAGGATCCCGGTGCGGTCCTTGCCCGCCGCACAATGCACCACCAGCGCACCCTCGGACCGCGCGAGCGCATGGAATGCCCCTGCGAAGGTTTCCTGATGCTGGGGATACCACGGGAACTCGGCATAGCTGGAGACCATCCAGTCGTGGGTCGCCTGCGGGGTCAGCTCGGCCTCCAGCAGGTACTGCAGGTGCGGCGGCAGGGCGGCGCCATCATCGGCCCGCTCGCTGAGATCCGACTGGATCACCGTGACCGGCAGGCCATCCAGCCGGTTGGGCTGCAAGGTGCGCTCGACCGCGCGGCGCAGGTCCACCACGGTCGCCACCTCCAGCGCCTGCAGGGTCTCGCGCCCCGTGTCCGTCACCTCGGCGAGGTGGGCGGTGCGCAGCAGACGGCCGCGCCGCACCGGCCGTCCGCCAGCTCCGAGCTTCCCGCCAAAGTCCCGCGCATTGGCCACGCCCTCGATCGACACGAACATCCGTCTGCCCTCCTGCTGTCCGCAACCAGCCAGCGCCGCGGTTCATGGAAGCAGCGGCGCCCGGAATCAATCGCGGCAATGTGTCGAAATGTGGCTGCGGACAGCCTGCGGCGCGCTTCCGGGGCTGGCTGGTGCCTGTGGGCGTCACAGCTTCGTCGCGCATGCGTGACGCAGGCGTCATGCCCGGGCGATAGCGGCCCCCGGTACCCGAAGCTCCGGAGCCTGCCATGAAGACGCGTCTGTTTGCCGCCGCCTGCCCCCTCGCCCTGCTGATTGCCAGCCCCGCCCTGGCCCAGGCGGCCACCCAGCCTGGCACGGCGGGCACCACGTCCACCAGCGCGCCCGAAGTCGAGGTGGTGGTGGTCACCGCCCAGAAGCGCGAGCAGGCGGTGCTGGACGTCCCGCTGGCTGTGACCGCCTATGGCAGCCGCACGCTGGAGCGCCTCGGCATCGAGCAGTTCGATGATCTGGCCGCCTTCACTCCGGGCCTTGAGGTCCAGGAGCAGAGCCCGAACAATCCCGGCTTTGTCATTCGCGGCCTCACCTCCGACGACGGCGGCGCCGCCTCCGAGCCGCGGGTGTCGGTGTATCAAGACGGTGTCTCGATCAGCCGGGCGCGCGGCGCCTATATCGAGCTGTTCGACATCGAGCGGGTGGAAGTGGCCAAGGGGCCGCAGTCCACCCTGTTCGGGCGCGGCGCCCTGATCGGCGCGGTCAATGTGATCCAGAACAAGGCCAGCTTCGACGACACGCTGTCGGCGCGGGTCTCGCTGGGCGCCTTCAACAGCCGGACCCTGGCGGGGGTGGCGAACTGGGGTATCAGCGACACTCTGGGACTGCGGGTTGCCGGTATCTACAAGGCGCGCGACGGCTATATCGACAATGCCCAGGCCGGCGACCCGCTGATGGGCCAGGCGGTGACGGCATTCCGGATCGCCGGCCGCTGGGAGCCGACCGAAGCCGTGCGGCTGGATCTGGTGATCAATCATCAGGAAGACACCCCGTCGGGCACCTCCTTCAAGTCCCGCTCCTACGCACCGCGCGGCGGCGACACCTCGCCCTTCACCCCGGCGGGGCTCGGCATCTTCTCCGACAGCTTCGGCAGCACGTTCGAGGGCGGCCGCGACCTGGGCGTTGATCGCAACGTGACCGCCGCCACCCTGCTGTTCCGCTGGCAGATCAGCGACAGCCTCAGCCTCAGCTCGATCACGGCCTGGCGGCAGTTCGAAGCCTATGAGATGTTCGATCCGGATGGCTTCGACCAGGCCGTCCTTCTGTTCGCGGAAGACGCCACCGGCGAGCAGGCCAGCCAGGAATTCCGGCTCAACTACCAGCCCGATGACGGCATCTTCAGCGGGTTTGCCGGGGTGAGCTGGTTCTCGGAGGACGCCTCGCAGCGGGTGCCGCTGCAGTTCGACCAGCGCGG
>JAIXTH010000278.1 GCA_027484265.1 Alphaproteobacteria bacterium
CATGAAGATGAAGCCTAGCGCCCAGAGCATCGGGGTCTCGAAGGTCATCTTGCCGCCCCACATGGTGGCGATCCAGCTGAAGATCTTGATGCCGGTGGGCACCGCGATCACCATGGTCGCCGCCACGAAATAGGCCTTCAGATCGACGTCCATGCCCACGGTGTACATGTGGTGCGCCCACACGATGAAGCCGATGAAGCCGATCGCCACCATGGCATAGGCCATCCCGAGATAGCCGAACACCGGCTTGTTCGAGAAGGTCGCCACGATGTGGCTGATCAGTCCGAAGCCCGGCAGGATCAGGATGTACACTTCGGGGTGGCCGAAGAACCAGAACAGGTGCTGGTACATGATCGGGTCGCCGCCACCGGCCGGGTCGAAGAAGTCGGTCCCGAAGTTGCGGTCGGTGAGCAGCATGGTGAGGGCACCCGCCAGCACCGGCAGCGACAGCAGCAGCAGCCACACGGTCACGAACACCGACCACACGAACAGCGGCATCTTGTGCATGGTCATGCCAGGCGCGCGCATGTTCAGGATCGTCACGATGAAGTTGATCGCACCGAGGATCGAGCTGATGCCGGCGATGTGCAGCGACAGGATCAGAAGGTCCATCGCCGGGCCGTTGTGGCCCGAGGTCGAAAGCGGCGGATACAGCACCCAGCCCCCGCCGAAGCCCTTGTCGGCACCCTGTCCGGGCACCAGCATC
This sequence comes from Alphaproteobacteria bacterium, assembly GCA_027484265.1. Classification (GTDB taxonomy): domain Bacteria; phylum Pseudomonadota; class Alphaproteobacteria; order Caulobacterales; family Aquidulcibacteraceae; genus JAIXTH01. Next base: position 707 of record JAIXTH010000278.1, read on the forward strand.
GACAGCACCGCCAGGGCAAACGCCGCCGGCAGCAGCCAGAACGAGATGTTGTTCATGCGCGGGAAGGCCATGTCCGGCGCGCCGATCTGCAGCGGCACGAACCAGTTGCCAAAGCCGCCGATCATGGCGGGCATGACCATGAAGAAGATCATGATCAGGCCGTGCATGGTCACGATCACATTGTAATTGTGCTCGTTGCCCCAGGCGCCGCCGGTGAAGACCTGCAGACCCGGCTCGGCCAGTTCCCAGCGGATCAGGCCCGACATGGCACCGCCGATGATCCCCGCGATGATCGCGAAGATCAGGTACATCGTGCCGATGTCCTTGTGATTGGTGCTGTTGATCCAGCGCCAGATGTTGGTGATCGGCGGACGGTCGTTCAGCACACCGCTCTCGGTGTGGCCGTCCATCGTGGTGGCTGTTCCCGCCATGGCTCAGATGCCCCCTGATTACTGTGCTTGTGCGAACTGGACGGTGCCGGCGTCGGCAGACTGCTGCGCGGCGATCCAGGCGTCGAATTCGGCTTGTGTGACCACCTTCAGCTCGATCGGCATGAAGGCGTGGCGGATGCCGCAGATTTCCGAGCACTGGCCATAGAAGGTGCCGGTCTTCTCGGCGCGGAACCAGGCCTCGTTGAGGCGGCCGGGCACGGCGTCCATCTTCACGCCCATGGCCGGCATGGCCCAGGAGTGGATCACGTCCGAAGCCGTGATCTGGACCCGGATGGTCGCGTTCACCGGAACCACCATCGCATTGTCGGTGGCCAGCAGGCGCGGCTTGCCGGCGGCGGCAGCTTCGGCATCGGGCAGCATGTTGGCGTCGAAGGCATAGCCGTCGTGGTCGACATACTCATAGCTCCAGTACCACTGGTGCCCGGTGACCTTCACGGTCATGTCGACCTTCTCGGGGGTCTGGTCCTCGCGGTACAGCAGCGGGAACGACACCACCGAGATGCCCACCAGGATCAGGATCGGGATCAGTGTCCAGGCGATCTCGATCGGCACATTGTGGGTGAACTTGGCCGGAACCGGGTTGGCCTTCTTGTTGTAGCGCACCGCCACCCACACCAGCAGTGCCAGCACGAACAGCGAAATCACCACGATGAGCGGCAGCAGCACGATGTCGTGGAAGAACGCAATCTCCCGCATGATCGGGCTTGCGGCCGGCTGGAGACCCAGTCCGCCCGGTACCGGTTCGGCAGCAAAAGCCGGCCCTGCCAGTGACGACGCCGCCACCGCTGTTCCGGCGAAAGTCAGCGCGGCCGCCGCCGCACTCCTGATCGATCGCATGTGTGACCCCTTCCAGCCGCCGATAATCCGGCTGGCGGCGGAAACATAGTCCCCCGCACTGCCGTTCCATCGCACGGACACCGCGCAAAATGTCGCAGGGAATCCGAGCGGAATCCCTCATGAAGTTTGCCCTATCACGACGCCGGGCGCCCACGGAAGGGGCCATGGTCAGCTGCCTGTGCGGGCCTGCAGGAGCACGGGGTGCCCGCGGCTGTGCCTGCTGCTCGCCCGGCCGGAATCTGGCACAGTGAGGCCCCCGGGAAGTGCGCCGGTCTGGCATGAGTTGCGCGGTCTGCAGCTCGGGACCGTCTGGCACCCGGGACGCGGCACCGGCAGCCGGGCAAGGTGCGGTCGCGGGGCGGCGGGTGGCTTGTGCTGGCGCGCGCCAGCCCCCACTCTAGGCCCATGAGACGGGGCGAACGCAAGGCGGGGGATACGGCAGACGAAGGGGCGCCCATCGGGCGGGCTCTGGTGCGGCTGTTCCAGTTGATCGGCGGGCTGGACACGACCGAGCTGAAGGTCCGGGTGGCGCTCGCGCTGGCCCTGACGGTGGTGTCCAAGTTCCTGGTGGTGTGGGCGCCCCTGATGCTGGGTGATGCCATCAATGCGATGGTGGCGGGCGGGGCGTTCCTGGCATTGCTGGTCGGCTGGGCGCTGGTGCGGTTCGCAGGCTCGGCGGCGCCGCAGCTGCGCGACACCCTGTTCCAGCCCGTCTCCGAAGAGGCGCAGCGGCGTGCTGGCGTTGCGGTCTTCGGTCACGTCCATGCCCTCTCGATCCGGTTCCACCAATCCAAGCGCACCGGCGCCGTCTGGCGCACCATCGAGCGCGGCGTGCGCGCCATCGACTTCCTCACCCGCTTCGTGGCCTTCAACATTGGCCCGACCGTGCTGGAGCTGGTTCTGGCGGCCATCGTGCTGGGCACCCGCTATGGCTGGATCTTCTCTGGCATCGCGGTGGCGACGGTGGTGGTCTATGTCGGCGTGACGGTCGGCATCACCGAATGGCGGCTGCGCTATCGCCGCGAGATGAACGAGGCGGACACCGAGAGCAGCGCCCGGGCCGTTGACAGCCTGCTGAACTTCGAGACCGTCAAGGCCTTCAGCGCCGAGGAGCGCGAGACTGCCCGCTATGACGAGGCTGTACGGGTCTATGCCCGCGCCTCCAGTCAATCGAACGCCACGCTGCAGGGGCTGAATGCGGCCCAGGGTTTCGTGCAGAATCTGGGGCTTGCCGCCATGGTGGCAGCTGCTGGCTGGCACCTCACCGGTGGCACGATGGGGCCGGGCGACATCACCGCCGTAGTGCTGGTGATGATGAACCTCTACGCGCCGCTCAATATCCTCGGCTTTGCCTGGCGCGAGATCAAGCAGAGCTCGATCGACATGGAGAAGATGTTCGCGCTGCTGGACGAGCCGGTGGAGGTGGCTGATGCCGCTGATGCCCGCGACCTTGTGGTGCGGGGCGGGGAGGTGCGGTTCGAGGATGTGGCCTATGTGCATGACGGCCGCCATGCCGGGCTGGGCGGCGTGTCCTTCACCATCGCGCCGGGGACCACGCTGGCGGTGGTGGGGCCGAGCGGGGCGGGCAAGAGCACGCTGGTGCGGCTGCTGTTCCGCTTCTACGACCCCCAGGCCGGACGGGTGCTGATCGACGGGCAGGACCTGCGCAGCGTCACCCAGGGCTCCTTGCGCCGCGCCATCGGCCTCGTGCCGCAGGATGTGGTGCTGTTCAACGCCAGCCTGGCCTACAACATCGCCTATGGCCGCCCCGAGGCGACCCGCGCTCAGATCGAGGCCGCCGCCCGCGCCGCCCGGCTCGACACCCTGCTGGCGGACGCGCCCCAGGGGCTCGACACCATGGTGGGCGAGCGGGGCCTCAAGCTGTCGGGCGGCGAGCGCCAGCGGGTGGGCATCGCGCGTGCCATCCTGAAAGACCCCCCGGTACTGGTGCTGGACGAGGCCACATCCAGCTTGGATTCGGTCACGGAGATGGAAGTGCGCGAGGCGCTGGACGATGCCTCCCGCGGACGCACCACCTTTGTCGTGGCGCACCGCCTTTCCACGATCGCAGGCGCCGACCGGATCGTGGTGCTGGACGCTGGCCGTATCGTCGAGAGCGGCACCCATGGCGAACTGGTCGCGCTGGGTGGCCTCTACGCCGAACTGTGGGAACGGCAGGCCCGCGACCAGGACGAGGCCTAGGCGCCTGCTCGCTGGCCTGGTGCTGCGGATGGTATTCCAGCGGTCGCCAAACCCGGCTACTCTGCCAGCCCTTGGTACAGGCAATCGGAGCAGGCAGATGGGTTGGTCACTGGCAGTGCATGGCGGCGCGGGGCCCTCGAAGCATCGCACCTACGAGGCCGAGGAAGCGCACATGACCGCGCTGCTCGAACGCGGCGCCGACATGCTGGATGACGGCGCCAGTGCCCTCGATGTGGTCACCGCCATGGTGCGCGAGCTGGAGGAAAGCGGCCAGCATGTGGACGGCAAGGGCGCCTCCGCCAATTCCGAAGGGGTCTATGAGCTGGATGCGGCCGTGATGGACGGCGCCGCCCGCCGGGCCGGGGCAGTGGCGGCTCTGGTGGGCTTCCGCGCGCCGATCCTCGCCGCCCGCGCGGTGATGGAGAAGACGCCCCATGTGCTGCTGGCCGGGCAGGGGGCGGCAGCCTTCTGCGGCCGGCAGGGCCTCGAGCAGGTGCCGGACCCCGCCGCCTATTACACGCCCGCCGTGAAGAAGGCGCTGGTGCAGGGCGAGCTGGCCCATGGCACGGTGGGGGCCGTGGCCCGCGATGCCAGCGGCCGTCTGGCGGCGGCCACCTCCACCGGCGGCCTGCTCAACAAGCTGGCCGGCCGGGTGGGCGATGCGCCCCTGATCGGGTCGGGCACCTGGGCGGACGAGCGGGTGGCGGTCAGCTGCACCGGCCAGGGCGAGTTCTTCATCCGCGCCGCCGTGGCTGCCGACATCTCGGCCCGGATGCGCTATGGTGGCCAGACCCTGCACGCCGCCGCAGCCGGTGCCCTGGCCGACATGGAAGCGCAGGGCGGCGACGGTGGCCTGATCGCGGTGGACGCCGCCGGCAATGTCACCGCCCCCTTCGTGTCCGAAGGCATGAAGCGCGGCATCGCCACCTCCGCCGGCCGTTTCGAGGTCAAGACGTTCCGCTAGAGGCTTGGTCGAGTGGTGGCCGTTTACTCCACTGGTCCAGCCTGTGGCGGCCCGAGCCGTATCCGGCGCACGAATCCGCCCTCCATGCCGGGAACGGGATCGAGAAAGGTGGAGCACGACCGCTTCTGAACACGGGGATCAAGCAGGCCCATGACGTCGCGGAGCGCGTTGACATAGGGACAGTCGTCTCGCTCAGGCACATGTCCCTGGCCATCGAGGGTCCGGACCGTGATGACCGGGGCGATCTGCTCGTAGCCGGTGATATCGCGCGGTCTGATCCGATCTTTGGCGCCCCGCAGAACGGCAAACCGCGTTGCCGGATGCGGTGCCGGCGCGAGGCGGAGATCCTCGAAATCCCGCAGGATCCGGATGTTGACCGACAGGTTGAGGGTGTCGTCGAACAGAGGTGTCTCCTTGACGAAGGAGAGGGCTTCTTCCGGCCCGGCCAGTTCATATCGCCTGGCGATGCTTTTCAGGGCACGGTCGATCCCGCGCTTGAGGGTGCGCCTGAACCGCGACTCCAGCTCCAGGCATGGTGCACGCCCATTTGGCTCTGTCGCATTCTGACTGCTCCCACATGCACCAGGCGGAGCGGCCTGGAGTTTGAGATGTCCCGGGCTCTCAAGCACAACGAGATAGGGCTGTGTGGTGTCGCGCGCCGCCAGCTGCGCGGCCATGTTTGCGCCCCAGCTTGTGCCCAGCAGAAGCCTGGGTCCGTCCATGGTCGCGTCCATGACTTGTTCCAGTGACCCAAGCTGCTGCTCCAGTGCTGATCCCGTTGCCGGAAGAGGCGAGGACCCTCCCAGACCCAGCGGATTGACGAACCCGATCCGGAGTTCTGGCAATGCGGCCTGCTTGTGAAGGTAATTGGGATTTTCGGTGCTTCCGCCGGGGCCGCCCGGCAAAGCCAGGACATCGAATTTGCCGCATCCAGTTCCCGATCCAGCATCAGCGGCTTCCCTTGGCCGGCTGGAATAGATTTCGATGACTTCGCCCGTAGTTGTTACAAACTGACAGGCGTCCGCGGCTGGCGGCAGGAACTGGCGACCCGGCTGAAGACTGATCTCAGTCTGAGGCCTGCATGCGGCAATCAATGCCGCCAGTGGGATGATCGCAGCAGGTGACAGGGGCCTTTTGATCCGAAGCATATGGTCCGCTTTCATTGTCCGAAATCAAGATCGGTGACCAGCAGCACCTTATTTTTAAATGCTGCTGGTCATATAAGTTGATAGGGTGGCTAGTTCGATCTAGGTCCCCATTGGAAACTGATGCTTCCAGTAGAAGATTGGCAGGCAAGCAGTGGATTGCCATCGTTGTTCGTAATTGGGTCACCATTCCTGTCCAAGCATACCCCAGTCCTGCTCCCGTCAGAGCGGCTGTCGTGCCAGTTGAAGCGTATTTCTCCACTCTGGATCGCGCTGAACATCTCGCCCAAGGCGTCAGATGCGCCCCCTACGACGTCATTGAAAAAGCTTCCAAAAAAGTCACCGACCTTTCCCCAGAAACTCCGATCGTCTTTGCCGTCGAGTGAGTGCCAATACCTGCCGCCACCGCCGTGAGCCGAGCCTGCACTGACCCAGGAAATCTCTTCGAAGGTTAACTCTCTCATGTTTGCCTCCATTTTTGCGAGTGATCCAGACAATACATCCAAAAAGAGAGTGTGCCATACGTGTATCTGAAGTCAATACCGAAAATGTGATATCAACGTGATCTATGTGTCAGCGACCTGCGCTGAGTGGTAAAAAATGGTCTGAATTCTGATGCATGATCCCGGACCACCCTGTGAACGGCGGTCTTTCTGCCAGTGACGACTGCGCGGCGATGGTTCACAGCAATGTGCTGCCAACCGCGGTTGATGGTTGCGTGTGTCGCTGTATCGCACTTGTCCTCAGACTTCGGGTCCCACCGGGCCCCAAAGGGAGAGTGCCCGCATGTCCGTATCCGTCCGCGCCTTGGTGATTGCCCTGGCTGTTGCCACCGCTGCCGTCCCCGCGACCACCAGCGCCACCACTGCCGCAACCACGCAGGCAACAGCCGCTCCTGCCGGGATCGCTGTGTCCAACCCGCTGCTGGCCCGCTGGACCACCCCTTATGGCGTGCCGCCGTTCGACCAGATCCGCCCGGCGCATTTCCGCCCGGCGTTCTTCGAGGGCATGCGCGAGCACCGCGCCAATATCGCCGCCATCACCGCCCAGCGCGCTGCGCCCACCTTTGCCAACACCATCCTACCACTGGAGCGGGCCTCGGTGACCCTCGACCGGGTGGCGGCGGTGTTCTTCAACACCACATCGGCCAACTCCTCGCCCGCGATCCGCGCACTGCAGCGCGAGCTGAGCCCGGCGCTGTCGGCGCACTATGATGCCATCGCGCTCGATCCGGCGCTGTTTGCGCGGGTGAAGACGGTGCATGACAACCGCGCAGCCCTGCGCGATCCGCAGCAGCGGCGCCTGGTGGAGCGGGTCTATTCCGACTTCGTGCGCTCGGGCGCGCTGCTGGATGCGGCCCAGAAGGAGCGGATGAGCGCGATCAACCAGCGCCTCGCCACCCTCACCACCCAGTTCAGCCAGAATGTGCTGGCCGACAGCGCCCAGTTCGCGCTGGTGCTGGAAACCGCCGAAGACCGCGCGGGTCTGCCCGACTTCTTCCTGGCTTCCGCCGCCGAAGCCGCCAAGGCCCGCGGGCTCGAGGGCAAGCATGTGGTGACGCTGGCCCGCTCGTCGGTGGAGCCGTTCCTGCAGCTGTCGTCCAACCGCGCGCTGCGCGAGCAGGCCTTCAAGGGCTGGGCGTCGCGCGGTGACAATGGCGATGCCGAGGACAACAACGCCATCGCCGGCGAGATGGTCGCGCTGCGCACCGAGCGTGCCCAGCTGCTGGGCTTCCAGAGCCACGCCGCCTTCATCCTCGCCGACACCATGGCCAAGACCCCCGAGAACGCCCTGACGCTGCTGCGCCGGGTGTGGGAGCCCGCAGTGGCGGCGGTGGCCCGCGACAGCCAGGCCTATCTGGCGCTGGCCCGCTCCCAGGGCTTTACCGGTGACCAGCTGGAGCCGTGGGACTGGCGCTATTACGCCGAGCAGAAGCGCCAGGCGCAGTATGACCTGAACGAAGAGGAGGTGAAGCCCTACTTCACCCTCGACCGGATGCTGGAGGCCCAGTTCTGGGTGGCCAACCGCCTGTTCGGGCTGCAGTTTACCGAAGTGACCGGCCGCGTGCCGGTCTATCACCCCGACGTGCGGGTGTGGGAAGTGAAGGAAGCCGACGGGCGCCTGGTGGGCCTGTTCTACGGCGACTTCTTCGCCCGCGAGAGCAAGCAGGGCGGCGCCTGGATGAGCTCGTACCGCGTGCAGGACCGGGTCAATGGCAACACCCGCCCGGTGGTGGTGAATGTGCTGAACTATGCCAAGGCACCGGCCGGGCAGCAGACCCTCTTGTCCTATGACGATGCCGAGACCCTATTCCACGAGTTCGGCCATGCCCTGCACGGTCTTCTGTCGGATGTGAACTATCCGTCGCTGGCGGGCACGGCGGTGTCGCGCGACTTCGTCGAGTTCCCGGCGCAGGTGTACGAGCACTGGCTCGGGACCACCGAAGTGCTGTCGCGCTTTGCCCGCCACTATGAGACCGGCGCGGCGATGCCTCCGGAGCTGCTGGCCAAGGTGATGGCGGCCCGTAACCACGACATCGGCTTTGCCACGGTGGAATTCACCGCCAGCGCCTTCGTCGACATGGACGTGCACAGCCGCACCAGCACCCAGGCCCCGGACCTGCGCGCCTTTGAACGCGAGAGCCTCGCCCGGATCGGCATGCCGCGCGAGATCATCATGCGCCACCGCATGCCCCACTTCGGGCATATCTTCGCCGGTGGCTATTCGGCGGGCTATTACAGCTACATGTGGTCGGAAGTGCTCGATGCCGATGGCTTCGATGCCTTCAAGGAAGCGGGCGACATCTTCCACCAGCCCACCGCCCGCAAGCTGCGCCAGTTCGTCTATGCGGCAGGCAACAGCCGCGATCCGGCGGAAAGCTACCGGATGTTCCGCGGCCGTGATCCGGACGTGGGGCCGCTGCTGGCCAATCGCGGCTTCGACTGAGGCCATGCCATCAGGTGAGGGCCTGGCCGCCAGCGTGCGGTCAGGCCCGCACCCAGCCGCGCTCTGTATTGTAGAGATCCAGGCTCCCGCTGGCGATGTCGAAGCGGGCGCCTTCGAGGTTCAGGCTGCCATCCGCCACCCGCCAGGCCACGAACGGGAAAGTGGTGAGGCGGTCGAGCGACAGCTCGATCGAGCGGCGCTCGGCCAGTTCCTGGGCCGCGTCCGCATCGGCGGGCAGGGCTTCCACGGCAGGGGCGGCCAGGTCGATCCACTCGTCGATGAAGCTCGCCTTGCCACCGGGCGCTGGCCAGCGGCCGCGCTTGATCGCCGCCGCGATCCCGCCGCAGCGGGCATGGCCCATCACCAGCACCGTGCGCACCCCCAGCACATCCACCGCAAACTCGATCGCCGCCGAGGTGCCATGCAGGCCCGGCGCGGTTTCGCAGGGCGGCACCAGCGCAGCCACATTGCGCACCACGAACAGCTCGCCGGGAGCCACATCGAAGATCTGGCCGGGATCCACCCGGCTGTCGGAACAGGCGATCACCAGCAGGCGCGGCGTCTGGCCCGCCGCCAGCTCGGCATAGAGTTCGCGCTGCTGCGGCCAGCGGGTTGCGCGGAAGCGGGCATAGCCTTCCAGCAGACGGTCCATGGTGCGGGGCTCCGGTCGCGCGCCGGTCAGTCCTCGAGCTTGCGCTCGAGCCAGGCGCCGATGTCGCGGACGACTTCCTCGGTGCGCGGCTCGTTCACCAGCCAGTGGGCGGCGCGGTCATATTCGCGGTAGTCGCCGCCGATCCGGGCATATTTGCGCGCCACATTGCGCACCGCCTCGATCACGGTGGCACGGTCTTCGACCGCTCCGATGGTGAGGATCGGGCAGCGGATCTTGCTCTCGTCCACCACACAGCTGTGGTGCGGGTCCTGCGCCGGGCGGCCGATGTCACGGTAGACCATGCCGCTGTCATAGACCGCCTCGGCAAAGGCGCTGGCGTGCACGGCCGGATCGGCACGGTTCAGCACGCCCCAGCGAAAGCCGTGCTCCCAGACCTTGTAGGCCCGCTCGGGCTTGCCCGACAGGACGATATTCGCGAACGTGAACAGCGGCTTGAGGCTCACAACCTGACAGTCTACCGGCTGGGCGGGGGTGAGCAGGACGATGGCGCTGGCGGCGCCCCGCTCCGCCAGTTTCTGGGCGATCAGCCCGCCCATGGAGTGGCCCAGCAGGACCGGCTGGCGCCCGGTGCGGCGCAACACGTCGCGTGCCCAGGCGGCGGCCTGCTCGATATAATCGTGCAGGGTCAGGGTGGAGAGCTGGCCAGTGGGATTGTCCTTCACCCGGAACTCGGGGAACAGGGTCGGGGTCTCCACCGTATGGCCCATCGCCCGTAGCTGCGGCGCCATCACGTCAAAGACCGTTCCGGTGCAGCCAATGCCATGCAAGGCCAGGATCGTGTGACCCATCGTGTGTCCTCCGCCAGACCAGCCCCCGCCAGCGGAGCCGTTCGTCTCTACCCTGCCACAGGCACCGCATGCCGGGCAAACCGGCTCACCACAGTCTCATAGACCTTGCGCTTGAACGGCACGATCAGATCGGGCAGCGCCGACAGCTGCTCCCAGCGCCAGGATTCGAACTCGATCGGCGGGTGCAGATCGATGCGCACATCGCTGTCACGGCCATGGAAGCGCAGGGCATACCAGATCTGCGCCTGTCCCCGGTGCCGGTTGCTGCGCCCGCGCAGCATGTCCGGGGTGAAGTCATAGGTCAGCCATTCGGTGGTGTATTCGAGGATCTCCACCAGGTTCGGGCGGATGCCGGTTTCCTCTTCCAGCTCGCGCAGGGCGGCTGCTTCCACGTCCTCGCCCCGGTCGATCCCGCCCTGCGGTGCCTGCCAGGCAAAAGGCAGGCGGGCGCCGCGCCGCCGCCCGATCCATACCAGGCCCGCGCGGTTGAACACCGCAAGGCCGACATTCGGACGGTATCCGGGCGGAGGGGCAGGCAACACCATGCCCCACGGTTACAGGAACCCCGGTGCCTCCGTGAAGGCGCCCAGTGCAGCCACCAGCTGTGTCCGTGCAGCGACCAGCGGTTCGTGGACGGCGTTATGGACCTGACTGACCCCCGTCAGCCCGTCTGGCGCACCAGTCTGCCTGTCAGCCCCAGCCCGTCGGCCTGCTCCACCGCTGCACGGGCGCGGGCCGGGTCGGTATAGGGTCCCACCAGCACCCGGTAGAGCGCTGCGCCACCAGTTGCGCCAGGCTGTGGCTCGACAATCCGCACCGTGCCGATCGAGCCGGCTGCGCGGCCTGCGCGCTCGGCATTGGCGCGGCTGGCAAAGGCTCCCACCTGCAGGAACATCGGTCCATTTCCCGGCGGGATCGCGGCTGCCTGGCTGCTGGAGCCGGGGCTGCCAGGGGCGCCTGTGGGCTGCGCTTCGCCGCGCGGACGCTGGGTGCGGCCGCTCGCCGGCGCCGATGGCGCGCCCGGCACCGGGCGGGAGGCAGGTGCCGGGGCGGGCGTGGCCTCGGCCATCTGCAGCGGCCGGGTCGGGCGCGGGGCAGGCTGTGTGGCGGGGGCGCGCGGGCTGCCCGGGCGGGGCGCCAGAGTCTGGGCGGTGACCAGCGGCTCGCGCGGGGCCTGGCCCACATAGCGGACCCGCACCCGTGCCGTCCCGCTGTCGCGGAAACCCAGCAGTTCGGCGCCGCGCGCCGACAGATCGATCAGCCGCCCGTCCCGGAAGGGGCCGCGATCATTGATCCGGATGATGATCGAATGGCCGTTGTCCAGATTGGTCACTTCCACCAGTGACGGGATCGGCAGGGTCGGGTGCGCGCCGGTGGGCACCGTCATGTCGAACACTTCGCCGGACGCGGTGCTGCGACCGTGGAAATCGGCACCATACCAGGAGGCGATGCCGATCTCGTCATAATCGGGCTCATGGGCGGGCACATACCAGGTGCCGTCGATCTGATAGGGCGAACCCACCTTCTGCCACGGCGCGATATCGAGAGGCCGCGCCGGGGACACATAGGCCAGCAGCGGCGCGCGCGCCTGCTCCACCGCCGTGGGCGGAACAGCTGACAGGATGGTGGGCGCCGGAACAGTCGCAGGGGCGGCCGGCCGGGCCGTACGGCCACGGGCAACGGGCTGGGCCGTGGCAGCCTGCGGGCCCGCCGCCGGGCCCGGTTGCGGGGCGGCAGACGGAGCCGTTGCGGGCGGTCGAGGCCTTGCAGGCGCAGCCTCGGGCAGGCGCGCCAGCACGTCGGGGTCCAGCCGCGTATAGGGGACCTGTCCAGCAGCCGGACCTGTGCGGACGGTACCGGCCTGCGGGTTGCTCGGCTGGTCAAAGCGCAGCGGTGGACTTTGCGGCGCGGCCGCACCGGCCAAGGCAGGTGCTGCAGCCAGAGCCGCCAGGATTGTCCCGCTTGCGGCAAAGGCCGCCAGATAGACCCGTGTGACCATTGTGGTCCTCATCCCTTCAGGTCCACAGACCGGGCGGTCGGGCCCGGGCATGCGGATGGGTGCAAGGCGCCAGTTGATCCGGCGTCCGTGGTCACGCTACGGGATGGGCCGTGAAAGCTGCGCTGGAAAAATCGTTCGACTTTTATCGATCCGCGATTTTCCATGCAGCCCCGGCAGCGCCGGGCCTGGACAGGTGGCCGAGTGGTTTAAGGCAGCGGTCTTGAAAACCGCCGAGGGGGCAACTCCTCCGTGGGTTCGAATCCCACCCTGTCCGCCA
>JAIXTH010000112.1 GCA_027484265.1 Alphaproteobacteria bacterium
AGCCTGACGGCTGCCGCCACTCTGGCAGCTTGTGGCGGCGGAGGTGGGGGCGGGAGCGGTGTTGTCGTGACCCCTCCGGCACCACCCCCACCGCCCTTGCCACCGCCCCCGCCGCCAGCGGGCGCCACCACCTGGGTGCCGGGCCGGTTTGACGCCGCCAGCCTGTTCAAGGACCGCTGCGAGATGCCGCGCAGCGGCGTCGACATCGAAGGCCGCGCCTTCCCGGACCGGGCGGGCACCCTCCTGCAGGAGAAGTTCTGGCTGCGGTCCTGGACCAACGAGACCTATCTGTGGAACACCGAGGTCACCGACCGCGACCCGGCCAGCGTTGCCGGCAAGCTGGATTACTTCGCCCTGCTGCGCACCTTCGCCCTGACGCCGTCGGGCAAGGAGAAGGACGACTTCCACTTCAGTGAATCGACCGAGCAGTTCCTGCGCAACCGCCAGTCCGCACCGACGGCCAGCTATGGCGTGCGCCTTGCGGGCCTGTCGACCACGCGGCCGCGCGACTACCGCGTCCTGTTCACCGAACCCAACTCGCCAGCCACGCAGGTGGTGGGCGGGGTGCAGCAGTTCCGGCGCGGCACCCGCATCCTGACCGTCAACGGCATCGACCTGGTCAATGGCGGCACCACGGCCGAGGAGCTGAACGCCCTGAACGCGGGTCTGTTCCCCACCGCCGTGGGCACCACCACCACCTTCACGGTGCGCGACCCCGGCGCCGCCGCCGACCGGACCGTGACCATCACATCGGCCGCCATCTCCACCAAGCCGGTCAACCGCACAGCCGTGATCCCCACCGCCACCGGTCCGGTGGGCTATGTGCTGTTCAACACCTTCAGCCCGTTCTCGAGCGAGCGCGATATCTTCGAGGCCATGCAGGCCATGCAGACCGCAGGGGTGCGCGATCTGGTGCTGGACCTGCGCTACAATGGCGGCGGGCTTCTGACTGTTGCCTCGCAGCTGTCCTTCATGGTGGCGGGGCCGACCCGCACCGCCGGGCGCTTCTTCGAGCGGCTGCGCTTCAATGCGGCTGCAGGGAGCTTCAATCCAGTCACAGGTGCCGCCAACAACCCGCAGCCATTCGAGAGCCGCACCGTGGGCTTCTCGGTGACGGCCAACACGCCCCTGCCGAACCTGAACCTGCCCCGGGTCTATGTCCTGTCGACCGCGCGCACCTGCAGCGCCAGCGAGGCGGTGGTGAACGGGCTGCGCGGGATCGGGGTGGAAGTCGTGCTGATCGGCACCACCACCTGCGGCAAGCCGTTCGGCTTCTATCCGCAGGACAATTGCGGCACCACCTATTACACGATCCAGTTCCAGGGCACCAACGACCAGGGCTTTGGCGACTATGCCGACGGCTTCATCCCCAACAACTCGCCCGCCGCCTTCGGGGTGCGCCTGCCGGGCTGCCAGGTACCGGACGACCTGTCGCGCGAGCTTGGCGATACCGGCGAAGCGCTGCTGGCTGCGGCGCTGCAGTTCCGGGCCACCGGCACCTGCCCGGCTGTCGCCGCAGCCACGGACGTGGCCGGTGGCGCCACCGGGCCGACCGCTGGCACCGTGCCGCTCGACCCCGCAGCGGCGGCCTTCGAGGCCTCCATCGCCATCACCGAGCCTGCCGAGCCGGTCATGACCCAGAACCGCGACATGACCGCCCCGCCGCGGCGGCCATGAGGTCGCCATGGGCCAGCTGCCTTTCCCTCGGACCGGCCCGCAGACCCGGCTTCAGGCCAGGCGCCCGATATGCCGCTGCGGCCTGTGGCTGGCCGCAGTAGCGCTGCTGTCCCCGGTGGCCGGGGCCTGTCAGAACCGCCCGCCGGATGGCCCCGCCCGGATCCTTGCCACCGAGGCCGAGGCCGCCGCCGCCCTGCGCGCCGCAGCTGGCCGGATCGAGGGCCGCACCGTGCTGGAGCTGGGCGCCGGCCCTGTGCTGGGCGTGTCGTCGATCACGGTCCTGCCGCCCGCACCCGGCCCACTGGAGACCCGCAGCCCGGCGCGGCCCGCGGTGTATGACATCCACATCCGGGCCGGGCGCTGCCTGCTGGTCCGGCGCACCGACGGGGCGAGCGCAGTGCTGGAAACCGTGCGCTGCCTGCCGCTCGATCCGGGCTGAGGACCGGCGGCCCGCCGCCAGCCAGCGCGCCTCTTTCCCCCCGCACGGCTTGCCATTAAGCTGGCCGGTGACACGCCGTGCCCACGCGAGGCTGGCGGCCGGTTCCGAACGGAGCTGCTTGAAGGGGATACTGGCAGTCCGGTCCGCTTGCGGGCCGGAGAGGGAGCGCCACGTGGAACATCTCGACGTCCTGATCGTAGGGGCGGGCATCTCCGGCATCGGAGCCGCCCACCACCTCAACCAGCACTGCCCCGACCGCAGCTATGCCCTGTTCGAGGCGCGCGAGCGGATTGGCGGCACCTGGGATCTGTTCCGCTATCCCGGCATCCGCTCGGATTCGGACATGTTCACGCTGGGCTACAATTTCAAACCCTGGACCGAGGCCAAGGCGATTGCCGACGGGCCGTCGATCCTGCGCTATCTCGACGAGACCGTGGCCGAGGACGGCACGGCGGCGAAGATCCGTCTGCAGCACAAGGTGACGGGCGCGGCCTGGGACAGCGCCACCAGCCGCTGGACGGTGGACTATGTGTCGGGGCCCGAGGCCACACCGGGTCGGCTGACCTGTGCGTTCCTGTTCCTGTGCGCCGGCTACTACCGCTACGACACCGGCCACCGCCCCGCGTTTCCGGGCGAGGCCGCCTTTGTCGGCAAGATCGTGCACCCGCAGTTCTGGCCGCAGGACCTCGACTATACCGGCAAGGACGTGGTGGTGATCGGCAGCGGTGCCACCGCCATGACTCTGGTGCCCGCCATGGCCCCCACCGCCGGGTCGGTGACGATGCTGCAGCGCTCGCCCACCTGGGTGGTCAGCCGCCCGGCCGAGGATGCCTTTGCCAACTGGCTGCGGCGCTCCTTGCCCGCCAAGCTGGCCTATGGGGTGATCCGCTGGCGCAACGTGCTGATGCAGATGTATTTCTACTGGCTGACGCGGGTGGCGCCCGACAAGGTGAAACAGCGCCTGCTCGAGCTGGCGGCCGCCGAGCTGCCCAAGGACTATGACCTCGCGACCCATTTCAAGCCGCGCTACAATCCCTGGGACCAGCGGCTGTGCCTGGTGCCGGATGCCGACCTGTTCCAGGCGATCCGCGCGGGCGATGCCGAAGTGGTGACCGATACCATCGACACCTTCACCGCGGACGGCATCCGCCTGTCCTCCGGCCGCACTTTGAAGGCTGATGTCATTGTTACGGCCACCGGGCTGGAGCTTCAGTCGCTGGGCGGGATCCCGATGACGGTTGACGGGGCGCCGCTCGATGTGGCGCAGACCTTCAGCTATCGCGGCCTGATGTACACCGGGGTGCCGAACCTCGCATCGGTGTTCGGCTATACCAATGCCAGCTGGACCCTGAAGGCCGACCTGTCGGCCGAGTTCGTGTGCCGGGTGCTGAACCGGATGCGCGCGACCGGCACCACCGAGGCGCGGCCACGCCCGCCGGGGCCGGATGTGGACGCCGTACCCTGGCTGGACTTCTCCAGCGGCTATGTGGTGCGCGCCCTCGACCGCTTCCCCCGCCAGGCCCGCAGCGGGCCGTGGCAGGTGCACCAGAACTATGTGAAGGACATCATGGCGATGCGGTTCGCCTCGCTGGACGATGGCATCCTCGAGTTCCGGAAGGCGGGCGCGGCCGGCGCGGCCAGCCAGAAGCCGGGCGCAGACCAGCCGGTCGCCACAGCTTCTGCCGCCTGAGCCCGGACGGGCTCAGCGCGGGGCGCGCTTGGCGAGGATCCGCTGCAGGGTGCGGCGGTGCATGTTGAGGCGGCGGGCGGTCTCGGAGACATTGTTGCCGCACAGCTCGTACACCCGCTGGATATGCTCCCAGCGCACCCGGTCGGCGCTCATCGGATTGTCGGGCGGCTCGGGCAGCACGTCCTTCTGGGCCAGCAGCGCCTTGACCACATCATCGGCATCGGCGGGCTTGGACAGATAGTCCACCGCACCGGCCTTCACCGCCGCCACGGCGGTGGCGATATTGCCATAGCCGGTAAGCATCACCACCCGGGTCTCGGGACGGCGCACATGCAGCTCTTCCACCACGGTCAGGCCGGAGCCATCCTCGAGGCGCATGTCGAGCAGCGCGAAGGCGGGCGGGTTGGTACGGACGACCG
>JAIXTH010000029.1 GCA_027484265.1 Alphaproteobacteria bacterium
AAATCTGTATTCGGCTCTCCAGAAGCGCCCGAAAACTTCCTGCCACCAGTTTTCCGGGTGCAAGACAGCCTCCGGCCTGAAGCGGTCGGCCCGCATCAAGACAAAAATTACTTGGAATTGTGAGCGTGTCAGCGCGTCAGGCGCAGCGCTCCGGCCGAAGGGCCGACGCCCTGGGGCACGGGCACACCCGAGCCCGCATAGCCGGTATTGATCACCAGGACCGGGTTCTCGCGGAGTGTCAGCGTGCTGGCCACGATCACGCTCCAGGCCGAATCCTGGGCCACATTGCCGGTGGTGCGGACCACCAGGTGCGCGTTGGGAATATAGATCGTGCCCAGCAGCTCGCGCACCCGGTTGGACGAGATCGAGAAGGTCCCGACATTGTCGCGGGTGGTAGCGATCAGGAACCCGGCGAGCCGGCCGCTGCGGCGTGCGGTCAGCTCCACGTCGGCGCGGTCTCCGAAGTCGAACTCGTCGTCGCCGCCAAAGATCAGAACAACATCGTCGCCCCTGAGACGGGCGTTGCCGCGGAACTCGATCTCGCCCAGAAACCAGTGCTCGCCCGGCAGCAGCTGCAGGGTCGCATTGCCGCCAAGCTGCAGCTCGCCGCAGTGGACGCCGGGCGACAGGGAAAGGGTTGTATTGCCATTCACAATCCTGTCCGGGGCGTTGCCGGGACAGGATTGGGGCGGTGCAAGATCGAGGTTCGCGAACGGATCACTGATCGCCATGGCGCCTGGATTGCCGGACACCGGGCCGGTGATGGTACCGACCGCCTGGATGGTACCGGCCGTGACATTGGCATTCGGCATCACGGCGATGTCGCGATTGGCGTGCACCAGACAGGTGGGCGCACGGACCGTGGCTGTATCGGCGATGTTCAGGCCGCGCGGTCCCTGCCCGCGCTGGGTCTGCAGGATGCACAGCGGCGATGATTGGGACATTTCCGCCGTGGCACTGACTTCGATGCGCACGGGCTCCGTTCCCAGAAAGCCGAAGCTCGACGGCCTCTCCGCCACGCCGCTGACCGTGACGGCGCCGGCTGCCCGGCTGACTTCGACGTTGAACGACACCTGGGCATGGGAACCAAGCCCGGTCAGCTGCGCCATGGCGTGATCGCGGGCGGTCTGCTGGATACCGGAGGCACTGCGGGTCAGGACCGACAGCTCGCTGGCACCCGCAAGCGCCGCGCTGTCGGCGGCGGCCTGCATCGCAGCGCGGTCATTGGAGACCCCCGCCACCTCGACCCCATAGCCGGCCATGACCGCCAACGGCACAGCCACCAGGGCGCCGACCAGCGCCATGTTGCCACGCCGGGCCCGGCGCGGGCTGCGTTGAAGTGGGTACGCGCACCATTGCATGCGCCGCCTGTCGCACAGCGAGGTAAAGACAGCGTCAAAATGGACGGCGCAACTGGCGGCGTTTCGCAGCAGACACCGGTGACAGACCGCCAGAGCTGTCCGATCCGGCCCCGATGCGCCCCTAGCCTACAGGTCCAGCACCAGCCGTTCGGGGTCCTCGAGGGTTTCCTTGACGCGGACGAGGAAGGTGACGGCTTCCTTGCCGTCGACGATGCGGTGGTCGTAGGACAAGGCGAGGTACATCATCGGGCGGATCACCACCTGGCCGCCGATGGCCATCGGGCGGTCCTGGATCTTGTGCATGCCGAGGATGCCGCTCTGCGGCGCGTTCAGGATCGGCGTGCTCATCAGCGAGCCGTAGACCCCGCCGTTCGAGATGGTGAAGGTGGCGCCCTGCAGGTCGCCCATCGACAGCGCACCGTCGCGGGCCTTCTTGCCGAGTTCGCCGATCCCCTTCTCGATCCCCGCCAGCGACAGGGCGTCTGCATCGCGCAGCACCGGCACCACCAGCCCCTTGTCGGTGCCGACGGCCACGCCGATGTCGTAGAAGTTCTTGTAGATCAGGTCGGTGCCGTCGATCTCGGCATTGACGGCGGGGATGTCCTTGAGGGCCACCACACAGGCCTTCACGAAGAAGCT
Source organism: Alphaproteobacteria bacterium (assembly GCA_027484265.1). Classification (GTDB taxonomy): domain Bacteria; phylum Pseudomonadota; class Alphaproteobacteria; order Caulobacterales; family Aquidulcibacteraceae; genus JAIXTH01. Next base: position 2,001 of record JAIXTH010000029.1, read on the forward strand.
CATGAAACCAAGCTTCACGCCGTGCTTCTTCTCGAACACGTCCTTGTACTTGTTCCGCATCGCCATGACTTCGGTCATGTCCACCTCGTTGAAGGTGGTGAGCATGGCGGCGGTGTTCTGGGCTTCCTTGAGGCGCCGGGCGATGGTCTGGCGCAGGCGCGTCATCTTCACCCGCTCCTCGCGCGGTCCGGTGGCGCGTGGCGCGGCGGTGATGGGGGCAGCGGGCGCGGCGGGCGCGGCGGCGAGGGCCGCCACCGCAGCGATCGCATCGCCCTTGGTGACGCGGCCATCCTTGCCGGTTCCGGCCACGGCACCGGCGGGCACGCCGGCTTCAGCCAGCACCCGGGCTGCCGAGGGCATCGGGGCATGGGCCGCTGTCGGCGCGGCGGGTGCGGCAGGCGCGGCAGCCGGAGCAGCAGCCGCTGCTGCCGGGGCAGCAGCCGGGGCGGACGCCACGGCGCCCGCTTCCAGCCTGGCGATCACCTGGCCGGGGGTGACGCTGTCACCGGGCTGGGCCAGCACTTCGGCCAGCACGCCATCGGCGGGAGCGGAGACTTCAAGGGCAACCTTGTCGGTCTCGATCTCGACGAGGATATCGTCCTTCTTCACCGCCTCGCCCGGCTTCTTGGCCCAGGCGCCCAGGCTTCCCTCGGCAACGGATTCGCCCATCACGGGCACGGTGATCTCGATCATGGCTCCTCCAGCGCCTTGCGGCGGGGCAGTCTTGGCTGAAACGGGTTGAGGGGTTGGGGCGGCAGCAGCCGGGGCTGCAACGCTGGCACCGGCCTCGGCAACAGTGCCGAGAACGGTGCCGGGAATCACGCTGTCGCCTGCATTGACCAGCACCGACGCCAGGGTGCCCGCGACCGGCGCGAACACTTCCAGCGTGACCTTGTCGGTCTCGAGCTCCACCAGCAGCTCGTCCTTGGCGACGGCTTCGCCGGGGGCCTTCTTCCAGGACGCGATGGTGGCCTCGGCCACGCTCTCGCCCAGAGCCGGGGTGACAATGTCGACCATGGGCGCGTCAGTCTCCGGTGCCGGGCGCGAAGGCATCGCTCAGGAACGCCTCCAGCTCCTGGGTGTGCTTCTTCATCAGGCCGACGGCGGTGGAGGCGCTGGCGGGGCGGCCGACATAGCGGAACCGCTTGGCCTTGGCACCCTTCACCTTGGCCAGCACCCATTCCAGGTTCGGCTCCATGAAGCTCCAGCCGCCCATGTTCTTGGGCTCTTCCTGGACCCACACCATCTCGGCCTGGGCAAAGCGCGACAGCTCGGTGATCAGGCTCTTGGCGGGGAACGGATAGAACTGCTCGCAGCGCAGCAGCACCACATCGTCCACCCCGCGCTTCTCGCGCTCCTCGAACAGATCGTAGTACACCTTGCCCGAGCACACGATCACCCGGCGGATCTGGGCATCCGGCTTGAGGGTGATGGTGGTGGAGCCAGGCTTGTAGTGGGCATCATCCCACAGCACCCGGTGGAAGGACGAGCCCTCCGACAGCTCGGCCAGGGTCGACACACAGCGCTTGTGACGCAGCAGCGACTTGGGCGTCATGATCACCAGCGGCTTGCGGAAGCTGCGGTGGATCTGGCGGCGCAGGATGTGGAAGTAGCTGGCGGGCGTCGTGCAGTTCGCCACCTGCATGTTGTCTTCCGCGCACAGCTGCAGGAACCGCTCGAGCCGGGCCGAGGAGTGCTCGGGTCCCTGCCCTTCATAGCCATGGGGCAGCAGCATCACGAGCCCGCTCATCCGCAGCCACTTGCGCTCGCCCGAACAGATGAACTGGTCGATCACCACCTGCGCGCCGTTCACGAAGTCGCCAAACTGGCCTTCCCAAAGCGTCAGCGTGTTGGGCGCCGCCAGCGAGTGGCCATACTCATAGCCAAGCACCGCCTCTTCCGAGAGTGCCGAATCAATAACCTCATAGAAAGCAGCGCCTTCGCGGATATTGTTCAGCGGCGTATAGCGGGCCTCGGTCTCCTGGTCCACGAAGTGCGAGTGGCGGTGCGAGAAGGTGCCGCGGCAGCTGTCCTGGCCCGCCAGGCGCACCGGGAAGCCCTCGTCCAGAAGCGAGGCGAAGGCCAAATGCTCGCCCATTGCCCAGTCGATGCCCTCGCCGGTCTCGATCATCTGGCGGCGGGCCTTGACCACCCGCTCCACGGTCTTGTGGATCGACACCGTCGCCGGGATCGCGGTGATGGCGCGGCCGATGTCCTCCAGCCGGGCGCGGGGCACGGCGGTGATGCCGCGGCGCTCGTCACCCTCGGGCAGGCCAAGGCCCGACCACTGGCCATCGAGCCAGTCGGCACGGTTGGGCTTGTAGCTCTTGCCGGCATCGAACTCGGCATCGAGGAAGGTCTCGAACTCGGTGACCATCGCCTCGCATTCGCCCGGCTTGATGTGCCCTTCGGCTTCCAGCCGCTGGGCATAGAGTTCGCGGGTGCTGGGCTGGTCCTTGATCCGCCGGTACATCAGCGGATTGGTCATCGTCGGGTCATCGCCTTCGTTGTGACCGAAGCGGCGATAGCAGAAGATGTCGATCACCACGTCCTTGCCGAACATCTGGCGGTATTCGGTGGCGACCTTGGCGGCGAACACCACCGCTTCGGGATCGTCGCCATTCACGTGGAAGATCGGCGCCTGCACCATCAGCGCCACATCCGACGGATAGGGCGAGGAGCGCGAATAGCGCGGGGCGGTGGTGAAGCCGATCTGGTTGTTGACGATCAGATGGATCGCGCCGCCATTGCGGTGCCCCTTCACCCCCGACAGTGCAAAGCACTCGGCCACGACACCCTGTCCCGCAAAGGCGGCATCGCCATGCAGCAGGATCGGCAGCACGGCCCGGAACTGGGCCGCCTTGTCGCCGGGATGGTTGGCGAGCTTCGCCCGTGCCTTGCCCAGCACGACCGGATTGACGATCTCGAGGTGCGAGGGATTGGCGGTCAGCGACAGGTGCACCGAATTGCCGTCGAACTCGCGGTCGGACGAGGCACCCATGTGGTACTTGACGTCGCCCGAGCCCTCGACGTCATCAGGCGTGGCCGAGCCACCACCGAATTCGTGGAAGATCACGTGATAGGGCTTGCCCATCACGGCAGCGAGCACATTGAGGCGGCCGCGGTGCGGCATGCCGAGCACGATGTCGCGCACACCCAGATTGCCGCCGCGCTTGATGATCTGCTCCATCGCCGGGATCAGCGCCTCGCCGCCATCGAGGCCGAAGCGCTTGGTGCCGGGATAGCGCTTGTGCAGGAAGCGCTCGAAGGTTTCGGCCTGGACGATCTTGTTCAGGATCGCTTTCTTGCCTTCCGGGGTGAAGGCGATTTCCTTGTCCGGTCCCTCGATCCGCGCCTGCAGCCAGGACTTCTCGCCGGGGTCCGAGATGTGCATGAACTCGATGCCGAGGGTCGAGCAGTAGGTGCGGCGCAGGATGTCGAGCATCTGGCGCACGGTGGCGGTCTCGAGGCCCAGCACCTTGTCGATGAAGATCGGCCGGTCCAGGTCGGCGGGGCCGAAGCCGTAGGTGGCGGGGTCCAGCTCGGGCTGTGCCTCGCGCATGTCGTTGAGGCCGAGCGGATCGAGATTGGCGGCGAGGTGCCCCCGGATCCGGTAGGCCCGGATCATCATCAGCGCCTTCAGCGAATCGCGGGTGGCGCGCAGCACCTCGGCATCCGACGGCGGCGCCGCGCCCGTCGCGGCGGCAGCCTTGGCCCCGCGATCGGCGATCTTCTTTTCGATGGCGGGCTCGAGGATCGCCCAATTGCCGTCCATGGCAGCCACCAGCTCGCTGGCGGGCTGGAGCGGCCAGCCCTGGCGCTTCCAGCTGGGGCCATTCACACCCTGCGGAGCCTCGCCCAGGCTGGCAAAGAACTGGGCCCAGTCGGGATCCACCGAACCGGGGTCGGCGGCCCAGCGGGCCTGCTGCTGCTCCACGAAGGCGGCATTGGCGCCATAGAGGAACGAAGTATCCAGAAGCGCGGAATTCAGCGAACTGCGCAGATCGTCTGCCATCGGACTGCCTGTCATGGTCGGCGGGCTGGACATTGCCCAGTCCCACATTGAACCGGGCACTCCTCACCGAACGTTAAACATGCGGGGGTGCCGAGACCGCCACCCCCGCAAATCACAGCTGTCTTAGACCCGCGCGCCCGGTCGCGCCACAGGCGAATGTCATATCAGACCTGCAGGATCAGGCATCCAGGGCTACGAAGCGGTTGGGGCCGCTACCACACAACACTGATGCGCTCC
>JAIXTH010000151.1 GCA_027484265.1 Alphaproteobacteria bacterium
ATGCTCGGCCCCAAGGCGGTGTTCGGCTCCAACACCTCGACCCTGCCGATCACCGGCCTCGCCAAGGCCTCCAAGCGGCCGAAGAACTTCATCGGCATCCACTTCTTCTCGCCGGTCGACAAGATGGGCCTTGTCGAGATCATCATGGGCAAGAAGACCAGCCAGGAGACCCTGGCCAAGGCAGTCGACTATGTGCTGGCGATCCGCAAGACGCCGATCGTGGTGAACGACAGCCGCGGCTTCTACACCTCGCGCTGCTTCGGCACCTATGTGCAGGAAGGCCAGGAGATGCTGGCGGAAGGCATCAAGCCCGCCATCATCGAGAATGTCGGCAAGATGACCGGCATGCCGGTGGCCCCGCTCGCCATGGCCGACGAAGTCGCCCTCGACCTCGCCTACAAGGTCGGCCAGCAGACCAAGAAGGACCTCGGCGACAAGTGGGTCGAGACCGCCTCGCAGAAGATCATCGCCACCATGGTGGAAGACCGTCAGCGTTTTGGCCGCAAGAACGGCAAGGGCTTCTATGACTACCACGCCGACGGCACCAAGAGCCTGTGGCCGGGCCTGTCGGAGCTGGCGCCGGTGAAGATCGACGAGTGCCCGCCGGCCCTGCGCGATGAACTCAAGAAGCGGCTGCTGTACCGGCAGGCGATCGAGACCGCCCGCTGCTTCGAGGAAGGCGTGATCACCGACCCGCGCGACGCCGACATCGGCTCGATCCTGGGCTGGGGCTTTGCACCCTATACCGGCGGCACGGTCAGCCTGATCGACGGGATGGGTGTGGCCAAGTTCGTGGCCGAGTGCGAAGCCCTCGCCAAGAAGTACGGCCCGCGCTTCAAGCCGAACAAGCTCCTGAAGGACATGGCCAAGAACGGCGAGACCTTCTACGGCCGCTTCGGTGCCCAGCTGAAGGCCGCGGCCTGATCTTCTGATTTCAGATGAAAATGTGACGGGGGCTGCCAGTCCGGCAGCCCCTTTCTCATGCCGGCCACCTGGCTGTGCAGACAGCCAGACCGGCCATGCCAGTCCGCCATGTTAGGCGGAGCAGGCTGGCTTGAATCGGTGATTGCAGGGATGTAACCTTGACGGGTTCGCGCCGGGCAGGCCTGTTTTGCCGGAAGCGCTGCGCCAGCCTGCGGGAGCAAGGGCATGCCGAAATACTTTTCCGACGAGGAGCTGAGTGAGGCGCAGGTCGAGGAGATCGCCGAGGCGCTGGAGGAAGCGCTGGATACGGGCGTGATGCCAGCCGAGTGGTTCAACTATATCCCAGCGCCCAAATTTCGGGGCTATGGCGGCACACCGCGCGCCCTGACGGCAGCGGATCAGGTCACCGAACAGGCCGTGCGCGCGCTCCGTGACCGGCGGTCGGACTCCGGCGGTATTGTCGGCATGGTCACGTCCTTGATCGGTCGTGTGCAAGCGAACCGCCCGGTCAGCGACTGGGAGCTCGAGTTCCACAAAGTCACGGCGCTTCTGATCGAAGCGATGGTCGAGCTGGGCGGGGTCAGGCTTCTGCTGCGCTATGATGGCGGACATGATGAGGGGTTTGCCTGGCTTGAGCATTGCGAGCTGGCCGATGGTACCCGGCTTGACAGCACGCAGCTTCAGGCACGCATCGAACAGACGCAGGCGTTTGCAAGGATCAGGACCCTGATGCCGGATATCCCGCTGGAGGAACTGCTCGAGATCGAGGCCTGTACCTTCTGGGTCGGCCTGCTGCTGGGCGAAGGCTTCGGGACCGGAGGCTATTTCATCTATGGCTCGGCGGTGCTGGATCTGGCCACCGGCGAGGTGAAGGATGTGCCACAGCCCGACCCGGTCACGCGCAATTTCACGCTGGCTGGAGTATAGGCGGTGGCGCACCCGATGTTTCACGCAGCCCGCTCGGTCGAACGCTTTGGCGGTGTCGAGGCAGACTACCAGGCGATCCATGACTGGTTCGATGCGTCGAAGGCGCATATGCCGGACCTGCGTCACCGGGCCCTGCGGCACCACAGCGAAGGCATTTTCCTGTGCGAGGCCGTGTTCGGGATCGCGATCGTCAATGCCGACGGCAAACGCGTTGCGGTGCGCCAGATCGCCGAACAGCATGTGCTGGATGATCTGGGCTGGATTCCTTCGGTGAAGGACTGGCTGCAGCATGTGGAGATCCAGCCATGGATGGCGCGCTCGCCCTGGCGCCCGCAGCACGATGAAGCCACACGGAGCAAGGTCGATGCAGGGGACGCCTGAGCGTTCGTCCCGAAGGTCTTCTATCTGCCAAAGTGGTTTTCCGGCATGCGAAAGCGTGGTTGATCGGGCTTGGATTGCAGGTGAGTGTTTCCGGGCAGCTGGCCGTTCCGGCGCCCGCGGTCGTCGCACCGGTGGATTGCAGGTATCGGGAGGGGATGAGCGTGAGCGAGGCGACTGTCGTTGAGGCTGATGTCAATCTGCAGCGGCCAGACCGCACCCTTGAACCTTTGCCCTTCCACCATCAGCTCGTGCAGTATCTCAAGGCCCACGAGCCCCATGCCTGGGAGCTG
>JAIXTH010000286.1 GCA_027484265.1 Alphaproteobacteria bacterium
CGACCCACATCGAACAGGTGGCGGCGCGCCTCAACTGGCCGCTGGTGCGGGTGAACCTCGACAGCCATGTCAGCCGGATCGACCTCGTCGGCAAGGACGCCATCGTCCTCAAGGACGGCAAGCAGATCACCGAGTTCCGCGAAGGCATCCTGCCCTGGGCGCTGCAGCGGCCGGTGGCACTGGTGTTCGACGAATATGACGCGGGGCGCCCGGACGTGATGTTCGTGATCCAGCGGGTGCTGGAGGCCTCGGGCCGCCTCACGCTGCTCGACCAGAACAAGGTGATCAAGCCGCACCCGGCCTTCCGCCTGTTCGCAACCACCAACACGATTGGTCTGGGCGACACCACCGGCCTCTACCATGGCACCCAGCAGATCAATCAGGGCCAGATGGACCGCTGGAGCATCGTCACCACGCTGAATTACCTTGAGCACGACATGGAGACCGGTATCGTCGCCGCCAAGCTCGGGATCGAGGACGGCGAGGGCCGCGAGCGCATCAGCCGGATGGTGCGGGTGGCCGACATGACCCGCAACGCCTTCATGAACGGCGACATCTCCACCGTGATGAGCCCGCGCACCGTGATCACCTGGGCCCAGAACGCCGACATCCTGGATGGCGACATCGGCCTCGCGTTCCAGATGACCTTCCTCAACAAGTGCGACGAACTCGAACGCCCCTCCATCGCCGAGTTCTACCAGCGCTGCTTCGGCCAGGACCTGCCCCAGGCCGCCCACCGGATGAAGGTGGCGTAGGTTCGTTCAGGAATGGTCCTGATGCTCTGTCGTGTCGGCTGGAGAGTTCAGCTGCCCTGGTGGCGTGCCGCACAGGCTGCGTAATCCCGGTCCATCCGTGGGGTTGTCCAGTACTGGTTGGGTGTTGCCCGTACCCAGCCTGCTTCTGCGAAGCTCCAGAACCAGATGCCCTTGTCAGTGAACACCGTGGCGTGGGTATTGAACCGCCCGTCATTGCCATGCCAGACCATGAGGGGCACGGGTGTCGCCTGTAGACAGTGCCAGCTTCCAGGAAGCGCGCGGCTCGTGATCTGTAGCGTGGCGGAGACTGCAATCTGAGCTGCCATGATGGCCACGCAGTAACCAGCGGCCGCGCCGGCCAGGACGGCCAACCGGGTGCCCTTCCGGCCGCGTGCCAGTCGCACTGCCGTGAAGCAGGCTACGGCACCGCCAAGGATCAAGGGTGGCCAGCCGAACCAGCCACCATCGCTTGCGCTGGAAGCCAGCGTAACGGCCCCAGCCAGCGGACCACCCAGTACCATCCATTTACTCAAGGGGAACGACAGGATGCCGGGCCAGAGACAGAGCATGGCCGTCCCGAAGGTGTGCGCGGTGCGATTTGGTAACAGGCAGAGGAAGACCGCTACCAGAGCCACGCTTGATGCGATCACCAGGGCGCCAGTCAGGACCCACATCTAGACCGCTCCGCCCTCACGCATCAAAATCCAACCCCAGCGCCCGGTAGCGCGCGCGTTCGTCCTGCCAGCCGGGGCGGACTTTGACGTGGACGAACAGGTGGACTTCGCGTTCCAGCTGGTCCTTCAGGTCCTTACGGGCGGCGGTGGAGATCCATTTCAGGGTCTCGCCGCCCTTGCCGATGGTCATGGCCTTGTGGCTCTCGCGGGCGAGATAGATGGTCTGGTCGATGCGCACGCTGCCGTCCTTGCGCTCGGTCCAGGCGTCGGTCTCGACACTGGCGCCGTAAGGCAGCTCGTCGTGCAGGCGCTCGAACACTTTCTCGCGGGTGATCTCTGCCGCCATCAGCGCCAGTGGCGCATCGGCGGCCTGGTCTTCCGGGTAATGCCACGGCCCTTCCGGCATCAGCGGCGCCAAAAGGTCCACCAGCCGCTCCAGCCCCGAGCCGGTCTCGGCCGAGATCATCACCACTTCGCGGTAGACCCCCAGCGCATAGAAGTCGCGGGCGAGGTCCAGCAGGCGCGAGCGCTCGAGCGCGTCCACCTTGTTGAGCGCCAAGAGGGCAGGGGCCTTCGCCCCCTTCAGCCCCTCGATCACCCGCTCCACATCTTCCGCCGTGCGCCGGTCGGCCGGCTGCACCTTGCCGCCAGCGCCTTCATCATCGCCAGCAGCCCTTGTGGCGGCAGCCGCCACCCGGGCAGCAGCGGGCGCATCCACCACATGCACCAGCGCATCGGCATCGGCGGCCCCGCCCCAGGCAGCTGCCACCATCGCCCGGTCCAGCCGCCGCTTGGGCGCAAACACACCGGGCGTATCCACCAGCACGAACTGCGCCGAACCATGGATCGCGACGCCGCGGATGGCAAACCGGGTGGTCTGCACCTTGCGGCTCACGATCGAGACCTTCTGGCCCACCAGGGCATTCACCAGTGTGGACTTGCCCGCATTGGGCGCCCCCAGCATGGCGACAAAGCCGCAGCGGGTGGGGCCCGCTGGTGTGGCTGCGGCTTCGGGGGGCGTGGTTGCGTCAGACATCAAGGCCTTCCTGGCGGATGAGGGTGCGGGCCGCTTCCAGTTCGGCGGCCTGTTTGGAGCCACCGCTGGCGCGGGCGGTGAGGCCCATGGCGCGCACTTCCACATCAAAGCGCGGGGCATGATCGGCGCCTTCGCGGCCGATCACGTCATAGGACGGGATGGCAAAGCCGCGCTTCTGCGCCAGCTCCTGCAGCAGGTTCTTGGGATTGCGCCCGGCCAGCGGGTCGTCATTGCCGGTGCGGACCCGGGCATAGAGCAGGCCGGCGGCCTCCAGCCCCCCGTCCATCCACAGCGCCGCCATCACCGCCTCGAACGTGTCACCCAGCATGCTGTCGTTCATCCGCACCTGGTCGGGGGCGATGCCCTTGGTGACGGTGATCACCTCTTCCATGGCGAGGTCACGGGCGGCCGCCGCGCAGGAGGCGCCATTGACGATGGCATTGAAGCGGCGGGTCAGCTCGCCCTCTTCGGCGCGCGGCAGCGCCGCATACAGGTCCTGGGCGCACAGGAAGCCCAGCACCCGGTCGCCGATCCATTCCAGCCGCTCGTTATGGGCAAAGCCCTGCTGGCCATCCCCGGCGCTCTTGTGGGTGAGGGCGTGGCGCAGCAGGCCCTGGTCCTTGAACCGGTAGCCCAGCCGGTCCTGGAACGCCTCCAGCGCCGCATCGTCCGGTCCGCCCCGGGCTGGTACACCCGGCCTGCGACGCGGACGCGCCCGCCAGGTCACTTGATCCCCACCGCGATCCGGTCGAGGCGCAGCTCGGTGAACCAGGTCCAGGGCAGGTAGATCTTCGCGCCCTCGTCCCACGACAGCAGCACCACCCGTGCCTTGCCCACCACATTCTCCACCGGCACAAACCCGACCCCGAACGCCTCGGAGGCCACACGGCTGTCGGTGCTGTCATCCCGGTTGTCGCCCATCATGAACAGATGGCCCTCTGGCACCACATAGATCTCGGTGTTGTCGAGGCTGCCGATGGGGGTCTGGTCATAGGTCACATAGGTGTGGCCGTTCAGGGTTTCCTCGAACCGGCGGGTCATGATGTTGAGGCCGTTGTTGCCCAGGATCGGCGAGGGCGCGATCTCGCGGCGCGCCAGCGGCTCGCCATTGAGGATCACCTGGCCGCCCACCACCTGGATCCGGTCGCCGCCCACACCGATCACGCGCTTGATATAGTCGCGGTTGTCGCGCGGGTTCTTGAACACCACCACTTCACCGCGCTGCGGCGAGCCGCCGGGGATGCGGCCTTCGAACAGGCGCGGCTCGAACGGGATCGAGGCGCGCGAATAGCCATAGTCCCACTTGGACACGAACAGATAGTCGCCCACCAGCAGACCCGGCCGCATCGAGGGGCTGGGGATGTTGAAGGGCTGGAACACGAAGATCCGCAGCAGCAGCGCGATCGCGAGGGCGAACACGATGGTCTTGACGATTTCCATCAGGCCATCGTCGCGCTGTTCGGGTGCTCCCGGAGCAGTGGCCCCGGCTGGGGCGCCGGTGTCCGGCGTGTCCAGGGCGGAGACGGTGCCGTCGGCGGCGGGCGGAGCGGATTGGGTTTCGGCGGTCATGCGGTCCACTGGGTAGCGCGCTGCGGGTCTGCGGGCAAAGCCTCGATCACCACGAATGCCAGCGCATAGGGATTGTCGTCGGTCAGGGTCAGGTGGATTCGGGCCTCGCAGCCCGGCGGCGTGATCGCCTGCAGCCTGGCCAGTGCCCCGCCGGTAAGGCGGATTGATGGCGCGCCGGACTTGAGGTTCACCACCCCCATGTCCCGCCAGAACACCCCCTGGCGCAGGCCGGTGCCCAGGGCCTTGGAACAGGCCTCCTTGGCGGCAAACCGCTTGGCGTAGGTCTCGGCGCGCAGCAGCGGGCGCCGCGCGGCCTTGTCGCGTTCCAGCTGGGTGAAGCAGCGCTGCTCGAACCGGGTGCCGAACCGCTCCAGCGTGGCCGCGATCCGGTCGATCCGGGTGATGTCGGCGCCGGTGCCGATGATCACGCCGCTGTCTCCGCGCGCGCTTCGTCCATCAGGGCGCGCATCAGGCGGATGGCGGCATCGAGGCCGACGAAGATCGCCTCGCCGATCAGGAAGTGGCCGATATTCAGCTCCGCCAGTTCCGGGATCGCGGCAATCGGCTTGACGCTGTCGAACGTGATGCCGTGGCCGGCATGGATCTCGAGACCCCGGGCGGCGCCCAGCTGCGCCGCGCGTGCCAGCCGATCGAGGTGGCGGGCGGCCTCGTCGGCATGGCCAGCCTGCACCGCCTCGCAATAGGCACCGGTGTGCAGCTCCACCACCGCCGCGCCCATGGCCTCGGCAACCGCCAGCTGGATCGGGTCGGGCTCGATGAACAGCGACACCCGCGCTCCGGCATCCGCCAGCTTGCGGACGATCGGGCTGACGAGATTGTGCTGGCGGGCAACATCGAGGCCGCCCTCCGTGGTGCGCTCCTCGCGCCGCTCGGGCACCAGGCAGACGGCGTGCGGCCGGTGGCGCAGCGCGATCGCCAGCATCTCGTCGGTGGCAGCCATCTCGAGATTGATCGGCAAGGTGAGACCCTGCGACAGCACCACCAGACCCTCGTCGCGGATATGGCGGCTGTCATCGCGCAGGTGCACCGTGATGCCGTCAGCGCCTGCCGCGGCAGCGGCCTGCGCCGCCCGCAGCGGATCGGGGTGCGGGCCGCCACGGGCGTTGCGGATGGTGGCGACGTGGTCGATGTTGACCCCGAGGCGCAGCTTGCCGGTCATGATGTGGCCCCGGCTGCAGGCTGGGACAGGGCGCGCGAGCCGGGCTTGATGGCCGGAATGTCCTTGAGGTCGTCGGGCAGCGCGTCGGGTGCAAAGCTCTCCACCTCGAACTCCGCCAGCGCCAGCAGCGGCACGCCCACATCCGAACTGCCAGCCGAGCGGTCGATGATCACGGCTGCGCCCAGCACGTGGCCCGGCGTGTCCTTGATGGCTTCCAGGGTCTCGCGCACCGAGCCGCCGGTGGAGATGATGTCCTCCACCACCACCACCCGGGCGCCGGCCGGGATGGTGAAGCCGCGCCGCAGCCGCATCTGGCCGGCCTCGCGCTCGACATAGATCGCCTTGGCGCCGAGGTGGCGCGCGGTCTCGTAACCCGGGATCACCGCGCCGACGGCAGGCGAAACCACCACATCCACCCGCCCGAAGCGTTCGAGAATGCGTGCCGCCAGAGCCCGGCACAGGGCTTCGGTGGAGGGCGGGTCGGCAAACACGAATGCCTTTTGCAGGAACATCCGGCTGTGGCGGCCCGAGGTGAGGATGAAATGACCTTCCAGCAGGGCACCGGCCCGGCGGAAAGTCTCCAGAACGTCATCGGCAGTCATGCGCGCGCCTATAGACTGCCCGGCTGGCAAGAACCAGTCACATGCGCCGCAATGTCAGCGGTGCGCAGTGGGAACCTGCCGGTTCCCCCTGCGCACCGCGCCGGGCCCTCACTTGATCAGCGAGGCCAGCACCCGGCGCTTGCCCTGGAACGGCCGGCGGCCATGCATCACCACGAAATTGTCCACCAGCACGACGTCGCCCTGCTGCCAGGCCACATCCGCCGTGATCTCGTCGGAAATGCGCACGACGGCGTCCATATGGGCGTCCTCGATCGGCGAGCCATCGCCGAACATCACCGACTTCGAGGGATTGTTGCTCCGGTCCTTCCAGCCGCGCCAGGCAGCGATCAGCTGGTTGAAGAACACCCGGCGCCCGTCTGGCAGGGTGCGGATCGCGTCGAGGCGCGGAGACGTCGGCCGCAGGCTGCCGTCCTCCAGCCAGACAAAGTCATAGCCCAGCTCCTTCAGCCGCGCCTCGGCGGCCTCGCGCGTCTCGACCGACAGGGTGCTCTTCCAGCTGCGGCCCTGGCCCGAGCCGGCATCATTCTCGGCGGGCATCACATTGGTGTAGCGCACACCCAGCGTCTCGAACTTCGCCACCACATCCGGCACCTCGGCCTCCAGCCGCTCCAGCAACCAGTCTGACCGGCATACGGGCGTGGCGCCGCCGCCATCGGGGGCAATGGCGCAGTAGAAGAACAGCTTGGAGGGATAGATCGGGGTCTGCGCCATTTCGTGGTGCAGGAAGATCGCGGTCTCCGGCGGCGCCTCGTTGGCGGTGAACACCCGGGGCGTCAGGTTCACTCTGACAGCGTTGGACAGAGACTCCGCATAGGGGAAATTCTCGTCGCCATAGCCGGCCACCACAGCGTCGAAATCATCGTGCCCGGGCACGTCGAAGCCCCGGAACAGGACCGCGCCAGCGTCCTTCAGGGTCTCGTCGACGGCAGCCCGGTTGGCGCCGATCCAGCTGGCGAGATCGCGGGTGCCATTGGCGGTGACGACCGCCGGAAACGAGGTGCTTGCATGGTCCTGCATGGTTTGGTTGCCTCCTGTGGCTGCCTGCATCCGGACCTGTCCGGTGGCCGGTACCGCCGGGCAGGACCCGGCGCCAGCTGGCTGCCTGGGTGCGTGTTTGGTCAGAACATGGCGGCTTGTAAAGGCCCCATGCCGTGCGGACCGGCTGGCCGGCTGCAGGAGTTGAATTGACATTCGATTTAATGAATGAGTATTCAAATGTCATGACCACCCTCAAAGACCGGCTGGCGGACAGCCGACGTACCCATATTCTCGATGCCGCGCTGTCGGTGTTTGCCGCCAAGGGCTACCGCCGGGCGACGATCCGCGACGTGGCGCAGGCGGCCGGTGTGGCCGATGGCACGATCTATGGCAGCTTCTCCGGCAAGGAGGCCCTGTTGCTGGCGCTCCTGGACCCGCTCGATGCGCTGGCGAGCCCGCCCGTCCCGACTTCGGATGCACCAGCTTCGCCCTTGCGGATGGCCCTGCGCCAGCGCCTGTCGGCCTTCACGCCCCGGCTGCTGGATGCGCTGCGCGTGGTGCTGGCGGAG
>JAIXTH010000105.1 GCA_027484265.1 Alphaproteobacteria bacterium
CGACAATGTGCTGGTCGAGATCGACGGACCTGAAGTGCCGATCCTGGATGGCTCGTCCGATCCGTTCGTCGAGATGATCATGACCGCCGGCATCCGCAGCCAGGGGCTGCCGCGCCGGGTGATCGAGATCCTCGCGCCTGTGGAAATCGTGGCCGGCAACAAGCTGGCGCGGCTCGAGCCCCACGACCCGGCACAGGGCAGGACCGGCCTGCGGATGGATGTCACCATCGATTTCGCCTCCCGCGCCATCGGCCGCCAGCATGTGGCGTTCGACCTGTCGCCGGACGTGTTTGCCGATGAAGTGGGCGGCGCCCGCACCTTCGGCTTCCTGCATCAGGTCGAGCAGCTGAAGGCGATGGGCCTGGCGCGCGGCGGCTCGATGGACAATGCGGTGGTGATCGACGGCGATGCGATCCTCAATGAAGAGGGTCTGCGCTTTGCCGACGAGTTCGTGCGTCACAAGGCGCTGGACGCGGTGGGCGACCTGGCTCTGGCCGGTGCCCCGATCCGGGGCCGCTATGTGGCCGAACAGCCGGGTCACGAGCTGAACGTGGCGCTGGTGCGGGCCCTGCTGGCACAGCCGCAGGCGTGGCGCTGGACCGTGGTGGACGTGGACACCCCCTTGATGGCAGCCGCAGGCGTCTGATCGGCGCACCCTGGGGCACGCTCAACCGCGCGGCCGGTCGCGCCATTCCCACGGCGGCATCCGCTCGGCTTCCGGCAGCGCCCACAGGCCGCGCCCGGCGGCGCGGGCCTCCGCTTCCAGCTGCAGCTTGGACTGGTCGGTCAGATAGCGGCGGAAAGCCCAGGCCCCGCCCTCGGACACCATGGCGCGGCTCACATCGGTACCATCAGCCGTGCGCACCCGGGCCACGATCCGCCCCCAGCGGTCGGTGTCTGTGGGGAGGATCTGCACCTCGGCGCCCGCCACCAGAGCCGCCAGCATCCGCTGGGCCTGCCGCCCCCAGGGCTGGCCGCGCTCCGGGGCGTCGATGTCGGCGAGGCGGATGCGGTGCTGCACAGTGCCCTGTAGGACAGTGATGGAATCGCCGTCCGACACCCGCACCACCCGGGCCCGGAACGGCGCCAGCCGCGTGCTGGCGCGGACAGGCACGGCGATGGCAACGGCGGTCAGCGCGCCAGCCGACACCAATAGACCCAGAACCAGACTGCGACGCGAGACCATGGCACCTGGGTGCCATGAGTCGCCCCTGCGCCATCAGATCAGCACCACCCGGTCCGGCAGCTCGTCCGGGTTGTCGGCGCGGGGCGGGACATGGGCGGCCAGCACGGCGCCGGTGGCGCCCACGGCGGAGACCAGCCCGCCTTCCAGGTCCCCGCGCCCGGCAGCCGCCGCCAGGGCACCGGTGATCCCGGCCCAGGTCCCCTGCTCGACCTTCGTATGGATCAGCTCGTCAGCCACCAGCTCGGCCATGCGTTCGGCCAGGCTGACATAGATCAGCACGCCGGTGCGATACTCGGTCTGATGGATGCCGTGGGCCAGGAACTGGTCGAGGGCGGCGCGGTGCACCGTCTGGCGCCGCACGGCGCGCGGCACCAGGAAGTCGGCCGTCCCGGGACGCAGCACCAGGGCTGCCAGCATGGCAAAGATCGTGGCCTGCAGCGCCAGCATCAGGGCTGCACCCCACACGGCAAACGGGTCGGCCACACCGGGATGGGCCACCACCCAGCCGCCAAACAGACCGCGCGCCAGCCGGGACGGGTCGAGACCTGCCAGCAACAGGCCCAGGGGCACCACCAGCGCCATCAGCGCCGCCACCAGCAGGATCACCCAGCGGTAATCCCCCGACCGGCGGGCGACCACGCAATAGATCTCGCCGGCGGTAGTCTGCTCGGCCCTGCCGATCGCTTCGGCGACCCGTGCCAGGGCCTCGCGGGACAGGGCGGTGGACCGGATGTCGTTCTTGCTCATCGCATCCCCTCCCCTACCAGCTGCCCGAGGCGCCGCCGCCGCCGAAGCTGCCGCCACCGCCACTGAAGCCGCCGCCGAAATCGCTGCCGCCGGACGACCAGCCCGAGCTGCCCCAGTCATGCACGATCACCGGTCCGGTCCCCAGACCGCTAGACGCGCGGCGGAAGCGTCCGCGCCGCCCGCCGCCCGAGTTCGACATGGCGATGATGATGATCACCAGCAGCACGATGAAAACCACCAGCTCGAACGGAAGTCCGTCGGAGCTGCTGGATTCCTCGCTGTCGCGGATGCGCTGGGCCACGTCCTCGGGGCTTGCCAGCAGTGCCGTCTCGATCGCCGCGACGCCTGCCTCGATGCCGCCGGCCATATCGCCGTCGCGGAAGCGGGGCACGATCTCGTTGCGGATGATCTGGCCGGCGATGATGTCGGGCAGGACACCCTCGACCCCCTTGCCCACTTCGATCCGCATCTGCCGTTCAGCCGGGGCGATGATCAGCAGAACCCCGTTGTCAGCCTTCTCCTGGCCGATGCCCCAGGTCTGGCCGAGCTCGTAGCCGACATCCTCGATGGTCCGGCCATCGAGCGAGGCCAGCGTCACCACCACGATCTGGTCGGTGGTCTGTTCCTCGAACGCGCGCGCACGAGCTTCGAGCCGCGCCTCCACGTCCGGCGGGAGGATATCGGCCTGGTCGACCACGCGGCTGGTGAGGACCGGCTCCGCTGCCGCGCCCGGCTCCCCGGCATCTGCCGGTTCAGGGGCGATGCCCCGCAGGTCAGCCGATCCGGGGGCAGGCCCCGCGGCCGCTGCGGCCGGTGGCACGGGAGCGGATTGCACCGCGGAACCTGGCGCTGCTTCTGGCGCCGCTTCTGGCGCAGCAGCTTCCTGTGCCGGTTGAGGCGCCTGGGCCAAGGCCGGCACCGCCAGAGCCACCAACGCCACCAGAGGCAGGACCACTGCCCCTGCCAGCCGGTGGCCCAGCGCGGCGCGGTTCACTGGCCAGAACCGGGAGCCGCGCCGGGTGCCGATCCGGGAGCAGCCCCGGGTGCTGATCCGGGTGCTGATCCGGGCGCGCTGCCCGCCGCCGGTGCGGGCGGCGTGAAGGTCACCACCGGGGCGACATCGGCACCGGCCGAAGCCGTGAACAGCTGCATCGGCTTGGAATCGCGATGGAATGTGCTGGCCCAAACCACGGTCGGAAAGGTGCGCAGCGCGGTGTTGTAGTCCCGGACCACATCATTGTACTCTTCGCGCGCCCGCAGGATCCGGTTCTCGGTGCCTTCCAGCTGGACCTGCAGATCGGTGAAGCCCTGCAGCGAGCGCAGCACGGGATAATTCTCCTGGATCAGCATCAGGCGGCCCAGCGCGCCCGACAGGCGGTCCTGCGCCGCCTGGAACTCGGCGAACTTCGCCGGATCGGTGATGGTGGAGGCGTCGAAGGTGGGCCGCGTGGCCGAGGCCCGTGCTTCCGTCACCTCGGTCAGCACCGCCCGCTCCTGGGCCGCCGCGCCCTGCACCGTGGCCACCAGGTTCGGCACGAGGTCGGCCCGGCGCTGATAGTTGGACTGCACATCCGCCCAGGCAGCCTTGGCAGCCTCTTCCTTGATCGGAATGTCGTTGTAGCCGCAGCCCGCAACAGCCACCAGCGACCCCGCGGCCACAGCCGCCAGAACCCAACGCTTTGCCATCCAGTACTCTCCCACCGGCCGGACCCGTCCGGCACCCGCCTGTGCATGTGAGCAAGCCGACGGGCGCTTGCAAGACCCTGACCGGACCTGAGCACAAAAAAGAGGGCCGCGCGGATGAACGCGCGGCCCGTCAGTCACCTCGGGGGAGGAAACGCCCGATCTCTCGGGTGCCTGCAAGGGCGAGGACCCGTTGCATGACTGCAAGATAGGTTGCGCTCCGGGATTTCTCCAGTGTCCATGCTGCACCGCAGCAATGCATTTTTGCAGGTGGTTCGCAGCTGACGCGCGCGGCAGAGGCCGCGCTCGTCCCCGCCATGGGGGGCGCTCGGACGTTTGCGGTTAACGGAGGGAGGTCCTCCGCCCGCCC
>JAIXTH010000075.1 GCA_027484265.1 Alphaproteobacteria bacterium
ATGGCACGCAGGCCGGAACGTGAACAGCGCGAAGAGCGCGACAGCGAGTTTGAAGACAAGCTCGTGGCGATCAACCGCGTCGCCAAGACCGTGAAGGGCGGCAAGAACTTCGGTTTTGCCGCGCTCGTGGTGGTTGGCGACAAGAAGGGCCGTGCCGGCTTCGGCCATGGCAAGGCCCGGGAAGTGCCCGAGGCGATCCGCAAGGCGACCGAAGAGGCCAAGCGCAA
Source organism: Alphaproteobacteria bacterium (assembly GCA_027484265.1). Classification (GTDB taxonomy): domain Bacteria; phylum Pseudomonadota; class Alphaproteobacteria; order Caulobacterales; family Aquidulcibacteraceae; genus JAIXTH01. The sequence continues at coordinate 228 of JAIXTH010000075.1, forward strand.
GCTGGTCCGGGTGCCGCTGCGCGAAGGCCGCACCCTGCACCACAACGCCGCAGGGCGCTGGGGCGCGGGCAAGGTGGTGCTGCGGTCGGCTCCGGCCGGCACCGGCATCATCGCCGGTGGTCCGATGCGCGCCGTGTTCGAAGTGGTGGGCGTCCAGGACGTCGTCGCCAAGTCGCTCGGCTCGTCGAACCCGTACAACATGGTGCGCGCCACTTTCGACGCCCTGACCGAGCAGGTCAGCCCGCGTCACGTGGCCAACAAGCGCAACCTGAAGGTCGCCGACGTGCTGGTCCGCCGCAAGGATGGTGCCAGCGCCGTTGAAGGCTCGGAGGGCTGATCCATGGCAAAGCTCGTCATCAAGCAGACCGGTTCGCCGATCCGCCGCGAGGACAGCCAGCGGGCTACCCTCAAGGGCCTCGGCCTCAACCGTCTCAACCGCGTGCGCGAACTTGAAGATACCCCGTCTGTGCGCGGGATGATCGCCAAGGTCGCTCACATGGTCACCATCGTGGAGGAGCGCGCCTGAGCGCGCGTCTGGTAAACCGATGAAACTGAATGAACTCGCCGACAATGCCGGCTCCAACCCGAAGCGCATGCGCGTCGGCCGGGGTGTGGGTCCGGGCAAGGGCAAGACTGCCGGGCGCGGCGTCAAGGGTCAGAAGTCGCGTCGCGGCGTCTCGATCAATGGCTTCGAAGGCGGTCAGATGCCGATCCACATGCGGGTGCCGAAGCGCGGCTTCAACACGCCGAACGCCAAGACCCTCGCCTGGGTGAACCTCGATCGTATCGTCAAGGCCGTGGAAGCCGGCAAGCTCGACGCCAAGGCCGTGATCGATGAAGCGGCCCTGGTGAAGGGCGGCGTGGTGCGCCGGGTGCGCGACGGAATCCGGGTTCTGGCCCGTGGCGCCGTCACCACCAAGCTGACCATCTCGGTCACTGGCGCGTCGGCTGCGGCCGTGAAGGCCGTGGAAGCCGCCGGCGGCACACTGACTGTCAAGGCAGCGCCAGCCGCAGCCGAGGCTTGATCATAACGACGCCCGCCCCCAAGTGGGGCGGGCGTTAATCTGACGCGCGCCGGGGCCTATCTGCCCTTTGGCGCGCGTGTTCGTTCAAGAAGGCGATACCGCGCCATGGCATCAGCAGCCGAACAGCTTGCCCGCAACATGAGCTGGGCCTCCTTCGCCAAGGCGAAGGACCTGCACCAGCGCATTTTCTTCACCCTGGCGCTGCTGGTGGTGTACCGGCTTGGTACCTTCATCCCGATCCCCGGCATCGACATCGAGGCCTACCAGCAGGCCTTCAGTGCGCAGGCCAGCGGCATCCTGGGCATGTTCAACATGTTCTCGGGCGGCGCGGTGGAGCGGCTGGCGATCTTCGCGCTGAACGTGATGCCCTACATCTCGGCCTCGATCATCATCCAGCTGCTGGCAGCCTTTCCCGGGCGCCTCGAACAGCTGAAGAAGGATGGCGAGCAGGGCCGTCAGCAGCTCAACCAGTACACACGCTATCTCACGGTCGTTCTGGCGGTGGTGCAGTCCTACGGCATCGCCATCGGCCTGCAGGGCGGCGAGGGCATCGTGACCAACCCCGGCATGGTGTTCGTGGCGTCCACCGTGATCACCCTGACCGGCGGCACCATGTTCCTGATGTGGCTGGGCGAGCAGATCACCGCGCGCGGGATCGGCAATGGGGTCTCGCTGATCATCTTTGCCGGTATCGTGGCGGCCATGCCGGGCACGCTGGCCGCGGCCCTGCGCATGGTGCAGAGCGGTGGTCTGGCGGCCTGGGTGCTGTTTGCGCTTCTGGCGATGTTCATCTCTGCCATCGTCCTGATCGTGTTCATCGAGCGGTCGCAGCGCCGGGTGCTGGTCCAGTATCCCAAGCGCCAGGTCGGCAATCAGGTGATGCAGGGGAACACCTCGTTCCTGCCGCTGAAGATCAATATCTCCGGCGTGATTCCGCCGATCTTCGCGTCCTCGCTGCTGCTGCTGCCCGCCACCATCGCGAGCTTTGCCGGCCAGACGGAAGTGGACGAAGGTGCCCCGCGCTGGCAGCAGATCACGCAGCAGGTCCTGCAGGACACCTCCGCAGCCCTGCAGCACGGCCAGCCGCTGTTCATGACCCTCTATGCGCTGCTGATCATCTTCTTCGCGTTCTTCTACACGTCGATCGTGTTCAACACCGAGGATACGGCGGACAATCTGCGCAAGAATGGCGGGTTCCTGCCTGGCGTGCGCCCCGGGGCCCGGACCTCCGAATATCTGGACCGTCTGATGACCCGCCTGACGGTGATCGGCGCCGCCTATCTCACATTCGTGTGCGTGGTGCCCGAACTGCTGATCGCCTCGATGGATGTGAATTTCTTCCTGAGCGTTCTGGGTGGCACATCCCTGCTGATCGTGGTGTCGGTCACCATCGATACGGTGGCGCAGATCCAGTCGCACATGCTGGCGCACCAGTATGAGGGGCTGCTCAAGAAGTCGAAGCTCAAGGGCCGCGACCGCCGCTAGGTTCAAGATCGGGCCGCCGGACCTGCCTGGGTCTGGCGGCCTTTGCCTGTCGGCACGGGCGGCGTCTCCGCCTTCGTCCGCAGGCTGGCTGACCCGGTTCGATGACGCCTTTGCGACACCGGGACACTTGCAACGGGCACACGGGCGGGCAACAAGACCCGCCTGACCCGGTGGGGGAGACGAGAAGCGATGAACCTGATCCTGTTCGGACCGCCGGCTGCCGGCAAGGGAACCCAGGCCAAGCGCCTTGTGGAAGAGCGTGGCTTCATCCAGCTCTCGACCGGCGACATGCTGCGGGCCGCCCGCACCTCCGGTACCGAGCTCGGCCTGCGGGTCGCCGCCGTGATGGACGCCGGTTCGCTGGTGTCGGACGAGATCGTGATCGCCCTGATCGAGGAACAGCTGCAGCTGCACGCCGGTGCCCCCGGCTTCATCTTCGACGGCTTTCCGCGCACGGTGGCCCAGGCCGAGGCGCTCGACGCGCTGCTGGCCTCCCATGACGGCGGGATCGACTGCGTGATCCGTCTCGTGGTGGACGACAGCCAGCTCACCGCCCGCATCGCCCGCCGCTTTGCCGAGCAGGGCCGGGCCGACGACAATCCCGAGACCTTCGTGAAGCGCCTGGCGGCCTACAATGCCCAGACCGCGCCGCTGCTGCCCTATTACACCGCGCGCGGCCTGATCCGCGAAGTCGACGGCATGGCTTCGATCGATGAGGTGGCCGCGGCGATCGATGCAGTGCTGGCGGTACCGGCCTGACAGCGCCGGACCCTGGATCCAGCACACGCGTCCGGGGCCATGATCACCCGCTTTGCACCGTCGCCCACCGGCCTGCTGCATCTGGGCCATGCCTTCTCGGCCCTGACGGTCTGGCAGGCGGCGCAGGCCGCCGGTGGCACCATGCTGCTGCGGCACGAGGACATCGACACCACCCGCGCGCGTCCGGCCTTCTACACGGCGATCGAAGAGGACCTGGCCTGGCTCGGCCTGTCCTGGCCCGCACCCGTGCGCCGCCAGAGCGAACACCTCGATGATTACGCAGCGATGCTCGCCCGCCTGATCGGACTGGGCGCCGTGTTCCGCTGCCCGCGCACCCGCAAGGAGCTGGCCGAGGCCGCAGCCGGTGCGCCGCAGGCCGGTGATGCCGCAGACCCGTTCGCGGCGCCCAATCTGCCCCGCCTGCCCGAAGCCGAGGTGGAGCGGCGGATTGCTGCGGGCGAGAGCTTTGCCTGGCGGTTTGATCCTGTCGCCGCAGCCCGGCTGCTGGCGGGGGGCGCGCCGGTGTTTGAAGCCGATGGCGTCGTGCTCGAGGCCGACCCGTTCCGGCTGGGCCAGGCGATCCTGGCCCGCAAGGACGCGCCCGCCTCCTATCATCTGTGCGTGGTGCATGACGATGCGCTGCAGGGTGTCACCGATGTGATCCGGGGTGCGGATCTGGCCGGGGCCGCGCACCTGCATGTGACCTTGCAGGCCCTGCTGGGGCTGCCCGTGCCGCGCTACCACCACCATCGCCTGCTGACGGGGCCTGACGGGCGGCGGTTTGCCAAGCGGGACGGTGCCGTCACTCTGCAGGCGCTGCGCGCGCAGGGCTGGACAGCGGACCGGGTGCGGGCGCAGGTGGGATTGTGACTGCCGCCACAGCCTCATCGCCCGCCATGCGCTCGGACCCCGTCGGGGTGCTGGCGGTTCTGGCAGGGGCCTGCTTCATCGCCCTTGCACCGATCATGGTGAAACTGTCGCCACTGGGGCCGCAGGCCAGCGTGTTCTGGCGTCTGGCATTCGCGGTGCCCTTCCTCTTGCTGTGGGCCGTGATGGAGCGGCGGGATCGCACCGCACGTGCCACGCCCGGCGGACCGGCGGTGCCGCGCCCCTGGATCTGGATGGTGCTCGCTGGCGTGCTGTTTGCGGCCGACCTGATCACCTGGCATGCAGGCATCGTGCGCACCAGTGCGGCGAACGCCACCATGCTGGCCAATCTCACCCCGGTGGTGGTGGTGCTGGTCACCTGGGTCACCACCCGGCGCCTGCCCCACGGGCTGTTCCTCACGGCGGTGGCAATCGCGCTGGTCGGCTCGGCCCTGATGAGCGGCGGCACGCCGGGTCAGACCTCCGAGCAGCTCACAGGTGATATCCTCTCGGCCCTGACCTCATTCTGGTATGCGGCCTACATCCTGGTAACCGCCCGGGTGCGGGGCAGCGTCGGCACCGGCGAGGCGATGCTGGTCACCACGGTGGTGGCGTTGCCGCTGGCCTGGGGTGCCTGCCTGGTGGCGGGCGAGCCCTTGTGGCCCTCGTCCGGCAGCTTGCTCGATCAGGCGCTGGCGATGTGGCCGCTGGTGGTGCTGGGGGTGGTTGTGCATGTGGCCGGGCAGGGGCTGCTGGCCTTCGCCCTGGGGCGGGTCAATGCCGCGATTGCCTCGGTCCTGATCCTGATCCAGCCGGTGGGGGCGGCCCTTTTGGGCTGGGTGTTGCTGCACGAAGTGCTGGGGCCGCTCCAGCTGGTCGGCGGCGCCCTGGTGCTGTTCGGGGTGTGGCTGGCGCGGCGCCCCGTGAAGGGCTGAGCGCATCAGTAGGGGCGGGGCGTCCCGGCGGCCCGCGCGGCGGCCACGTCGCGCTGCAGCGTGTCGATCAGCAGGCCGCGGTAGAAGTCGTTGTTCTCGGGATGCGCCCGCGCCCGCACCAGGAACCCGTCCAGCTCGTCCAGGTCCACCCGCACCTGCGGACAGCCCTGGAACTGCCCCGCCAGGCTCCAGGACGGAAAGCCCACCAGACCCGCAAACCGCCCGGCCTGTGCCGAGCGCCGGATCAGATAGCCGGCCTTGCAGGGGTCGCGCGGCGCGCCTTGGCCCGTCAGATGCACGAAGCCCACCACAAACAGGCCCTGCGGATAGTCGCCCGCCACCGCAACCTCGCGGAACGGCGCCGCCTCCGCGCCGCGCCCGGCATAGCCGAGCGTGCGGGCCAGCTGGTAGTTCAGGCGCGGATTGGCCGGGTCGGCCGCCACGGCTGCGCGGCAGGCGGCAATCGCTGCATCCACCCCGGCGGCCAGCATGGCAGACTGGCTGACGCCGGCGGTCAGGCGGTCCGGATCGGAGGGGTGGGCGGCCAGCCGGTCACAGTCGGTGGTCTCGCGCGACCAGGCACCGGGGTCCCAGCGCAAGGGCGCGTCATCCGGTGCCATCAAGGCTGCCGTTACAGGCTCGGGCGCCATCGGTGCGGCCTGCCGGGCCAAAGCGGAGGAACCGAGCACCACCGCCAGCACGCTGGCCATGCCCCAAACGCGACGCGCCATCTCCAGCCCTCCTGGCCTGTCCGTGGCGGGATGGTGCCCCAGGCCGGACTCGAACCAGCACGCTGTCACCAGCAACAGATTTTGAGTCTGCCGCGTCTACCAATTTCGCCACTGGGGCCCGCCATCGGCTGCACGCTCATGCCGCGCAGTCTGGTTGAAGTCCAGCCTGCACGGGCAGCGGCGGCGCTGGACCGCGCGCCGCTGGATCGCGCGGCCTCGCCGCGCATTGCCTCGGCGGCAGGGCGCCGCAGAGGCGGCGCGCTCGCTTCAGCGGTTTGCCCCGCTAGGCTGGCGGTGAACGGGAAGAGGTCCTCTGCCCGCCCTTTTCCCCGGTGCACCCGCCGCTGCCAGCGTGGATCGCAGGCGTGCCGTCCGGTTTCAAGGACGCATCTTCGATGCGCCGCAAGCGGTGGCTTCGCCATCCTTGAGACCGGCCGTCCCGCCCGCATCCCCACCGTCAGCGACGGGCGACACCGGGGAAAAGGGTTTCAGATGAAGGCCTAAAGAGCTGTGCGCTGGCGCGCACCAGTTCAAGGTGAGGCCGCCGTTCGCTCGGGGCTCGCCAAAGAAAAGGGGGGGCGGGGCGCGGCCTGACCACTGGAGCGCTGCTGCTTGCAGCAGCGCAAGCGGCGCGGAGCGACGCTCATTCGTTAAGCGCCCAACTCGAAGATCGTGACGCTGGCGCGCCTGCGCAGCTGCAAGCAGCTGCGCTCCAGTGGTTTGGTTGGGGGTTAGCGGTGAAGGGAATGGGGGCGCTGGGGTAAGGCCGCACTTGAAGCAACCCGCCCCCCTCCCAGTACCTCTCCCGCCACGCCCGCGCCGAGCTGATTGAGATGGCGCAGGACCGTTGCCGCTGACCCTGGATCGCCTGTGCTTGCACAGGCGCCAGCGGTGCCGTGCGCTGCTGCGAACAGCAGCGTTTCAAGGGCGGGGCGGCTCACGCCGCCTGTGGCGGTGCAGTCCGGCGGGTTGTCTCAGGGCTTCGGGCTGAGGCCGCGCATCAGGCGGTCGCACTGCGCCACCCAGTTCTCGCGATAGACCCGGTTGCCGAAGGTGGGCAGGTTGCTGGACAGCCAGGCGAGTTCGGGGATGCTCATTTGGGCAATCTGGCGGAAATAGAAGATGCCCTGCTCGTTCAGCCAGGTCTTGTTCTTCGGCCCGACCCCGAGGATCAGCAGCAGGTCGTCACCGCCACGGGCCGAGCGGACTGCGCGCGGCTTGCGTCCGGCGCCAGCTGCCTCGACCGCGGCCTCGAGCGCCGCAGCCGACATCGTGCCAGCTTCGCTCATCTGGTACGGCTTGGGTTCGGCCTTGGCTGGCGGCTTCGGCGCAGCCTTGGGTGCGGCTGGCTTGGGTGCGGCTGGCTTGGGTGCGGCTGGCTTGGGGGCGGTTGCGTTCGGGGCCTGTGTCGCCTTGGGCGCGGCAGCTCGCACCCGGGCCGGGGCGGGGGTGCTGGCCGGAGCCGCGGCCAGCAGGCTTGCAGCCGGGGCCACCACGGGTTCGACCGCCGGAGCGGCCGCAGGGGCTTCTTCCAGGAACTTCACCCGCGATTCCAGGAACCGGTTGCGCCAGCGCAGGGCGGTCAGCGCCTCGTCATCGCCGTCCACGCTGGCAGCGGCCTGCACCCGGGCTTCGGCCAGTTCGGCCTCCAGCCGCGCGATCTTCTGGCCCTCGGCCTGTGCCGTTACCGTGGCACCGGCGCCAGCAGCGGTCAGCCGCGCCGCCAGATCGTCGCGCTCGGTGCGCAGCGCGTCCAGTTCGGCCTGCCCGGCATCGGAATTCCCTCCGCGGCCCCGGAAGAACCAGCCCGTCAGGACACCCAGAAGGAAGGCAATCGCCAGGAAAAGCAAGATTTGCGAAAGGAGATACATCGCTCTCTCCGTCAGATGCTGCGCAGCTCAGTCGAGCGCGGAGATGGTGAATTCGGTACGGCGGTTGCGGGGCTCGTCATCGGCCGTGGCGGACGGGTCCACCGGGCGGCTGGAGCCATAGCCGCGTGCGGTCAGCTGGCCGCCATCGACGCCCTTGCCGATCAGATAGGCCCGCACGGCCTCGGCCCGCTTCTGGCTCAGGGGCAGATTGATGCGGTCGCCGCCGCGCTTGTCGGTATGGCCGCCCACCTCGATCGCGAACTGGCGGCAGGATGTGGCCACTTCGGCAATCTGGTCCAGCATCGCGGTGCCGCCGGTGATCTCGTTGCCATTGAGGGCGAATGTGACCTTCCCCGTTGCTGCCACCGATGTCAGGCGGGTCTGGCAGGTGGCCGCAGCCGCCTGGTCGGTGCCACCTGTCGCGGATTCTGCACCGGCAGCGCCGGCAGCAGCGCCAGCCGTCCCGGCGCCGGTGGAGGCAGCGCCGGCGACCGCGCCACCGGTTACACCGGCGCCGGTGCCGGCACCCGGCTCAGCCGGGTCCGCGCCGCCTGCCATGGCCTCGTCGCCAGGCGCGGTCACGTTGCAGGCCACCTGCGCGATCACGCCTGGCGTTCCCAGCATACCCTTGGCAGCGAGCGCGTCGCGCACCGCGCCGCAGATCGCGCGCTTCTCCTCCTGCGTCGCAGCCGTTCCGGTCACCGCCATGGTCCCGTCACGCACTTCGACCGTCGGGGTCAGCATGTTCTGGCTGTCGAGTGCGACGCGAACGGTCTGCAGCGCCGTCAAGCGCATCGTCTCGAGCCGGTCCTTGCTGGTCGCAACAAAGCCCACCAGGCCCAGCAGCGACACGCCCGCCAGCAGCCAGGGCCATCGGAACTGGCTTCCACGCCCTTCCATGCGCAACTCCCCCCATATCGTCCGCGCATGCCAACCGCCACAAACAGCCGTCACGGACCTTTGGTGAACATGTTCTTCATACTTTCAGGCGCCCGGCAAGCCAACTCGCCCACTTCGCGCAAACAAAGGACAGCAGCCCCGTGCCTTGACTTTGGGGGGCGCAGGGCGGTTCTGGCCGGACTTGGCTCCCGTCCTGCTCCCAACCCATCCGGTCCATTTCGTGGAAGAGATCACCTCCGCCCAGAACCCGCTGGTCAAGCTCGCCCGCGCGCTCGAGCGCAAGAAGGCGCGGATCGAGAGTGGCCTGTTCCTCACCGAAGGGGCGCGCCATGTCACCGAGGGGCTCGACAATGGCTGGCAGCTGCATGCGCTGCTGCTGTCCGATGCCGCCACCGACCGCGATCAGGTGCGCGCCCTCGCACGGCAAGCGCTGGATCACGGCGCACGGGTGGCGCGTGTGCCCGAGCGGGTGCTGGAATCCCTGACCCACCGCGACAATGCCCAGAATGTCATTGCCCTGTTCCGGATGCGCCTTGCCGGGCTGGAGGCGCTGGCGGGGGCGCGGCGGCTGATTGCACTGGAGCGGCCGCGCGATCCGGGCAATCTCGGCACCATCATCCGGCTGGCCGATTCCACCGGCTGCGGCGGCGTGGTGATCCTGGAGGAGGGCTGCGACCCGTTCTCGGTGGAGGCGGTGCGGGCCTCGATGGGTTCGGTGTTTGCGGTGCCGGTGGTGCGGTGCGGGGTGGACGCCTTCGATGCCTGGCGGCGGCAGGAGGGCCTGCGCCTGATCGGGACTTCGCTGGAAGGTTCGGTGCGGCACACCGACGTGGACCCGGGCGCGCGCACCTGCATCCTGATGGGCAACGAGCAGTCGGGCCTGCCGCCAGCCATGGCGGCGTTGTGCGACGGTCTGGTGCGGCTGCCGATGGCGGGCCGGGCCGATTCCCTCAATCTGGCGCTGGCGACAGCGGTGACGGTCTACGAAGTGTGGCGCAGGAGCGGATTTGATGGCGCGCGGTTCTGATCCCAAGGCCGGTGGCCGCAAGGGCACGGCCGCTGCCACAGCGCCTGCGCCGCATCCGGCGGTGACGACCCGTTCGGCACCGGTGCTGATCGCGTCGGACTGGCGCGACTACGAGCTGCTCGACAGTGGCGGCGGGCTCAAGCTCGAGCGCTATGGACCCTGGCGCTTTGTCCGGCCCGACAGCCAGGCCTGGTGGCCGCCCCGACTGCCTGCCGACCAGTGGAAGGCCGATGCGATCTTCTCGGGCCGCGAGGGCGAGGAGATGGGCCGTTGGCAGTTCATCCGCCGGGTGCCCGAAAGCTGGCCGATGGTGTGGAACCTGCCGCCGGAGGTGCAGGGCGGCGCGGGCGTGCGGTTCCACGCCCGCTGCACCCCGTTCCGGCACCTGGGCGTGTTTCCCGAACAGTCGGTGCACTGGGACTGGTGCACCCGCCAGATCGCCGGTGCGGGGCGCCCTGTGAAGGTGCTGAACCTGTTTGGCTATACCGGCGTGGCGAGCCTTGCCTGCGCGGCGGCCGGCGCCGAAGTCACCCACATCGATGCCTCCAAGAAGGCCGTCACCTATGGCCGCGAGAACCAGGCGCTGGCGGGGCTGGAGGGTGCGCCGATCCGCTGGATTGTCGAGGATGCGGTGAAGTTCGTCGAGCGCGAGGCCCGGCGCGGCAACCGCTATGACGGCATCATCCTCGACCCGCCCAAGCACGGGCGCGGCCCGGCCGGTGAGGTGTTCAAGCTGGAGGAGAGCCTGCAGGCGCTGCTGGATGGCTGCGCGTCTATCCTCTCCGATCGGGCGTTGTTTATGGTGGCGACCGTCTATGCCGTGCGCCTCAGCTTCCTCGCCCTCGACAATGCCATGGCCGCAGCCCTCGCCGGTCGCGGCGGCACGCTGGTGTCGGGGGAGATGGCGATCCCGGAAGCAGGACCGAACGGCCGGCTGCTGCCCACCGCCATGTTCGCGCAGTGGTTAGGTCCTGTATAGAGCATGATTTCAAATTGACTTCACGGCGCACGAGGAATTATCTTAACCCGTAACCTGGATCGGGAGATCGAAGATGAGAACGCTTTGTGCTGAGGAAATCGCGTTGGTTTCTGCGGGCCAGAACTATCCGACATCCGGCGAGCGGGGATGGAACAACTTCAGAAACCCCGTGAAGATGCCGCAGAATCCCCTTCAGCCAGGCGCTGGCGAAGGTTTGGGCCGCCATGTGGGCGACATAGTTGACAATCCCGGCACCTTTATCGGAGAGTATTTCGATTATAACTGGAAAGAAAAGGAAGCGATCTTCCACAATCAGATGGTTGGGGTTGTGAACCGTGACCGGAACGGCGACGGCGTGGTTACTGATCGGGAAAGGCAGGAAAACTGGGATGATTTCTGGACGAAGTATGAGCCGTCATACGGTTACTAGGGCGCCCCGCACCTTGCTTCGGTGAAAACCGCTTCAAGGCGACGTGCCTTTCTAACTGTCTATGGTCAGGCCCGCTAGCGTGTACCTCGGTTTGGCCAAGCCTGCTGGCTCTTGGTTCGGCTGGCTCTGGCCGGTCTCGGCGCGTGACTCGAGTCTACGCGCTTCCTGGACTGGAGGGTGGTGGGCTATCCGCTCTCAATTCCAGATGTTCATAGCATCGATATGGGTCGGGAGGCGCCATTGTCGGCACTGAGAGTCTCTGGAGAACGAGTTGTGAAGCTGGCTTCGGAGGCGCTGTTGACTGCCGTCGCTCTGGTGGCAGCCGTGACAGTTCTTGATGGCCTTCAAGGTGGCTTGCTTGATGATCTGGGTCTTCAAGAGCATCGGGTCGCTGATCCGGTCGGAGCGGTTTGGCGTGCCCCGGTTGTCGAAACCGCCTACATAGCGGGTTTCGCTTTAATTGTGGCAACTCTATCGCTCATGGATGGGTGGTTTCGATCCCTCCTGATGAGGCGTCATTTCGAGTTTAGGGCATTTAGGTTCGGAAACATGACTGTGGTGTTCTCGATTGTGGTTGCCATGCTGGTTGGCTTTCTGGGGCACAGAGGTTGGTACAATCCGGCAGGTGCAATAGTCTTCGGTCTGAGTGCCTATTACATAGTTCGGAGCAAGACGTTTCCTGGAATACTCACGGGAGGCCTGCAGGCTTGGCTTTTCCATTTCACCTACAACTGCCTCGTCGTCTTGGGCGGGGAGTTGATCGCGGGGAACTAGCCCTCAGGCCAAGCAGCCGGGGGCTGCGAGGATGCCGGCACCGGGTCACCGTGCATCTTTGTGGCGTGTACTGCCTTTCCAATTGTCGCCCATGCCGGGACCCAACGCCGCTCTAGCGCATCGGGATCGGTTGTCTCCTCCAGTGGCACTTTCAGACCCGCACGATGCCTTCCCGGATCAGGCTCTCGGCAGTGTCGATGATCGAGGCTTCCACCGTGCGCGGCGACCAGCCGAGCACGCGCCGGGCCTTGTCGCCGGGAGCCTCGCGCCGCTTGTCGAGTTCGAACACCACCGAGCGGGTGACCGGATCCAGCCGGGCGATCAGGCGCACCAGCCAGCTCGGCAGCGGCCGGGTGGGGACCTTGCGGGCGCGGATGCCCAGATTGTCCTTCAGCACCGTGGCCATGTCGGCCATCCACCAGAACTCGCAGGCGCCCAGAAACCGCTGCCCCGGTGCATCGGGGTGGGTCATGGCGCGCACATGCAGGTCGGCGATGTCGCGCACGTCCACGATCGGGAAGCCCAGCTTCGGCGTACCCGGAAACTCGCCGCCCAGCAGCTTCTTGATGATCTCGATCGAGGCCGAGAAGTCCGGCCCCAGCACTGGCCCCAGCACCGCGCCGGGATTGACGGTGCAGAACTCCATCG
>JAIXTH010000311.1 GCA_027484265.1 Alphaproteobacteria bacterium
ACGGCGGGCTATGCCTTCATCGGGGCCGCCTGGCTGATCATCAAGGCCGAGCGGGGCCTGCAGCTCAAGGCCGTCCGCTGGGCGCGGCGGGGCCTTGTGGGGGTGGTGGCCGGGTTTGCGGCGATCTCGGTGGCCAGTCCGCTGGTGAGCAGCCGCATCTTCGAGAAGTGGTTTTCGGTGCCCGAGATTTTCCTGCTGGCGCCGTTGCCGGTGCTGTCCCTGGCGCTGGTGGCCGTCACCTGGATTGCACTGAAGCACCTGCCCGACAGCAAGGACCGGTTCGGCTGGATCCCGTTTGTGTCGGGCGCGACCCTGTTCCTGCTGGCCTTCATCGGCCTGGCCTATTCCTTCTATCCCTATGTCGTGCCGGACAGGATCACGATCTATGAGGCCGCCAGCGCGCCGGAGAGCCTGTTCATCATCCTGATCGGTACCTGCATCGTGCTGCCGACAATCCTGGCCTATACCGCGCTCGCCTATGTGGTGTTCCGCGGCAAGGCGACGGCGCTGCGCTACGACTAGGGCGCCGCCGCAGTTGACGCCCTAGAGGCCCAGGAGCTCGCCGGGCTGGCGGGCATCCAGCCGGAAGGCGGGCTTCAGGATGTGGCCGTGTTCCTTGTTGATCTTCAAGGCCTTGGCCACGCGGGCTGCGCCGAACTTCACCAGGGCGCGGGGGTCGGGCGCGGTCTGGATTGCCGGGGTCCAGCCGAGGCGGCGGCGCAGCAGGCCATTGGTGTAGATCACATTTGCCCGCAGCAGGGCCGCCGGGGTCATGAATTCGAGCGACAGCGACACATTCACCATCGGACCGTTGGTGATCCGGTGCGGGGCATTCTGGGGCCAGGTCACCATCATGCCGGGCTGCAGCACCTGGGTGGCGGCCTGACTGTCCCAGGCCGGGTCAAACGGCAGCTGTTCGGCGGTCTCGCGCAGCACCACGCCCTCGATCTGGCGCGGCTCCACGAAGCTGGCAGCGCGGTCATAGACCCGCACGGTCTTCTCGCCCCGGATCTGCCACAGCGACACCAGCGGCGTGTCGAGGTGATAGAACACCTGGGCGTCGGGGGAGGAGATCAGCACGCCGAGATCACGCTTGAAGGTGCGCAGGCCCGGAACGGCCGCTTCCTTGGCACCGAACATCTCGTCCGCCAGTTCTGCATAGGCTGGCACATGGTCGTTGGCGGCGCGCAGATTGAGCCAGATCCGCCCGGCATGCACGCCGGCCAGCAAGTCAGCGCCAGTCAGATCGCCCGCGCGCCCACAGCGCCACGAGCGCCAGTCCACCGGATCCTCGCCCATGGTGAACACCCCCAGCCGCTCGCGCGGATAGGCATCCAGCAGGGCGGCCAGGCCGGCATCATCGAACATCGGGCGGGTGTGCAGGTCGTGGCGGAAGTGCAGGAGGGCCTCGCCGAACTGGCGTGCGTCCCCGTGTGTCAGTTCCAGATGCATGGTTTCAGGCACCCATTTCGTTGGCGTCGTCTTCACCGCGATGGCGCAGTCGCGCTCCGGCATAGAGGCCCATTGCAAGAATCCCGCCAAGCCGCCCGCCCAGTGTCAGCTCGACCGAAGCGATGTGGTCGAGGCGGCTGGAAACCTTGCCCAGCAGACTGCGGTTGGGCGGCGTTGCAATCCCGGTCCTGCTGTCCAGCCGCCCGCTGGCGACCAGGGGGGACGCGTTGCAGAACGGAGCCTTGTAGTGGGCGTGACCGGTGCCAAGGTCATAGGTCGTCAGGCCCAGCTGGTTCATTTCGCCGATCGCCTGCATGATGAAGGTCTGGCCGGGGGAATAATCCTGATAGTCCGGATTGATCGCGGCTATCCAGGGATGGAACACCCCGCCCAGGCGGATTCCGAAATGGCCCCCCAGCAGCGTGCTGCCGGCCCACAGCGTCAGCATCAGCCCCCCAAACGGGCCGTCGTCGGTCGCCATCAGCTCGGCCATCATCTCTTGGACCCAGGCCGGGCGCAGCACATTGGTGACCCCGGTCCGCACCATCTGGGCGGCCTTCCAGTCGAGCAGCTGGCGCAGGACCGCCGGGTCGCGGTCGGGTGCAACCATCGACAGCGGGCCGATCTCGCGCTCGGTCTTGTGACCAAGGCGGCGCCAGTTCTTGTAGCGCTTGGGGCTGCCGGCCCGCAGCGCCTCCAGATAGTCGGTGCCGGCGCCATCAAGGACCACCTGGTAGGCTTCCGTTTGCGGCAGGTCGGCGGTGGCCGCCATGTGTCCGGCTCCCACCAGCCCGGAGAAGGCAAAGCGGCGGATGCCTGCGGCGGCGAGGAAGCGCTGGATATCAAAGCCTTCGCGCTGCTCGGTGATGACGGTCTGATAGTCGCCAAAGGGCGCACTCAGCGGGCGCCCCAGTCCGTCGGGGCGGTGCTGATAGGGCAGGAACGCGAATGCCGTGCCGTCCGTGTTGCGGGCGATCGCGACCCGTGTGTCCGGGCGGTGGCGGGCTACGACCCGCGCAAACTGCGGACTGAACAATGGATTGCCCAGGCCCGGCACGGCCTGCTGGATCGCCTGCCACCGGTGCTCATCATCGTCCTGCAGGGCGTGGGGGGAGGCGGTCTCGACGTTCAAGTGGTTCTTTCCGGTTCGGCCAGTCTGGCCTCTGTGCATGATCACGAAAGCGTGATCATGTTCTTAACCCGACAGCCCTCCTGCCGGGCCTGCTGCTGGCATGCCTCCAGCAGAGTGCCTCGGAACGCACAATCGCACGCAATCATGTAAATTCAGTTCCTAAGCTCGGTCATGCGGCGATGATCTGTCTGCGCCGTTGTTGACCGGTGCAGCGGGACCGCAGGGGCGGAGCGGCACGGCGCTGCAGCAGGGGCGTTCCAAACCCGCCGATGGGTTGCTACGAGGCTTGGTGATGTCGCGCTCCGGTGCCTCCTTTCCCGTCCGCCTCGCGATGATCGCCGGGCTGCTGGCCCTGCTGGTTCGCGCGGTGATTCCGGCGGGCTTCATGCTGGCACCGACAGGGCAGGGCGGCGCAGGCCCCGTACCCATCGTTCTGTGTACCGAAGGCGGCACCATCCAGGCGCTGCTGGCGGCTGACGGCAGTCTCGTCGAGGACGGCGGAACCGGGGACACACCCTCCGGCGATGACGGTCATCCCGATGGCGGGGTCGATCATGCCGCCTGCGTGTTCGCCCATGGCACAGCTGCAACCGGTCCGGTTGATCCGGCAGACAGTGCGGCCGCTCCTCTGATGAGGATCGAGGCGCCCGCCGGTGCCATGGTCCTTGATCTGGTGCCCGGGCGCGGCCTGGCCGCACCGCCACCGCCAGCCACCGCGCCACCTGTCCTGATCTGACCGGCCTTCCGGCCCGCCAGCCCCGCCGTCCGGGGCATCCCGCCTGGCGCGGGAGGTGCGGCCGCCTTTCAGACCCTATCGGACAGGACTACTCCCGTGACCAGAATTCTCCATGCGGCTCCCTCGCGCCGCCTCGTGCTGACCGGCCTTGCCGGCAGCCTGCTTGCCAGTCCCGCCACTGTCGCTGCCCATGGCTATACCGCCGGCACGCTCGAGATCGACCATCCGACCATCACCCCGACCCGGGGCCTGGTGCCGGTCCATGCCGGCTACATGACCATCATCAACCGGGGACGCGTTGCCGACCGGCTGCTGTCGGCCACCAGCCCCCGCGCCCGCCGGATCGAGCTGCACACCCATATCCGCGAAGGCGACATGATGCGGATGCGCCCGGTCGAGGGCGGGGTGGCCATTCCCGCCGGCCAGACCGTGCGCTTTGCCCCCGGCGGCCTGCACCTGATGATCTATGATGTGACCGGACGGGTGGAGGAGGGCGACGCCGTCCCGATCACCCTGCGCTTCGAGCGCGCGGGAGCCGTCGAAGTCGTGGCGATGGGAGAGACTCCCTCCGCCGGCGGCCACAGGCACTGACGGGAGCAGGTCATGAACCAGACAGTTTCCGGTGCGCGCCGCGCGGCGCGCGCAGACGCTCGCCTTGGCACTTGCGCAGCCCTGGTGCCTCTCGCCAGCCTGACGGCCCTTGCAGCCCTTGCCGCCCCGGGCGCCGCCCGGGCCGAGAACGGCCCTGCCACCACCAGCGAGGAGGAGGTGGTGGTCGTCACCGCCTCGCGCCGTCCGCAGGCCATCGCCGATGTGCAGGCCTCGGTGCAGGTGGTGGGCCGCGCCGAGATCGAGCGCCATGCCGGCGCCTCTGTGACCCAGGCCCTGTCCGGCGCCGTGGGGGTGGATGCCCGCACCTCGGGCGCCAACTCCACCGTCACGATCCGGGGTTTCTCGTCGAACGACACGCTGATCCTGTTCGACGGTCTGCCGCGCCCGGCCAAGTATGGCATCGCGAACCTCAACCTGTTTTCCGTCGAGGATGTGCAGCGGATCGAGATCGTGCGTGGCCCGATGTCGGCGCTCTATGGCGCAAATGCCGCCGGCGGGGTGGTGAATGTGATCACCCGGCCGCCGGGGGAGGGCCCTGACGCCAGCGTGGCCTTCACCTGGTCGGGCACCGATGAGAGCGAGCGGTCGGGCTTCGGCGTCTCGGCCACGTTCCGGCTGGGCGATGCGGATTTCGGGCACCGGGTCGGGTTCGATGTGCGCTCGGCGGAGCCGTTCCGCTTCGCGGCCAATCCGCCGGTGGATGATCTGTCGGGCATCAACCACTTCTCCGCCAGCTATGCCGGCGCGATGGCCCTTTCAGGTGACCGCCGCCTGAACTGGGGGCTCGAGGCCTATTCCCAGAATGACGTCGCCTCCGGCTTTCTTGCCGCCACGCCGCCAGCGCGGCCCGCGGGCGAGGCCTTTGACCGGTTCGAGCGCGAGACCCGCTTCTTCGGCCATGTCGGGTTTGACAGCACGGTGGGGTCTGGCTTCCTCAGCGTGGACGCCACCTACTCGACCTCCGACGGCTCGACCAATCGCAGCTATCCGCTGATCGAGACCACCGACTTCAACCAGTCGCTGGTGCAGGCCCGTTACAGCCTCGATATCGGCGACCACGCGCTGCTGCTGGGTGCCGGGTTCCAGCGCGATGACCTGTCGGTCTCGATCAACTCCCGCACCGCGAACCGCGACAACTGGCATGCCTTTGTCCAGGACGAGTGGAAGCTGGGAGCTGGCTTCACGCTTCTGGCAGGGGTGCGGTTCGATGACTTCACACTGTTCGGCTCGTCCACCAATCCGCGCCTGTCGCTGGGCTGGAACGGGACAGGGGGGCTGTTTGCGCGGGCGGGCTATGGCACCGCCTTCCGGGCGCCCACCGCCATCGAGAACTACTCGCGCTTCACCCGGGGCCGCTTCATCATCCTCGGCAGCGAGGCGCTGGTGCCGGAGGAGACCGAGACCAGCGAGTTC
>JAIXTH010000113.1 GCA_027484265.1 Alphaproteobacteria bacterium
ACCGTGCCTTCCATCAGCTTGAGCAGCGCCTGCTGCACGCCTTCGCCCGACACGTCGCGGGTGATGGAGGGGTTGTCGGACTTGCGCGAGATCTTGTCGATCTCGTCGATATAGACGATGCCGCGCTGGGCCCGCTCGACATTGTAGTCGCTGGCCTGCAGCAGCTTGAGAATGATGTTCTCGACGTCCTCGCCCACATAGCCGGCTTCGGTCAGGGTGGTGGCGTCGGCCATGGTGAAGGGCACGTCGATGATGCGCGCCAGGGTCTGGGCCAGCAGGGTCTTGCCGCAGCCGGTGGGGCCGATCAGCAGGATGTTGGACTTGGCCAGCTCGACGTCGTTGTTCTTCGTCGCGCGGTTCAGGCGCTTGTAGTGGTTGTGGACCGCGACGGCCAGAACCCGCTTGGCATGTTCCTGGCCGATCACGTAGTCGTCCAGAACTTCCTTGATCTCCTTGGGGGACGGCACGCCCTCCTTGGACTTGACCAGCTGGTTCTTGTTCTCCTCGCGGATGATGTCCATGCACAGCTCGACGCATTCGTCGCAGATGAACACCGTGGGGCCGGCGATGAGCTTGCGCACCTCATGCTGGCTCTTGCCGCAGAAGCTGCAGTAGAGGGTGTTCTTACCGTCGCCGGTGGCTGCCTTAGTCATCGCCTTACCCGCCCTCCCCGGCCCGCCCACGCGAACCGGCGCCAGACGCCTTCCAGTAGGGGTGCATCAAGCACTGGAACGGTAACCGAACCGTTGCCCGTACGCACCCGGATCATTCGACCACACCCTGTGCGGCCACACAAGCACCCTGCCGACCCGGATCAACGTGCCGAACAGGAACACCCGCAGTTCCCCGCAGCAACCCGCACGCCACCCCATCCCAGCGCGGCGCAGGTGCCCCGGACACCGTTGGCGGACGCCTCACGCACCCGCGCTGGTATCGTCACGCTTCTCGAACACCTGGTCCACGATGCCAAAGGCCTTCGCCTCCTCGGCCGTCATGAAGAAATCACGGTCCAGCGTCCGTTCGATGGTCTCGTAGGTCTGACCGGTGTGCTGAACATAGATCTCGTTCAGGCGCCGCTTGGTGGCCAGCATGTCCTCGGCGTGACGCTCGATGTCGGCGGCCTGGCCGCGGAACCCGCCCGAGGGCTGGTGCACCATGATGCGGGCGTTCGGCAGCGCCACCCGCTGGCCCTTCTCGCCCGCTGCCAGCAGCAGCGAACCCATGGAGGCCGCCTGGCCCATCACCACTGTCGAGACCGGCGAGCGGATGTACTGCATGGTGTCATAGATCGACAGGCCCGAGGTGACGATGCCGCCCGGGCTGTTGATATACATGGAGATTTCCTTCTTGGGGTTCTCCGATTCCAGGAACAGCAGCTGCGCGCAGACCAGGGCGGCCATGCCGTCCTCGACCGGACCCGAGACGAACACGATCCGCTCGCGCAGCAGGCGCGAGAAGATGTCAAACGCCCGCTCCCCCCGCGAGCTCTGCTCGATCACCATCGGAACAAGATTGAGGGCGCGGGTGACGTGGTCGGTCATGGATGCCTCGCTGGCTGGGCCGCAGGGGCGACCCGCTGGTGTCTTTCAAGGGCGCCCGGCCGTCTGCACGCGCCGGTGCGGCGGGCAAATCGGGACTGGCGTCCGTCTCGTGCGATATTGGCCTTTGCGGCGGACACTGCAAGCTGCCGCTGCGGTTAACGCCCGCCTGCCGCGCAGCTTGGCACCGAAGGCCCCTGCCCGCACCCCGGCAGGAACCGCTCCGGAAGCGGTGGAGGCGGCCCCATGTCCAGCATCAGGTGCCAGTAGGCCCAGGTCCGCGGCGTGTGAATGCCCGGCGGGCTCGCCCGCAGGGCAGCGCGCATCGTCTCGTCGCTCCACACCCGCCGCAGCACCAGCCAGTCCCGCGGTGCGCCCTTGGCCATCACATAGGCCGCCAGCCGGGCCCGCCGGCCCAGTGCCTGCGCCGGCGGCTCGAACCAGATACAGCGCCCTGCCAGCGCCAGGAGCTCTTCGGTCGGGGGCAAAGGCTCGATCAACCGCCGTCCTCCTGCCCCGCCAGCTTTGCCGGATCGATGGCGCGAACCGCCGCGAGGAGCCGTTCGCGGGCTGCCGCGGGAAGCGTCGGGACATCATCGAAGTAGCTGAGCGCCATGAGAGCCGGATGCAGGGCGAACTGCGGACCATGGATCGCCTTTGCTGCCGCCAGCACCTCATCCAGACCGATACCGGACGCCAGCAGCGCGTCGATATCGATATAGTCCTTGACCTCGGCGCGGCGCGATACCACGGCGGCTTTCATGCCAGCCAGATCCAGCAGGCCCGCGACTGGCAAGCCGGTGTCTGCAGCCAGCAGCGGCGCCTCCAGGGCCTTCAGCTTAGGCAACGAGACGAAGGAGAGCCGCACCCCGTCAACGCGGCAGGACAGTGTACGAGGCTCGAGCTGGGTAATCTCCGCCCCCTCCAGCACTGCATGCCGCTCCAGCAGCGCCACCGGCTCGTCAGCCTCGAAACAGAAAAAATCGAAGTCCTCGCTATCCCGATGGCCGAGTTGCAGGGCAATGGCAGTGCCGCCATACAGCACATAGCGCGCAGGCAGTTGCGCGAGGCGCGGCCAGAGCGCGCGCTGGACAGGCGGCAAAATCTCCAGTCGGGGGGTGAACAGCCTTGGCATCGTGCCTCGACCCTACTGAAATCCCCTGAACTGTCAGCCCCCCGCCTGCCACGCTGCAAAGTGCGCGGTGTCGCGGAAGTTCACCACGTCGCCCGACTTCGGCGGGTCGGCCTGGGAGACCAGCTCCAGCATGCAGCTGGCGAGGGCCTCGGGCGGCGGCAGGGTGCTTGGGTCTTCGCCGGGGAAGGCCTGCTTGCGCATGGCGGTGGCCACCGGGCCGGGATTGAGCGTCACCGCCCCCACGCCCTTGAACGCCACTTCCTTCACCCAGCATGCCACCAGCGTCTCGGTCGCAGCCTTGGTGGCGGCATAAAGCGCCCAGTTCGGCCGGGGATCAGCCACCACGCCGGAGCTGAAGAACAGCGTGCGGGCATTGCCGGGCACCATCAGCAGCGGCTGCATCGAGCGGATCAGCCGCCAGGTGGCGGTGAAATTGGTGTCGATCAGGCGCTGGCCATTGGCCGGGGTCTGATGCATCGCCGGGGTCAGCTCGGCGAGGCGCGCGGCGGCATGCACCATCACGTCCAGCCGCCCATGGCGCTGGAACAGTGCCGCGCCCAGCCGGTCGATGGCATCGAAGTCCGTCAGGTCCAGCGGCACCAGCGTGCAGGCCCCGCCGACCGCGCGGATCAGGTCGTCGGTTTCCTCCAGCGCCTTCTGGGCCCTCGCGGTGGCGATCACCTGATAGCCGGCCCGGCCCAGCGCCACGGCGGCGGCGCGGCCAATCCCCCGGCTCGCGCCGGTTACCAGTGCAATGGGTCTGTCTGTCATCAGGCGTCCACGAGGAAGGAAAGCTGCATGTCCTTGTCGGCCTGGGCGCGGTCGCGGTCGACAAGGCGGGTGGGATAGTCACCGGTGAAGCAATGATCGGAATACTGCGGCGCCTGATCGTCGCGCACGGCGCCGCTGAAGGCCCAGTACATGCCGTCCACACTGAGAAACTGCAGGCTGTCGCAGCCAATGGCCGCCGCCATCTCCTCGATGGAGTGCGTGGCCGCAAACAGCTGCTCGCGGTCCGGCATGTCGATGCCGTAGAAATCCGGCCACAGGATCGGCGGGCTGGCCGAGCGCAGATGCACTTCGGCGGCGCCCGCATCGCGCACCATCTGCACGATCTTGCGCGAGGTGGTGCCGCGCACGATCGAATCGTCCACCAGCACCACCCGCTTGCCCTCCAGCACACCCCGGTTGGCCGAGTGCTTGCGGCGCACACCGATGGTGCGGCCCACCTGGGTCGGCTCGATGAAGGTGCGGCCGACATAGTGGTTGCGGATGATCCCCAGCTCATAGGGAAGGCCGGAGGCCTCGGAGAAGCCCAGAGCCGCGGGCACGCCCGAATCCGGCACCGGCACGATCACATCGGCTTCCGGGCGGCTTTCCTGGGCTAGCCGGATCCCCATCCGCTTGCGCACCGAATAGACCGAGCGGCCCTGCACGATGCTGTCGGGGCGGGCGAAATAGACAAACTCGAAGGCACAGGGCCGGGCCGGGCGATAGGAGGTTCCGCGGCGCACGCTCTCGACCCGGCCATCATCATGGCACAGCACGATCTCGCCCGGCTCGATCTCGCGCTCGAACGCGGCGCCGATCATGTCGAGGGCACAGGTTTCCGACGCCAGCACCGGCGCTCCGGACAGGCGGCCCAGAACCAGCGGGCGGATGCCCTGCTCGTCGCGCGCACCGATCACGCCCTGGTGGGTGAGGCAGACCAGGGCATAGGCCCCCTCCACATCGCGCAGCGCGTCGCGCACCCGGTCCACCAGGCGCGGCGCCCGCGAGCGGGCGATCAGCTGCAGCACCACTTCGGTGTCGGAGGTGGACTGGAAGATGGCGCCGGTCTCCACCAGCATCTCGCGCAGCATGCGGGCGTTGGTGATGTTGCCATTGTGCCCGATGGCGATGCCGCCCCCGGCCACATCGGCAAACAGCGGCTGCACATTGCGCAGGATGGTGCCGCCCTGGGTGGCATAGCGCACGTGGCCGATGGCGCTGGTGCCCGGCAGGCGCTGGGGCAGGTCGGCCTGTGTGAAGCTGTCGCCCACCAGGCCCAGATGCCGCTCGTGGTGGAAGCGGGCGCCGTCGTAGGTGGCGATGCCGCAGCCTTCCTGGCCGCGATGCTGCAGGGCGTGCAGGCCGAGGGCCGTCAGGACCGCCGCCTCGGGTGTGCCGGAGATGGCGAAGACACCGCACTCCTCGCGCAACCGATCCTCGTGAGGGTCAAACCAGCAGACGGGATCGGATGGCGGTTGGTCGCTCATGTCAGGGGGCCTCGGTCTCGACGGTCAGGGGTGGCGGATCCGGTTCGCCGGACGCGCCCGTTGCATCGGTGGCGCCGTTCTGGCCGCTGGCGGACGCTCCGTCCACACCTGAATCAGCACCGTCCGTTTGCGCATCTGCCGTGCCTGCCCGCTCGGCCGCGATCCGGTTGCCGGCTTCGGAAGCGCCTGTGGCCAGATCGGTGGCTGCTGTGGAGGCCTCGGGCGCGAGATGCTTGAGACTGTCGGCCATCAGGGCCAAGAGCGGATAGAAGCGCGCCTCGGTCAGGAACCTGGGCTGCAGCTCGGGCCGCGCCACCGACGTGACCGCCAGCACCCCCAGCGCCAGCACGATAAACCCGCGCGCGGCGCCATACAGAAGCCCGGCCGACCGGTCGAGGATCCCCAGCGGCTCGCTGTCATGCACCCACTCATGGATCCGCCCGGTGATCACCCGCACCCCGATATAGACCACCAGGAACAGCACCACGACCAGGATGATGTCGGCCATCCACGGCGGCTCGACATGGGCGCGGGCCCCGTCCCGGAACACCGGCAGGCCCCAAAGCGCCGCCAGCACGCCCAGCACAAAGGCCAGCATCGACAGAATCTCGCGCACGAAACCGCGCGCGAATGCCAGAAGTGCCGATATCCCGACTACGATCAGGACAAGGATGTCAAAGCCCGTCATCTGCTGGTCCGCTCGAACCCGCGCCACCCGGGCGCGATTCCACACCAAGCTGTTGCACCAATTCGCTGACGCTTTCGAGCGGCAAGATGCGGACAGGCCCGG
Organism: Alphaproteobacteria bacterium; assembly: GCA_027484265.1. Lineage (GTDB taxonomy): Bacteria > Pseudomonadota > Alphaproteobacteria > Caulobacterales > Aquidulcibacteraceae > JAIXTH01. Next base: position 5,722 of record JAIXTH010000113.1, read on the forward strand.
TGGCGGGCTGCTTTTTCCCGCGCGCTTCCCGCGCCATCGGTGTGAAGGCCTGCTCGAAGCCGAGCTTCTCGGCTTCCTTCAGGCGTGCATCCATCCGCCCGACAGGCCGGATGTCGCCGGAGAGGGCGATCTCGCCAAAGGCCACGGTGTCTGGCGGCAGCGCCACGTCCCCCAGCGCCGATACCAGGGCAGCTGCCACCGCCAGGTCTGCCGCCGGCTCGGAAATCTTCAGGCCGCCCGCCACGTTCAGATAGATGTCATGCCCGCCAAACCGGATGCCGCAGCGGGTCTCCAGCACTGCCAGCACCATGGCGAGGCGGGTGGAGTCCCAGCCCGACACCGCCCGGCGCGGCGCCCCGAACCCGCCGGTGGGCGCAACCAGCGCCTGGATCTCCACCAGGACCGGGCGGGTGCCCTCGATCCCCGCGAACACCGCGCTGCCCGGCCGGGTCTGCCCGCGCCGGTCCACGAACAGGGCCGACGGATTGGGGACCTCGCGCAGGCCCGAATCGCCCATCTCGAACACACCGATCTCGTCGGTGGGGCCGAACCGGTTCTTGAGGCCGCGCAGCAGACGGAAGTGGTGGCCGCGCTCGCCCTCGAAGTGCAGCACCGCATCCACCAGGTGCTCGACCACCCGCGGCCCGGCGATCTGGCCGTCCTTGGTAACATGGCCGATCAGGATCAGGGCGGTGCCGGCCTTCTTGGCATGGCGCACCAGTTCGTGGGCGCAGGTGCGCACCTGCGCCACCGTGCCCGGCGCCGCCGACAGCGCCTCGGTCCACAGCGTCTGGATCGAATCCACCACCGCCAGGGCGGGCTTCTCGCGCTTGAGGATGTCGACGATGGCCTCCAGCCGGGTTTCCGTGGCGAGGCGCACCGGCGCTGCCGCCAGCCCCAGCCGCCGGGCCCGGTCCTGGATCTGGGCGGCGGCCTCTTCGCCGGAGACATAGATCGCACTGGCACCCCTGAGCGCCGCCCCCGCCACGGCTTGCAGCAGCAGGGTCGATTTGCCGATCCCGGGGTCGCCCCCGATCAGCACGGCAGAGGCCTCCACCAGGCCGCCGCCGCACACCCGGTCGAACTCGGTCACGCCGGTGACCACCCGGTCCGGAGCTGGCGTGACCGCTTCCAGCGTCACCAATGCCGGCCCTGCGCCACTGCTGCCGCTGCGGGCACGCTTGCCGGGGCTGGTGGCGGGCGCTGACAGGCCCAGCGGGCTCTCGGCCACCTCCTCCACCAGCGTGTTCCACGCCCCGCAGGCATCACAGCGCCCCTGCCAGCGCGGGTGCACCGCGCCGCAGGACTGGCAGACAAAGGTGGCGGTGGCGCGTGGCACGGTGGGTCGGGTCCTCAGGATCTGGCCGGAGCCTGTGCGCCCGTATCTGCGTCAGCTCCGGTCGCAGGGGCAAGACAGGCGGCAGCGAGGACACTGAGCATGGCGGCACCTTCCAGGGTGCCACCCGGCCAGGCGAGGCACAGTGCGCGGCCACGCAGGGCGATGAAGGGAACGGCCGCGCCCTGGGCTGCCGGTCCCAGCATGGGGCCCAGGCGCCCGATCTGCGCCATGCCGGCGGCGCGGTCGGTGCTCCAGGCCAGCGCCCGTACACCGGCCGGGGGCTCGATCGGTGTGAGCGCGCCATCACCGGGCAGCGCAAACGGCCAGGGGCGCCCGTCCGGCGCCAGCAGCACGGTGGCTGCCACCGGGTCGCGCAGACGGATGACCGCCGCCGCCTGATCAGCCCCCTGCCAGCACACGGTGGCAAGCCCTGCCGCCCGCCCGGCCAGCCAGCCTGTGGCGATCCCGGACTGCTCCAAAGTGGCGCCCGGCGCCACCAGCCCCGCCTCCGCCAGCTCGCCCAGCGCCACCTGCAGCGCCTCCGGTCCCAGTGGCCGCAGGGCACCGTCCGGTCCTGCCGCAGGGGCCGGGCCGGACCCGTCCCCGGCAGCCGCCAGCACGTCACCGCGTCCGGCCCGCACCATCCGCACCACAGCCAGTCCCGCCAGCCACAGTCCCGCCAGCAGGCCCAGTGACGGCAGCCACCCCACCAGCCCGGCCGCCCAGCCCGGCAGCTGCAGGGCCAGCGGCGCCAGCACGGCCAGCAGGATCAGCGCCGCCAGCATCGCCCCCGCCGCCCAGGCCACCAGCCGCGTCTCGCTGCCCGCCACCGACCGCGCCCGACCGGCGGCTCTGGCGAGATTATCGCGCGTGAACAGGGAGAGCAGTTTCATGACCCCATCTGTGCCGCGACTCGCGCCCGCCGTCGCCTTGCTGCGGTTCATGCCAGCGCCGGCGCGGTCCGTCGGGGCGCGGGATGCGTAGAGGGGGCAGGACTTCCAGGGACAGACACATGAAATCGGTATTGATCACAGGCGCCTCCACCGGCATCGGCCGGGCCTGCGCCGAACATCTGGCGCAGCGGGGCTGGCGGGTGTTCGGATCGGTGCGCAAGCCCGCTGACGCCCTGGCGCTCGAGGCTGCGCTCGGTCCCAACGGCAAGGCCGTGCTGTTTGATGTGGGCGATGCGGATGCGGTGCAGCGCGGCGCCGCCGAAGTGGCCGAAGCGCTGGGCGGCGCAGTGCTGGACGGGCTGGTGAACAATGCCGGGGTCGCCCTGCCCGGCCCGCTGCTCGATCAGCCCATCGACGAGATCGAGCGGGTGATCGACATCAATTTCACAGGCACGGTGCGCGCCATCCAGGCCTTTGCACCCCTGATGGGACCGGCACGGGCGCGCGGCTCCGGCAACAGCCTGGCGCGCGGGCGGATCGTCAACATCACCTCCGTCTCCGGCGAGTTCGGCTATCCGTTCACGGCTGCCTATGTGGCCTCCAAGCATGCCGTCGAAGGCCTGTCCAAGAGCTTGCGGCGCGAGCTGCTGGCCGACGGGATCGATGTGATCGTGGTGGGACCAGGGGCGGTGAAGACCCCGATCTGGGACAAGGGCGCCTCCAACGGCATGGAGCGTTACGCCGGTACCCGCTGGGAGCGGCCGCTGGCGGCCCTGACCGCCTCGCTGAAAGCGATGGACGCAGAGGGTCTCGAGCCCGCGGTGGTGGCCGCTACGGTCGAGACCGCGCTGACAGCCCGCAACCCCCGTCCCCGCTATGCCCCCGTCCCCAATCCGCTGGTGAACTGGTGGCTGCCGCGCCTGCTGCCGGTGCGCATGATCGACCGCATCATCGGCAAGAACCTCGGCCTGGTGGACTGATCTTTGCGCGTAGCCTGAGCCGATGCCAGCACGCGCGTTGCGTCTGGCAGGCCAGCACCGCCTGTGTGCCGCGCCATCGGGGCGGTCTGCGGGTGGAAGGTGTCCGGGGATGGACGGGCTTGAACCAACTGGTTGGATCAACTAGTCTGCCGACATGTCTCAAACCATCGGCTCCTTCGACGCCAAAACCCACTTTGCCAGCCTGCTCGACCGCGTCGAGCAGGGCGAGGCGTTTGTGATCACGCGCCGCGGCCGCCCGGTCGCCCATCTGGCAGGCAGCCCGCACGCAAGCCCCTCGGAAGCCGACCTTCTGGACCTGCTGCGCGCTGCACGCAGTCACACCAAGGTGGATCCAGACGAACTGAGAAGCTGGATCGAAGACGGTCGCCGCTAGCATGCTCGTGGTCGATGCGTCTGCAATGCTGGCATTGCTGCTATCCGAGGACGCCGCCCGGGATCTCGCGGACGTGGAGACCGGGCTTGTGACCGGACAGGCACACGCGCCAGACCTTCTGTCTCACGAGATCACCAACAGCCTGATCATGGCAAGCCGCCGGGGTCGGATCGGTGACGGGCAGTTGCTGGCAGCCCTGCGTGCCTTCTCGGCGTTGCCCCTTCAATGGGATCGGGCGGACAGCTTTCAGCAACGGACCGCAATCGTGGTGCTGGCCGAGCGTTACCGGCTCAGTGCCTATGATGCGGCCTATCTCGAACTCGCGACCCGACTGAGTGTGCCGCTGGCCAGCCTGGACCAACGCCTGCGGGCGGCGTGCGTGACGGCAGGCGGTAAGGTGATGCCCTGAACCCAGAGGCCAGCCGGACCGGAGCCAGCCAGAACAAGACCGACCGAAGCCGGTGCAACTGAAGGCGTAATGCCAGTTTTGCGCATTGCGTCTTGGGGCGACTGCGAAAGCGGTGTGGCGGGAGCTGCAGGGCGGGCCTGCCGCGCACGCCTGTGTGTTGACAGCCGGGCTCTGTCCGGCCACCCGGCTGGGGCATGACTGATACCGTAGAAGCCAATTTCGACGGCCTTGTGGGGCCGACCCACAATTATGGCGGGCTGAGCCATGGCAACATCGCCTCGGCCCGCAATGCCACCAGCGTGTCCAACCCGCGCGAGGCGGCCCTGCAGGGGCTGGACAAGGCCTGGGCCCTCGCGTCCGCCGGTCTGGTGCAGGGGGTGTTCCCGCCGCATCAGCGGCCGTTCCTGCCGGCGCTGCGGGCGCTGGGGTTCGGGGGCAGCGACCGGCAGGTGCTGGCGGATGCCTGGGCCGCCGACCCGGCACTGGTGCGGCAGATGTCGTCGTCGGCGCAGATGTGGGCCGCCAATGCCTGTACCGTCTCGCCCTCGGCCGACTGCGCCGATGGCCGGCTGCACGCCACCCCGGCCAATCTCCACACCATGGCGCACCGCGCGGTGGAGGCGGCGCAGACCACCCGCACCCTGCGCGTCCTGCTGGCGGACAGCGCGCACTTCGCGGTGCACGACCCCCTGCCCCATCACGCCTTCAGCTCGGACGAGGGCGCGGCCAATCACATGCGCCTGTGCGCCGGCTTCGGTGCGGCGGGGGTTGAAGTGTTCGTCTATGGCCGCGACGGCCATGC
>JAIXTH010000146.1 GCA_027484265.1 Alphaproteobacteria bacterium
CCCCCCTTTTCTTTGGCGAGCCCCGAGCGAACGGCGGCCTCTCCTTGAGCTGGTGCGCGCCAGCGCACAGCTCTGTGGCCTACCTCTGAAACCCTTTTCCCCGGTGTCGCCCGTCGCTGACGGCGGGGATGCAGGCGGGACGGACGGTCTCAAGGATGGCGAAGCCACCGCCCCGCGGCGCATCGAAGATGCGTCCTTGAAACCGGACGGCACGGCTGCAATCCACGCTGGCAGCGGCGGGTGGCACCGGAGAAAAGGGCGGGCGGAGGACCCCCTCACCGTTCACCGCCAAACTGCGCGCAAACCGCAGACGCGCCGCTGACGCTGCTGCAGGCAGCAGCGATCCCTCCAGGCGCCCCTCCCTCCCCCGCTTCCATGTGCCGCGCTGCGTGCTATGAGGAGTGCCAACCGCCGCTGACAGGCGAACCAAGGGAGCACGCCATGATCGAGAAGCGCCAGTTCTACATCAACGGGGCGTGGGTCGATCCGGTCGCGCCGCGCGACCATCATGTGATCAACCCCGCGACCGAAGAGCCGATCGCCGTGATCTCGCTCGGCTCGGCAGCCGATGCCGAGAAGGCGATCCTGGCGGCCCGCGCTGCCTTCCCCGCCTGGAGCGCCACCACCGTGGACGAGCGGGCCGCGATCCTCGAGAAGATCATCGCCCTCTATGGCCAGCGCATGGGCGAGATCGCCGAGGCGATCAGCTCGGAAATGGGCGCGCCGATGTGGCTCGCCACCGCTGCCCAGGCGCCGTCGGGCGTCGGCCACTTCATGCAGGCCCTCAAGGCCCTGCGCGAGTTCCAGTGGGAGCATTCGCGCGGCAATACCCGCATCCAGTACGAGGCGATCGGCGTGTGCAGCCTGATCACCCCCTGGAACTGGCCGATGAACCAGATCGCCTGCAAGGTGGCCCCGGCCCTGGCGGCCGGCTGCACCATGGTGCTGAAGCCGTCGGAACTGGCGCCGCTGGATGCGATGATCTTCGCACAGATCGTGCATGACGCCGGTGTGCCGCCCGGCGTGTTCAACCTCGTAAACGGCGACGGACCGGGCGTGGGCTCTACCCTGTCCAGCCACCCGGAAGTGGACTTTGTGTCCTTCACCGGCTCGACCCGCGCCGGGGTGGAAGTGGCCAAGGGCGCTGCCCCCACCGTCAAGCGTGTGGCCCAGGAGCTGGGCGGCAAGAGCCCGAACATCGTGCTCGACGATGCCGACCTGCAGAAGGCGGTCTCCAGCGGCGTGATGCAGGTGATGATGAACTCGGGCCAGAGCTGCAACGCCCCCACCCGGATGTTCGTGCCGAAGGGCCGGATGGAAGAGGCCAAGGCCGTGGCGAAGGCCGCTGCCGAAGCCACCGTGGTGGCCGATCCCAGCGGCGACGGCCGCTTCACCATCGGGCCGCTGGCCAATGGCCGCCAGTTCGAGAAGGTGCAGAGCCTGATCGAGGAAGGCATCAAGGAAGGCGCCACGCTGGTGGCCGGCGGTACCGGCCGTCCGGCGGGCTTCAACCGCGGCTATTTCGTGCGGCCCACGGTGTTTGCCGACGCCACCAACGAGATGACCATCGCCCGCGAGGAAATCTTCGGTCCGGTGCTGACCATGATCCCCTACGAGACCGAGGAAGAGGCTGTCCGCATGGCCAATGACACGGTCTATGGCCTGTCGGGCTATGTGCAGTCGGGCGATCTGGAGCGGGCGCGCAAGGTGGCGCGCCAGATCCGGGCCGGGATGATCCACATCAACGGTGCCTCCACCGACCAGGTGGCCCCGTTCGGCGGCTACAAGCAGTCGGGCAATGGCCGCGAATGGGGTGACTTCGGCCTCGAGGAGTTCCTCGAAGTGAAGGCTGTCATGGGCTACGGCCCGGTCGCTGCCGAATAGGCGGCGGCCCCGCCGGGGCCGCAGACGTTAATCCGCGGCATGTTCGGAGCCGCGCGGTTGGACCGCGCGGCTCCTGCTGCGCATGACCCGGACTGCGCCCACACACAGACGGGCGCCTGCCTCAGTGGCAGACCACGACCGCACAGGGCGCAGATGCGGGAACACCCGGCACGAATGTCGGACCGGTAGTCCAGCTCTCGCTCACCAGCACCTGGCTAGAGGTGCTCTGGCTCCAGCTGCTGCTCTGGCTCCAGCTGCTGCTCTGGCTCCAGCCGCTGCCTTGACCATAGACCACGGGCCCAGGCCCCAAAGGCTGAAGCGGGGGCGGCTGGCCACCGGCGGCTTCGCGTCCGTAGAAGCTGGCGGGGGACGGTGCGTACCAGCCCGTCACCACAGGCGGCGCGTGGTAGGCCGGAGGCGGCTGGTACGGTGGCGGCGGCGCATAGCCCGGAAACGGCTCCACCGGCATGATCCGGTAGACCGGCTCCTGCGGAGCAACCGGCGGGCTGTAATAGGCAGGCGGCTGGTAGGTCGGCGGCGGGGCGTAGACAGGCGGTGGCGCATAGCCGGGCGGACCGGCATACGCCTGCTCGCCATAGGACCGGCCACCGGGCTGGGTGTAGACCGTCTGCGGCGCGCAGGAGACCGCCGCGGTGCCAATCAAGGAGCCGGTCACCGCGCCCAACACGACTCCGAGGGCTACACCTTCCGTGCGGGCATTGGGCGCGGCCACGGCCCGACCGGCAGCGCCGCCCGCCACGGCCCCGAGTGCACCGCCCACCACGGCGCCTGTGCGCTGGCCCTGACAGGCCCCGGCCCCCTGTGCCATGGCCGGGCTGGTACCAAGCACGCTGGCAGCTGCCACGGCAGCGAGAAGGGTTACGGCAACAGTGCCAGGGCGAAGATGGGTGGCTGTCATGATCGGACGTCCTTTTTGAGGTTTGGAATCAGCGCTGTTGGCGAGGTTGCGCCTTTGGGGCAGGCAGGATCCGCCAGGCGGGACTTCGGCTTCCGGTGGTTCAGTGCCCGGCCGGCGGGCGCCAGCCCTGCTCGCACTGACACAGCCAGGCGGGTGACTGGCTGACCGTGACCGAACCCTGCATCACGGCCTGGCTGCCCCAGCCGCACAGCTGGCCACCGGACCACGAGGTGATGGATGGGCCAACCCAGACAGTGCGGCTGTAGCTGGAGCTGACCCAGCGGTCGCCGCGCCCGGTGAACTGCGACAGCGCGACCGCCTGGCCGTTCGTGGCGCCGTAGGTTGTGGCGAGGTCGCGCGTGCGCGACTGCCAAGCCTGGCGGGGCGGCGCGGGCGGGGCGGGGTGGCGGCGGGCCTGGGGCCGGGCAGCTTGGGGCCGGGCAGCTTGGGGCCGGGCAGCCTGAGGCCGGGACGCCTGGCGTTGCGGCTGGCGGCGGGCCTCCTGGCGGCGGGAGCCAGCGGTGCGCTGGCGGGTCGTCTGGCGCTGCGCCGGGCGGGCAGCCGGGCGCCGCTCGGCAGCGGCTTCGGCGCGGCCGGCGGCGCGGCCTGCTGCAAACCCCTCGTCATAGGCATCGACAGCCGGCGGAGCCTGGAGGGGCGGAGCCTGGAGGGGCGGCGCCGGAACCGGCGTGGCCGGCTGCGGACAGGTCACCACCATGCACTGCGCCGAGACAGGCCCGCTGGCGAAACCGGCGGCCAGGGCGACCCCCACGAAACTTGCCAGCGCGGCAGCGCCCGAGACCAGAAACCTGCGCATCTTCGACCCCTTCTGGGTAGAGCGGGGCGTCCTGTTATGCGCCGCCGCAGCAACCGGCAGCATTCTGCCACCAACCCGTCCAGCCTACTCCAATACGGGCATCTGTCACCCCGACTTCCCCAAACAGGCGAAAAAATGTGCCAAGGCGAAACGGGAGTAGCCGGAACGGAACGTCCCGCAGGCGGTGCCTGCGGGACGCTTGGTCAGGATCGACGGGGCGGGTGATCAGCGCTGCTGGATCACCCACTCGCCGCGGCGGCCACGGCACATCCACACCGCCTCGCTGCTCACCCGGTTGTCCGGCGTGGTGTAGCGGGCTTCACCCCAGCCGCACTGGCCCCGCACCTGGCGCGGCGGCACATAGCTGGTCTGATAGGCATAGCCGGGGTGATCGTAGGGCTGCTGGTAGCCGCCATTGTAGGTCGGCTGGCTGTAGCCGTTGTTGTAGCCGTTGTTATAGCCATTGTTGTAGCCATAGTTCGGCTGGCCATAGCCATTGTTCCAGCTCTGCTGCGGCGGTTGCTGCGGCACCGGGCGGCCCTGATTGTAGCCGTTGTTGTAACCCTGGTTATAGACCGGGTCATCGCAGGCGATCCGGCCGCGACCAACTTGCTGGCCGACGGCAGCACCCAGTACCGCACCCAGTACAGCACCCTCGGTGCGGTTGCCGCGGCCGGCGACATTGGAGCCGACCACAGCGCCAAGGCCTGCGCCCACGGCGGCACCGGCGAGGCGGTTGTCATTCACCCGCTGCTGGCAGTCCTGCGGAACAGGAACCGGCTGGCCCCACTGCTGGGCGGCTGCAGGACCGGCAGCGAGGACGGTGGCGGTGGCGGCGAGGCCGGCGAGAACAGGAAGCGTGCGCATGGGGAACTCTCCTCAAGGTCAGGTGCCGGTCCCTGCGGGCTGGGGGAGGACTGAAGCGTCCCGCAGGTCCGGCATGGGTTGGAGCATTGCGCAGCCTGCCTGAACGGCACATGAGCAACCGACATGAGTGACATTCATCGCAGCTCCCGCGGCCCCAAGGGTCGGACCGGCACCGGCCAGGCCCCGCGCCGCCGGGCCACGACCCCGTCCGCACAAGGTGCGCAGCGCCGCCACGGCGGCCAAAGCGGGCGTGAAAGCGGACCGGCAACCCTGCACCAGCTGCAGATCACCGCCCTCGGCGCCCAGGGCGACGGCCTGGCCCGGCTCGACGATGGAACCGCCGTGCATGTGGCGGGCGCCCTGCCGGGTGAACGCGTGACGGCACTGGTGGCCGGACCGCGCGGCCAGCTGCAGGAGATCGTGACCCCATCGGCCGACCGGACAGTGCCGCCCTGCCCGCACTTCGGCACCTGCGGCGGCTGCGCGGTGCAGCATCTGGCCGAAGCAGCCTATCTCGACTGGAAGGCCGGGCTGGTGCGCACCGCGCTCGAGCGGGTGGGAATCGCCGCGCCTGTGGCAGCGGCCACCCCGGCCTGGGGCGATGGACGGCGGCGGGCCAGCCTGCATGCCCGCTGGCAGGGCGGCGCCCTGCAGCTGGGCTTTGCCCGCGCCCGCTCGCACGAGCTGGTGGAGATCGAACACTGTCCGGTGCTGAACCCGGCCCTCAATGACCAGCTGGCGCATCTGCGCACCCTCGCCGGGGCGCTGGTGCCGAAGGACGCGCGGGCGAGCATCGCCGTGACCCAGACGCTGGGCGGCCTGGATGTGGACATCACCGGCGCAGGCGCCGTGGCACGGTTCGGCCGCTCGGGCTTCGAGCGGCTGGTGACGGCAGCCCAGGGCCTCGCCCGGCTGTCGTTCGAGGGCGAGCCGGCGGTCACGCCGGGCCAGCCGCAGGTGAAGGTGGGCACGGCCGTGGTGGACCTGCCACCCGGCGCGTTCCTGCAGGCGACCCAGGCGGGCGAGGACGTACTGGCAGCCCGGGTGGTGGCCTGGAGCCAGGGGGCGAAGCGGATCGCCGACCTGTTCGCCGGGATCGGCACCTTCGCCCTGCGCCTCAAGGCGATCGCGCCGGTGCTGGCGGTGGAATCCGACAAGGCAGCGGTGGCTGCCCTCACCCGCGCCGCCAATGGCCTCGCCGGCGGGCACCAGCTGCGCGCCGAGGCCCGCGACCTGTTCCG
>JAIXTH010000288.1 GCA_027484265.1 Alphaproteobacteria bacterium
GTGCAAACAAGGCCGTCGCCAGCGTCTTGGTGCCGGTCTTGTTCAGACCGATTCCCACCACCTTGGGGCGCAGGCTCTGCCCGGCATGCAGGGTGCCATCGTCGGGCCGGGCTGCGATCATGCTCGGCTCCTCACGTGCGCGGCGTGAAGCCGGCGCGGGATGTCGTGCCAGCTGCGGGGGGCAGGTCGCGCGGGTCCTCGAGGGCCCGGCGGGTGGCTTCGGCGGCTGCCAGCCGCGGCAGCGCAGCGAGCAGGGAACCGGTGGCCCGCCCGAACCAGGTCGACCAGGGAGCGAGCCCGTAGGTCACAACCGCCCCTGCCGCCAGCGCATCGGCCATCGCCGCCTGGGTGCGGCCACGCTTGGGACGGGCAGGATCCGGCGGGGCAAGGTCGTCGACCATCAACAGGCAGTCTGCATCGATCAGGTCCGCCAGCCCCGCCAGATGCGACCAGACGAAGCCGTCGGCGTCCACACAGATCAGCCGCAGCCGTGCCTGGCCCGCCGCTTCCCGGATCTGCATCCGGCAGCCTTCACTGCCGGTGTCGCCGACAATCAGGCGTGCCTGCCCTGCCAGGTCGTGGCGGGCGAGGTTGCCGCGCCACGCAGCCTCGATATCGGCAATCCGGTGCTCGGTTCCCAGATAGCTGCCACCGCGGTCCACGGCGATCACCGGCTGGGCGCCGGTCCGCTGCGCCGCCAGCGCCAGCGCCAGCGTGCCGCCACCGGCATAGGCACCGATCTCGAGGATCGCCCCACGGGCCTCCAGCGCGAATCCGTACATCAGGGCCAGTGTCTCCACCGCCAGCATGGATACCGCCTTGAAGTCGGCCAGCTGCCTCATCAGGGGATCGTCGGGCGCGGCAGCTGCCGCTTCCAGGACCGATTGGATCACGGCGGGATCGGCCCGCCGCGCACCGCTGTGCAGCTCTTGCGCCCAGACGGTCAGGCTGGCCGGGCCCGGTGCGGTCACGGCTGTGGAGGCTCGGCTGCCAGGGCGAACAGCCACACCGCAGGGGTCTGCCCATCGGCCAGCGCCTGGAGCGCGAGCGCTTCGAGACCGGCACGGGGCGGGGTGGCCAGGTGCAGCCCGTGTTCGAGAAAATGGATCAGCGCGCGCGCCTGTCCGGGCAGGACACCGTTGGTCTGGCGCGCATAGAAGTGCGGGTCGAACACGGGGGTTGGCTGCAGGCCCCTGGTCTCGCCTTCGGCGATATAGTGGCGCAGCAGGGCGTGGTCTGTCTCCGGGATGGTCCCGCCGCCTGCTGCCAGCAGCTGCGACCGGTACCAGGCTGCATCGAACACCAGGCGCACCAGACCGGTATCGCGGTCCAGGCCGTGCATCGACAGGGCTGCCAGGGCACGCCCCCGGACAGCGTGCACAGGGGCCAGCAGCCGCCGCAGGCCCCACCACAGCCGCTCCAGCCGTACCGACAGCCGTGTCAGGGCCCGGCTCTGCGCGCGCGTCAGTTCCAGCTGCAGCTTGTCACGCTCCAGCCGCAGCTGCGTGGCCTCTGCCATCAGATCAACCAGGCGGTCTGTTGCGGCATCGGACAAGCGGGCGATCCGGTCGAGCTCGACCTCGGCCACCCGCGCCATGCTGCCCACACGCCGGTCGGGACCGGAGCCGCGAACCTGCTCAGGTTCCATGTCGCTGACCTCGCTTTCCGGTTGACACCAACATGGCCTGACAGGAGCTGTCAACACCGGTAACCGCTGCCTGCCCGCCCGTAGCCTCCGGCGCGTCCTGCCGGGGCCGGCCGCTGCCGATACCATAGGCACGCAAGGTGGCCTCGATCATCCGGTCCTGCGCGAAGGCCTCCGCCACATACGCCCGCCCGGTTCCGGCGCGCCGCAGGTCCGGGCCGAGCGCCGCGGCCTCCAGGACCGCCTGGGCCAGCCGGTCGGGTGTGGCACTGGCCAGAGGCACCACGATCCCGGTGCGCCCCGGCAGCACGCAGGCGGCAGACCCGCCTGCGTCGGTGGTCACAACCGGCGTGTCCAGCGCCTGCGCCTCCAGAAGCACATTGGGTGTCCCTTCCCGGGCCGATGTCAGCAGCAGCACATCGCAGGCTGCCTGCAGGGTGCGGACATCCTCGATCTCGCCCAGGAACGCGATGCGGTCGCCAAGACCCAGCGCTTGTGCCCGCGCACGGACCTCGCTCATCAGAGGTCCATCGCCGGCCACCACAAACCGGGCATCTGGCTGCAGCAGGGCAAGGGTCGCTGCGGTCTGGATCCACAGCAAGGGCTGCTTCTCATCGCTCATCCGCATCACGCCGGCGACCAGCAGCGCCGCCTCGGAAACCGCCAGCCGCGCCCGGGTTGCGGCGCGCCCGGCCCCGTCCATGGGCGGCGGGAGCTGGACCGCATTGACAATCACGCCGATCCTGGCCGGATCCAGTCCCAGCCAGCGGGCATAGGCCCGGGCGCCCGCCTGCGAATTGTTGGTCAACGTCACATGCGCCTGGGCCGCGAGCACCCGATAGCCGGGCTCCAGCCAGGGCTGGAAATAGCCGAAGTGGGTGGGCTCGACATTCCGTCCCGACAGCACGATCCGCGGCACCCGGGCAATCAGGGCTGCCAGCCCGTGCAGCACCGATGTCTGGTCCTGCCACAGATGCACCACCTCGGGCCGCAGCCGGCGCAGGTGCCGTACCATGCCGAGCAGCCGGGTCACCGGCTCCGGCTCGAACAGCGACAGGGCCCCGGCCACCGGCTCGCTCACCCCGGCATAGAAATCCGGTCCGGGGAGGGGGCCGGGGTCTGCCCGCTCCACGGCAATCCCAGCTGCACGCAGAGCCGGCAGATGGAAATCCAGTGACCTGTCACCGCATTCAATGAACTCCCCAATGAAAACCGGTTCATGCCCCCGTTCCCTCAGA
>JAIXTH010000023.1 GCA_027484265.1 Alphaproteobacteria bacterium
ATCGATATGCGGGGCAAGCGGATCGTGGTGGTGGGCGCCGGCAATTCGGCGATGGACCTCGCCTCAGAGCTGTCGCAGCGGCCGATTGCCGACAAGCTGTTCATCTCGATGCGGCGCGGGGTCTGGGTGCTGCCGAAATACATGAACGGCAAGCCGGCCGACAAGACGGCTCTGCCGCCCTGGATCCCGCTGCCGCTGGCCCGCAAGCTGGCCAAGGGTGCCATCATCAAGGCTGTGGGCCGGATGGAAAGCTATGGCCTGCCAGCCCCGGACCACGAGCCGCTGACCGGTCACCCGTCCGTCTCCGGCGAGTTCCTGACCCGGGTCGGCTGCGGCGACATCACCCCCAAACCTGCCATCAAGGCCTTCGAGGGCGACTGTGTGCGGTTTGCCGATGACAGCGTCGAGCCGGTGGACGTGATCCTCTATGCCACCGGCTACCGGATCAGCTTCCCGTTCTTCGACCAGGACCAGTTCAAGCCCGACGCCGCCAACCGGTTTCCGCTCTGGAAGCGGATCATGGTGCCGGGAGTGGACAATCTGTTCTTCATGGGCCTGGCGCAGCCGCTGCCCACGCTGGTGAACTTCCCCGAACAGCAGTCCAAGCTGGTGGCCCGGCTTCTGGTCGGTCACTACGGGCGCCCGTCGGTCGAAACCATGCGCGCCCAGATCATCGCCGACGAGAAGCTGCATCTGGGTCACTTCTACGACAGTCCCCGCCACACCATCCAGGTCGATTTCGCGCATTATGTCCGAGACCTGCTCAAGGAGATCGCCGCAGGTGAAAGACGGGTGGTGTCGGCGGCGTAGGGCCCGCCCCTGGAGCATCGGTGCTGGCGGCGCTAGCTCGGGTCTGGAACAACCAGCCAGGCTGGCGGGTCAGGCTGCACGCTGACATGCCCTGCGAGGATCGGTGTCCCGGCCGCCACGGCCGGCAAGGCGCGGTCCAGGCGCAGCAGGGCGATCCCGACGCCATGGATCCCGGTGCGCATCCGCCCGACTTCCCATCCATCGGCCTCCAGCGCGGTACCCCAGGCCGGCGCAGCACTGTCATACCGCACCCGCACCAGCTTGGTGCGCACGGTGGTACGGCGCTTCATCCGGCTGGTCATCTCCTGCCCGACATAGCAGCCCTTGTGGAAGTCGACCCCGCTCAGCTCATCGAGCAGTCCTTCGAGGGCAAAGTCCTTCTCGACTTCGAGGTCTGCTGCCAGTTCCGGAATACCGGCTTGCAGACGCAGGTCGGTGTAGTCCGCCTCCTGTCCGGCGCCCTGGGGCACCGCCTGCGCGATCACCCGCCAGCCCAGCGCCGGATGCCGCGGGTCGGGGCTGGCGGCCAGCGCGCCATCCACCGCACTCCCGCTCATCAGCACCACCAGATCGGGCCGCACCGTGATCGTGACCTGCGCCCGCAGCCGGTACATCGCCAGCCGCCGCGCCAGCGCCTCGGCACCCACACAATCCAGCAGCAGCCGGTCTTCGGCCAGGCGGAACACCAGCGCATCGAACAGATACTTGCCCTGCGGCGTCAGCATCGCCCCGTGCCGCGCGGTCCCCACCGGCTGGCCGGAAATGTCCTGGGTCAGCAGGCCCTGCAGCAGACTGGCCGCATCAGGGCCGGCGAGTTCGATGACGCCGTGGCTGGCGAGGTGGATCGGAGCGATGACCATGGCTGCCAGATGGGCCGACTGCGGCGGCCCCGCAAGTCCGCCCCGGCCTGCCTGGCCCGTGATCACTGCTCACCAGACCGTGTCCGGCAGGCCTGCCGCCCGCAGCTGGCGGGGCTGAACCAAAGCGGTTAAGCATGCGGGCCGTAACCGTGCTGACCCCGGAGAGCCAACAGGATGGACCGCCGTACGCTGATCTCCGCCGTAGCCGTGGGTACCCTGGCCGGTGCCGGTGCCGGCATCGCGGCTGCCCGTGTGGCGGGCGCCGGTGCCACCACCGCTGCGGCAGCCGGGGTTGCAGGACCTGCCATCGCCAGCGGCGCGGTGCGCCTCAACATGGTGACGAGCTGGCCCAAGGGCATGCTGGGCCTGGGCATGAGTGCCGAGCGCGTGGTGGAGCGGGCACGGGAGCTGTCGGGCGGGACCCTCGACATCCGGCTCTATGCCGCCGGCGAGCTGGTGGGGGCGTTCGAGGTGTTCGACGCCGTCGCGACCGGCTCGGCGGATATCTATCACTCGGCTGAGTATTACTGGGGCGGCAAGCACGCCGCCTATCCGTTCTTCACGGCGGTGCCGTTCGGCATGAACGCGATGGAGCAGCTGGGCTGGCTGGACCACGGTGGCGGCCAGGCGCTGTGGGACGAGCTGTCGGCGGGGTTTGGCGTGGTGCCGCTGGCGGTGACCAACACCTGTCACCAGGCTGGCGGCTGGTTCAAGCGCGAGATCAACTCGCTGGCCGATTTCCGCGGTCTGAAGATGCGCATTCCAGGCATTGGCGGCGAGATGGTGCGGCGCCTCGGCGGGGCGGCCGTGGCGATCCCGGGGGGCGAGATCTATCAGTCGCTCCAGTCCGGTGTGATCGATGCCGCCGAGTTCGTCGGTCCGTGGAATGACGTGGGTCTCGGCTTCTATCGCGAGGCGCCCTTCTACTATGCGCCGGGCCTGCACGAGCCGGGGGCGATCCTGGCCATGGGCATCAACAAGGCCCGGTTCGAGCGCCTCAGCCCGGAGCACCAGCGGGTGCTGCGTGTGGTGGCGCGCGACGTGTATCTGACCTCGATCGGCGAGTTCACCTATCAGAACGGCGTCGCACTCGCGAAGCTGCAGCGGGATCACGGCATCGCCCTGCGCCCCTTCCCCGACGATGTGGTGCGCGAGGCCGCCCGGGTGTCGCAGGACATGTGGGCCGAAGCCGGCAGCACCGATGCGCTGGGCCGCCGGATCTATGAGAGCTGGATGAGTGCCTTCAAGGCGATGCGGCCTTGGATGGAGGGAGCCGAGAGCCTCTATGCCTCGATCCGCAGCGGCGCCCTCGGACCGGCCGACGCCATGCGGGGCACACCGTGAGCCCCGCCGATCTGGCTGCGCCGCTGGGATCGATCAGCGTCGTGATCCTGGGCGGGCTGGCGCCGTTTCTGGCGCTGCCGCTGGCGACCGCGCTGTGGGGTGAGGCGCCGGGGCGGGTGCTGCGGCCAGCGGTGGAGCTGTCGGAAGACCTGGCGGCGATCCTTGCCCGGTTCGCGCAGGTCTGTCTGGTGGTGCTGGCGCTTGGCATGCTGGGCACCGTGCTCTTGCGCTACGTGTTCGGCGAGAGCTTCACCCGGCTGAACGAAGCGGTGATGTATGCCCATGCGCTGGGCTTCCTGATGGCGGGGCCGGCGGCGCTGGTGGCCAATGCCCATGTGCGGGTGGACGTGCTGTACGAGCACTTCACCCCGCGCACCCGGGCCTGGGTGGACATTGCGGGCTTCACGCTGTTCCTGGCCCCCTTCATGCTGTTGCTGCTGATCTACAGCGGGCCGGTGGTGCAGCTCGCCTGGAAGGTGGTGGAGCGCAGCAACGAGACCGACGGCCTGCCGCTGGTGTGGCTGCTGAAGACCGCGATGCCGGTATTTGCGGTGGCAATGCTGGCCGGGGGCCTGGCCCACGCCGGGCGCGCTGCGCTGCGGATGCAGGGGCTGGACACACCGCTTCACCCCGCACCTGAAGCCGATCCGGAGGCGCGGGTATGACCGACCTCCACGGCATCCTCGACATCCTGATGTTCCTGGCGCTCATCGTCGGATTGATGCTGGGCTATCCAGTGGCGTTCACGCTGGCCGGTGTGGCGCTGGCCTTCGGCCTGATCGGCTTGGGGCTGGGGCTGTTCCAGCCGAGCTATTTCGCGGCCCTGCCCCAGCGTGTGTTCGGCACCATGAACAACGCCACGCTGACAGCGGTGCCGCTGTTCGTGCTGATGGGCGTGATCCTCGAGCGGTCGAAGATCGCCGAGGACCTGTTGTCCACCATGGGCGACCTGTTCGGAAGCCTGCGGGGCGGCCTGCTCTATTCCACCACATTGGTGGGGGCGCTGCTGGCGGCTTCGACGGGTGTGGTGGGGGCAACCGTGGTGACCATGGGCCTTCTGGCCCTGCCCGCCATGCTCAAGCGCGGCTATGATCCGCGCCTGGCCACCGGCTCCATCGCGGCAGCGGGAACGCTGGGCCAGATCATCCCGCCCTCCATCGTGCTGATCCTGCTGGGCGATGTGATCGGCAATGCCAACCAGCGTGCCCAGCTGCAGACCGGCGGCGCAGCCGGCACCGAGGCGGTGTCGGTGGGCGACCTGTTTGCCGGAGCCCTGGTGCCGGGCTTGGTTCTGGTGGGTCTGTTCCTGGTCTATCAGGCGCTGGTGGCGTGGCTGAGGCCCAACGCAGCCCCGGCGGGCGAGGGCGCCTATCCGGGCCTGGCGCGGGTGGTGCAGGCGCTGGTGGCGCCGCTGGTGCTGATCCTGGCGGTGCTGGGCTCGATCCTGGCGGGGATCGCCACGCCAACCGAAGGCGCGGCTGTGGGCGCAGCCGGTGCCGCGCTGCTGGCCGGGTGGCGGCTGGAGCGGGATGCCGGGCGGGCCCGGGGCGGGCTGGCGCGGCTGATCCTCCTGGGCGGAGCGGCGCTGGTGGCGCTGGTGGTGATCCGGCTGACGGTGAACACACCCGCCCTGACCGGACAGCCGGGCGGCCTGTCCATGCTGGTGACGGCGGTTTGCCTGGTGCTGGCGGCCGGCGGCTTTGCCGGCGTGATCGGCGGGCTTTTGGCCCTGCACCGCACCCGGGGCCTGATGCCCTCGCTGCGCTCGGCCATGGACATCACGGCGATGGTGTTCGTGATCCTGATCGGCGCAGCCCTGTTCACCCTGGTGTTCCGGGGCCTGGGCGGTGACGAGTGGGTGGCCTCGATGCTGGAGGCGGTGCCGGGCGGCCTGACGGGCGCCCTGCTGTTCACCTTCGCGGTGATGTTCTTCCTCGGTTTCTTCCTCGATTTCATCGAGATCTGCTTTGTGGTGGTGCCGCTGGTGGCGGTGCCGCTGATCGTGATGGGAGCCGACCCGGTGTGGCTGGGGGTGATGATGGCCCTGGTGCTGCAGACCTCGTTCCTGACCCCGCCCTTCGGCTTTGCGCTGTTCTATCTGCGCGGGGTGGCGCCGCCCGAAGTCAGCACGCTCCAGATCTATCGCGGCGTGGTGCCGTTCATCGCCCTGCAGCTGGTGGCGGTCGGCATCGTCTGGGTGGTCCCGCAGCTGGCCACCTGGCTGCCGGGGCTGCTGTATCAGTAGGGTGTCCGTGCGGCGCACCACGGTGCGGCGCTACTGCAACTGGGCTTGCCGCTGGTGCGGGCAGGGCAGGCGCGCGGATTGACTCTGCCGGGACCGGCCTGTAGTGCCGCGCCTTCGAAGTCGCCCGCCATCTGCGCGGGCGTTCACTGTGTTTGGCAGACGGCCTGACCTGCGGACTTCCAGCCGCAAGCGGTACGTGCCCTTGAAGGGAATGTCGCGATGTTCGCGGTGATCAAGACAGGTGGCAAGCAGTATCGCGTTGCCCCCGGCGACAAGCTGGTCGTCGAGAAGCTCGAAGGTGAAGCCGGTTCGGCCGTGACCTTCAACGATGTCCTGCTGGTCGGCTCCGACGCCGGGACCACTGTTGGCGCGCCTCTCGTGGCCGGCGCCACCGTGAGTGCCACGCTGATCGAGACCCGCAAGGGCGACAAGGTGATGGTGGTCAAGAAGACCCGCCGTCAGACCTACCGTCGCCGCAACGGCCACCGTCAATGGGGCTCGCTGGTGGAAATCACCGGCGTCAGCGCCGCCTGATCCGAGGGAGACTGATCCATGGCACACAAGAAGGCTGGCGGTTCCTCGAAGAACGGCCGTGATTCCAATCCGAAGATGCTGGGCGTGAAGAAGTTCGGCAACGAGGCCGTCGTGGCCGGCAACATTATCGTGCGTCAGCGCGGCACCCGCTTCAATGCCGGGGCCAACGTTGGCATGGGCCGCGACCATACCCTGTTCGCCACTGCCAACGGCAAAGTGTCCTTCCAGCGCAAGCGTGACGGCAAGTGTTTTGTATCCGTCCTGCCGCTGGCGGAAGCCGCCGAATAAGCGACCTGGATACCACCGGGTCGCCGCCCACCAAGGGGCGATCCGGTCAGACAGAGTTTCCCGCGCGGGGACCGGATCGTCCGGTCCCCGCGTTTGTTTTCGGGCCCCCGGGCCCGCTGGCAGACCCCGGACCTCCCTCCCCGCCCGCGCGGGAACACTCCTGGAGGTCTGCCATGCGTGAAGTGATCGAAACCGCCCGCCTTGTCCTGCGCCCGATGTCTGCCAAGGACATTCCGGCCATGGTGTGCCTGCTCGATGACCTGCGCGTATCGGGCAACACTAGCAACATCCCCTATCCCTATGTCGAGGCAGATGCCCGCGACTGGGTCGGACGCCAGCCTGACCTGCGCGGTCAGGGGCAGGCCTATGTCTATAGCGTCTGCGACGCGGAGACCGACGGAATGATCGGTGCCATGGGGCTGCACTGGAGCAACCGGCATACCGATGATGGCCAGATGGGCTGGGAGCTGGGCTACTGGTTCGGCGTGCCGCACTGGGGGCAGGGCTTTGCCACCGAAGCCGGCGCCGCCATCGTGCGCGAGGCGGAAGCAACCGTGGCGCCCGACCGCATTGTGGCAGGACACTTCACGGAAAATCCGAAATCCGGTCATGTGCTCGTCAAGCTCGGGTTCGAATACACCGGGGTGATTTGCGACAGCTACTCCCTCGCCCGCAAGGCCAAGGTCCCCTGCCGGTCCATGGTCCGCACCGCTGGCGCTCCGCTGCCAGATCCCGGGAGGGCGCCATGACACCGGTTCTTTTGACCGAACGGCTGCTGCTGAGGCCCTTCGAGCATGAGGATGCGCAGGCGCTGGCCGTGCTGCTCGACCATGCCGATGTCGCCACCGGCGTGTGCGCCACGCCGGTGCCCTTCACGCCGCTGCACGCCGCAGCCCGGATCCTGATGATGCGGGCTGCCGAGGGCCGGGGCGACCTTGCCTGGGCCGTCGAGGACGGCAGCGGCGAGCTGGTGGGTCTGGTCACGCTCGAGCGGCGTGACGGCCAGGCCCTGCAGCTGGGTGTGGCGGTGGCCCGCCCGCGCTGGGGCCAGGGCATCGCTACCGAGGCGCTGGAAGCGGCCCTCGACTGGGTCAGCCGTGCCCGTCCGGGCGCCACGCTGTGCAGCGAGGTGTTTGCCGACACGGGCCGTGTCCACAGCCTGCTCGCCAGGCTTGGCTTCCGGCAGATCGGCGGCTCCCGGCGGTTCAGTCTGGCGCGGCAGCGGTCTGACGCCGTGCAGTTGTGGCAGCGACTGGCGGCCTGAGGCAGTCCGACCCCCCGCAACACGAACAGGCCCGCGCGGTTCTCACCGTGCGGGCCTCTTCAATCCAGGTGGTTACGCCCGCGCCTCTGACCGGGTACGGGCTGTGTGCCACTGCCACCAGATCGCAAAGATGCGGGGGCCTTCCACCAGATAGCGCTTCCACATCCGGCCGGGCTCGCTGGCCAGCCGGTGCAGCCACTCGAGCCGCGCCTGCTGCATCCAGCGGGGGGCGCGCTCGGCCTTGCCGGTGAGAAAGTCGAGGGAGGCACCGAGGCACAAGCCCACGCCCTGGCCGCCGCCCATGGCAGCGGCCGCGCGGGCCACCATCTCCTGCTGCGGGCTGCCGACACACAGGAAGTGGAAGCGGGCCGGGCTGTTCACCACGAAGGCTGCAGCCTCCGCCACGGCGGCCGGGTTACGGCGCAGGCCCATCGGAGGGGCATGCCAGCGAATATCCGTGAGGCCATAGCGGGCCCGGAGCGCATCGATCAGAGCCGCATCACCACCGATCACGGTCACCGGCTCGTCCGGCTGGATCACACGGTCGAGCAACGCGGCGGCGAGGTCCGAACCAGGTGCGGCCGGCAGGTGGAGGCCGGACCGGGCCGCCAGGGTTTCGAGGATCCGGCTGTCACTCACCAGCATCGCGGCATCGCGGTACAGCGGCATCAGCTCGGGGTCGGCGGCAAGGCGGACCACATGGTCGACATTCGGCGTCACCAGATAGCCGAACCCAACGCCACCGGCCCGCTCCGTGACGGCCTTCAGCAGCGCTTCCGACCCCAGTGGGGTGAAGTCGAGACCCAGAAACGAAACCGTGTCGGCCATGGCGCGCCTTCCTTGCGTTTTGCCGCTTGCGCCTGACCCGATATCACCCTGTCCTTGCCTGCGGATTACTGCGCCTGCGCGCGCTGCCGGGCCCGGCGGGCGAAGCGGGCGGGATCCAGGGCTTCGGCCACATCGGTCTCGACTGGCAACGGCTCGCCCAGGGCCTGTGCGGCGATCAGTTCGGCACACAGGAAGGCGGTTGTGAATCCACGGGCGCCAAGGCCCGCCAGCACAAACAGACCACCGGCCCCCGCCATCGGACCAGCCACTGGCATCCGGTCCGGCGCGGTCACCCGCACCGCTGCCCGCCCCCACGCTTCGTCCAGCTCCAGCGCAGCGGCAAGGTCCGGGGCCTGCCGATCCAGCAGGGCCTGGTTGCGACGATGCTCGGCGGAGTCGGGCAGCTGCGGCGGCCGGTCCAGCGGCCAGGGGTCGAACGTCGCGCCAAAGAACAGCCCGTCGCGGAACGGCCCAGCATAGGCGCCGCCTGCCAGGGGCGGATCTGGTGGGGCCATGGCCGCCGCCAGCGGCGCGATGCTCAAGGTACCGTGCCGCCCCTCCAGCGGCAGCAGATCGTCGGCGCCCGCGCTGGCCAGCAGGCCCGGCGCGGCAGGGCCAGCCGCCACGACACACAGGTCCGCACTGGCAAGCACGGTCCCCGCAGCATCGAGCGCCACCCAGCATCCATCCCGGCGCACCAGCTGCGCGACTGTCACCGACAGCCGGTCGATTCCCGCCAGCAGCCCGTCCACCACATCCACGGGCGCAATCATCCCGCCGCGCCGGTGCAGCAGCCGCCCCTGCCCGTCATCACACAGCCAGTCATGCGGCAGCGGCGGGTCGGCCAGCAGGTCTGCGGCACGGGCCAGGTCGCGGTCGGAACGGGCGGTCTCGACCACACCGGTGGCCTGGAGGGCGGGCGGTCCCAGCCGCGCCAGCTCGGCGGCGGCCAGCACAAACGCCTGACGGTGGAACCGGCCCTCGCGGGTGGCATCGCGATCGAGCCGGGGCATCACCAGCGCCGCCGGATTGCCGCTGGCCTTGGTCTGGCCACATGTATCGGCGTCCAGCACCTGGACCGCCAGTCCGCGCCGCACCAGCGCGCGGGCCGCCGCAGCGCCCGCGATCCCGCCGCCGATCACCAGAGCCGATGCTGGCGGTGTGCAGTCCTGCGGCTGCGACGGTTCAGCCGGCCGGGAGGCCTCCAGCCGCTCCCGCTTGCGACCAAAGCCGGGCGGACGCGCGAGCGTGAAGCCCAGCTCCTGCAGCGCGCGGCGCACCGGCCCGGCCACGGAGTAGGTCGCCGCCCGCGCACCCGGCGCGCACAGCCGCCGCACTTCGCCCAGCACCTGCGCGCTCCACATCAGCGGATTACGCGCCGGGGCAAAACCATCGAGGAACCAGGCGTCGGCCTGAAGTGACAGCTGCGGCAGCCAGGTGCCCGCCTCGCCCACCACCACCGTGAGGGCGAAGCCATCTTCCTCAAACCAGATCCGCTGCAGGCCAGAGGTACGCACCGGCCACCGCGCCAGCAGCCGCTCTGCCAGGTCGCCCAGCTCCGGAGCACTCGCCTGCAGCGAGGTGCGGGCAATTGCGGCATCCATCAGGAAGCCTTCGACTGTCACCATGTGCAGGATGGCGCGGGGCGAAGGCCGGTGCCGCCGCCACAGGTCCCACAGCGCCAGGACATTCAGGCCGGTCCCGAGCCCAAGCTCGGCCACCGTGAACCGGTCCCGCCCGGCCCAGCGCTCCGGCAAGCCGCAGCCCTGCAGGAACACCAGCCGCGTTTCGGCCAGTCCGCCATCACGGGAGAAATAGGTGTCGTCGAAATCAGGCGCCGTGAGTGTGCCCTCGGCATCGCTTTCCAGTCGGGGCAGGGGTGGCAGGCGCGGCATGGCTGGAAATCAGGGGCGCAAAAGCAGAAAGGCCACCCCGAAGGGTGGCCTTCCGAAACAATCGTTCCGAAGAAACGATTACTTCTTTTCGCCTTCGGCGGCCGGAGCAGCAGCGGCGTCGGTCGCGGCGGCAGCGGCGTCGGTGGCAGCACCGGCAACGGCGTCAGCAGCGCCAGCGGCGGCGTCGGCAGTGGCGGCAGCAGCGTCGGTCGCGGTGGCGGCAGCGGCGTCAGCAGCACCGGCAACGGCTTCGGCGGCGCCGGCAGCGGCGTCGGTGGTGGCGGCAGCGGCGTCGGCCGGAGCAGCTTCGGTGGCGGTGGCGTCAGCAGCCGGGGCTTCGGCGGCGGGTTGGCCGCAGGCGGCAACGCCCAGGATCGCGGCGAGCGAGGCAGCGGCGAGCAGCTTCTTGAGTTCGGTCATGGTTGGATTCCTTGTTCCCCTGCGCGCCCCGCTTCATGGGCGCACTGGCTAGCCTGATTACTGGCCACGTGATGGAGTCGCAAGCGCAGCTGTTAGCCGGAATTGCGCGCACTTTTATGCAAAAACGCCGCAACCAACCACGGTTCGCGAGGCGAACAGACATAGCTGCCGGATGTGAAGTATCTGTTTCTGAACAAACTGTCACTGCGCTGGCAGCCACCAGGGGCAGCTGCCAGCAATCCGGCGACCCACACCAATCACATTCGCGTGAGGGCCACCACCCGGGGATCGGGCGGTGTGGCGTAGAGCGCATCAACCATCTCCTTGCGGAAATCGAGGGCAGCGCGCTGATTCACATATCCCTTGTCGGTGATTTCGCCCGCATCGATCGAAGGGGCCGTGGTGAGGAGCGCAAAGCGGGCAATCCGCCGGGACGAGCCCTTTTCCTGCTGGTTGTGGGCGGCAAGCCGCGCTGCAATGTCCTGCGTCAGGACCGCGAGGCCTGCGGCCGGATCGCCGCCGGCCGCTGCAATTGCCGCCTGCGCCGCCACCGGCGAGGGCCACACCAGGATGCCGATGTCCTCGCGGTCGAGCCCGGCAATCACGGCGTCATGCACCAGCGGCGAGCAGGCCGCCACGATAGCGGGCCGCAGGGTGCCGACCGATACCCAGGTGCCAGACGAGAGCTTGAAGTCCTCGGTGACCCGGCCATCGAACACCAGCCCCTGCGATGGGTCGGCGTCATCGACAAACCGGCAGGCGTCCCCCAGCCTGTAGAAGCCCTCCTCATCAAAGGCCGCCGCAGTCTTCTCCGGATCGTCGAAATAGCCCGGGCAGACGGTAGCCCCCTTCACCCGGACTTCCAGCTTCTGCCCATTGGGCACTAGCTTGAGGGTGATCCCCGGCAGGGGCAGGCCGATCAGACCAACCCGCTCCGCTGCCCAGTGCACCACGGTGATGCCCTGGGTCTCGGTAGCACCATACATAGTGGTGAGGGGCACGCGGTGTCCGGTCTCGGCGATGGCGAGGGCCTGGATCCGCCCGTACAGGTCATCCGACAGGGTGGCGCCGCCATACCCCATGTAGCGCAGGTTCTTGAAGAAGCCGGCGCGCAGCGCCGGGTCCTTCTCCATCGCATCGGCCAGCATGGCGAAGGCGATGGGCGCCGACCCGAACACATCGGGCGAGACCTCCTTGAGATTGGCCATGGTGACTTCGAAGCGCCCCGGCATCGGGCGTCCGTCATCGATCGAGAGGGTTCCGCCTGCGTTGAGATTGCCGTTGAAGTTCACATTGGCGCCGGAGATGTGGTTCCAGGGCATCCAGTCGAGCGACTGCGGCACACGGTTCGGATCGGCATCGGGATCATCGCGCAGGCCATCCTGCGCCGCGATCTGGGCGCACATGGCGCCCTGGGTCTGCGGTACGCCTTTGGGCAGGCCGGTAGAGCCGGAGGTGAACAGGATCTTGGCCACGGTCTGCGGGCCGATGGTCTCCTGAAGGGCATCGACCTGCGGGTCGAGGGCATGGGCCGCCAGGTCGGCATAGGCCACCTGCCCGGGCCCGGGCGCCGGATCGCAGGTGATGACCGTGGCGCCCCGGTCCGCGAGAGCTGCCAGCGCAGGCTCGAATCCGGCCAGCGCCTGCACGAAGATCGCCTTCGGCCCCGCCTTGGCAGCACAATGGCGCAGGGTCTTGAAGTCGGTGGACATGGTGGAATAGGCCACCGACAGCGGGGCCGTCATCGCCTTGATCCGCATGGCCGCCAGCATCAGCAGCGCATGCTCGATCGAATTGGGTGACAGAACGAGCAATGAGCCCGTCCCTTCGCCCAGACCCAGCGCCAGCAGTCCGGCCGCCAGGCGGCGGGTGGTTTGCGCAGCCTCGCCATAGGTCACCTGCCGCCAGGGTCCAAGCGGCGCGCCCGGCGGGGTGGGCTGACGCTGGCGCAGGAACGGTCGGTCCGGGTGCAGCGCGGCCTTCTCGTCCAGCAGGTGCGGGATCGAGCGCGGCATCACCCCCGGTTCATGCTGCGAGGTGATGTAGATCACCCCGTCGGGGCCGTCGCGGCGAACAGCGCGCGGCGGCTTCATCGGCAGGCGCTTGAAGGGTGGCGGGGCAAGGCTGGGCGCAGCGGCGCCGTCGGCTGGCGGCATGGTGGTCTCCCTCTGGCTGGCGTGCTCTGCCGGGGTACTCGACGTCCGGCATGCCGCTTCTCTGGGAGGACATGCTATTCGAGTTCCGCCATCTGTCGAGGGCGAACCGTCTGGTTCCTAGAAGCCCGGGACCACAGGCTTCACGAACTCGCCGAGGATATAGCCGACATTGATCCAGGACAGCCAGCAGAGGACAAAGGAGGCGAGGCCGCCACCCAGGGCGAAGTTCATCCCCAGGCTGATGCCGACTCCAACCATATAGGCCGTGGAGCCGATCTCCACGATCTGGTTCGCCGATTGCTGCGCCGTCATGGCAGTGTTCTTGCTGATCTGCTGCAGGATCATCTGGATCTGCTGCTCGTTGAAGCTGTTCATGTCCCCGCCCCCCGTTTGGCTCCCGTGAAGCAGGCAGGCTAGGATAACCGCCGTCCCGGTCAAGCTAGTCGATGTGAAGCTTCAGGGCTGCCGCAGCGGCCACCGGGGCCAGTGCGACCGATGCCAGCATGAGCGCGCACACGAACAGGAACGGCTGCGACAGCACGGTGCCGTCGCGCATCAGGGCTTCGGCGCTGGCGGCTCCGAAGATCAGCACCGGCACATAAAGCGGCAGTGCCACCAGCGAGACCAGCAGACCGCCGCGCTTGATCCCCGCCCCCAGCGCCGCACCGATCGCCCCGATCTGGAACAGGGCGAGGCTGCCGACCGCCAGCTGGCCCGCCAGCAGCAGGGTCTTGCCCGGCTCCACCCGTACGAGGATCGCTGCAATCGGAACGACCAACAGCAGGGGCAGCGCCACCGACACCCATTGGCCCGCTACTTTTGCCGCCACGGCCAGCGGCAGTGGAACGCCTGTCAGCAGCAGCTGATCGGCGGTGCCATCCTCCAGGTCGGCCTGAAACAGCCGCTCGAGCGATACCAGCGTGGCCAGTGCCAGCGCCAGCCACAGATAGCCCGGCCCGATGGCGCCCAGCCGCGCCGGATCCGGGCCCACAGCGAACGGCGCCACGGCGACGGCGCCTGCAAAGAAGGCCGCCGGCAGGAACGCCCCGCCACCGGCCCCCCAGCCCAGCCGGACCTCGCGCAGGGCGAGGGCAGACAGCGCCGACCTCAGGCCCATGTGTCCATCTCCAGCCGCTGCATCGGGGCGCCGGGCGGGGTGTCGTGCACTGCGGCGATCACCATCCCGCCCTCGGCCCGGTGCCGGTCCAGCAGCGCGCCCAGCATCGCCCGACCCGCTGTGTCCAGCGGCGCCGCCGGCTCATCCAGCAGCCAAAGCGGCCGGTTGGCCAGCACCAGCCGCGCCAGCGCCAGCCGTCGCCGCTGCCCCGCCGACAGCACCCCGCCGGGCAGGTCCAGCTGTCCGGCTATCCCGAGGCTCCCGGCGACATCCGGGATACGGCTGGCATCGCCGCCAAACAGCGCTGCCCAGAAGGACAGCTGCGCCCGAGCGGGCTCGGCCGGCTTGATCGCGTCGAGGTGGCCGAGGAACATCAGCCGGTCGGCATTGCTGTCATCATCGGTGCGCTGCGGCCAGTCGAGCCGGATGCGCCCGGCCAGCGGCTGGTGCAGTCCGGCCAGCGCCCGCAGCAGGGTCGTCTTGCCCGTCCCGTTGGGACCGCGCAGCTCCAATGCCTCGCCGGGTGCCAGGCCAAAGGACAGATCGCGCGCCAAAAGCCGCTGGCCCCGGGCCAGCGCAAGGCCATCAACCTGAAGGCGCGCCGCGTGCCTCACCCGTCGATCCTGATGCCTTCGCGGGCAATCGCCCGTGCTGCCGCCGGGCGCGCCGCCACCCGCAGCCCGTGAGCCACGAGGTTCGGATAGACGCTCATGTCGAGGCCGATGCGCGAACCCCAGCGGCGCATCACCAATATATAGGGGTCCACGACGGAGTAAGTTCCATGGTACCAATCAAGCCTGTCCAGCCGCGCGTCCATCCGGCTGAATGCCTCCCTGATGTCGGCCAGCGCCTTCTCCTTCAGTCCATGCCAGGCGCTCTCGTCGGGCGTGAACAGGGCCTGGCGCCAATAGCGGGCGAAGGCAACATGGACGCTGGAGGCCAGCCACGACATCGTTGACGCACAGTGTGCACGCTCGAGGGACTCGGCAGGCAGCAGCCCGTGGCCGGGGGATAGATCCGCCAGATAGGCCAGGATTGCCGGGCTCTCGGTGAGGGTTCCCCGGTCGGTGACCAGAGCCGGAACCTTGCCCGTGGGATTGACCGCCCGATACTCGGGCCGGTGCTGGTCGCCGGCCATCAGATCGAGGCGGATCGGCTCGAACGCGACCTCGATCTCTTCCAGCGCGATGTGGCTGGCAAGGGAACAGGCACCCGGGGCATAGTGAAACGTCAGCATGGCCCCTCTTGATCCCCTGGCGGTCACCCGGTCAAGGGGCTGAAGGAGCCTCGCGCCCTGGGCCGCCCGGCCTGCCCGAACAGGTCTGCCGTCCGGTACGCCAGCTTCCCCGCGCCCATGCAGGGGGACGAACCGTCGCGGCTGGCGGTGGGTCCTCCGGACGAGCCCGCTGGCGTGCAGGGGCCCGCAGATGATCCTGCGGCGGCGCGCGCCGCTTGATCATCGCAGGCCCGTCAGGCCGGACAGCTGCGCTGCCGGGTCAGGCGTTGGCGGTCTGCTGCTGGGCCTGACGCTGGCTGGCGTACAGGGCGCCGAAGTCCATCGGGTCGATCAGCAGGGGCGGGAAGCCGCCGTTGCGGGTAGCGGTTGCCACGATCTCGCGGGCAAACGGGAGCAGGAGGCGCGGGCATTCCACCAGCACCAGCTGCTCGATCGCATCCGCCGGGACATTCGCGAACCCGAACAGACCCGCGTAATCCAGCTCCACGATGAACAGCACATCGCCATTGTCGCGGGTCGAGCGGGCATTGACCCGCAGGCCCACCTCGAACAGGCCCTCGTCTTCCATGCGCCGGGCGTTCACATCCAATTGAAGATCGATTTTCGGCTGTGCCCCTTGCTCGCGCAGGGAGTTGGGCGCACCCGGGTTCTCGAACGAAAGGTCACGGACATACTGCGCCAGCACCCGGATCGAGGGGGCCAGAGGGGGCGGGCCGTCGGCGGCGCCGTTGGTGGCGGGCGCGCCGTTGGATTGGTCGGTCATCAGTCAAAGCTCCTGTGGGCGCGCGCCGGTAGCATGTCTGCTGGCCTTTCAGCAACCAAGACCGCTGACTTGTGCAGCGGGAAGGCCTATATCCCAATGACCCGGCTGCTCCGGACAACGGACAGCAGGCGGCGATAGCTGGTGAAAGAAGCAATGAACCTGGAAATCCTGATCTTTGCGGCAGTGGCCGCTGTCGTGCTGGCCCGCCTCTATATGGTTCTCGGCCAGAACCGGGGTGCCGAGCCACCGCCGCTGTCGCGGTCCAACCCGGCGGATGCCTTCTCGCGCCAGCGCCGGGCTACCGGGCCCGAGTCGCGACAGGACACGGGCCAGGACACAGGAAACGACACCCTGGGCGAAGCCGACACCGCCGCCGAGACCGTGGTGCGGGTCAGCCAGCACGGCACCGCTGCCCCCGGCCTCGAAGCCATCGTGCGGCGCGACCGTGCCTTCGACCCCGACGCCTTCCTTGCAGGTGCCCGCTCGGCCTATCAGATGATCGTGGAGGCCTATGGCCGGAACGACCTGGCCACGCTGCGAGGGCTCCTGAACGACGAGACCTACAAGGCCTATGAGACCGCCGTGGCGGAACGCGTTGCTCAGAACGCGCCGAAGATCGAAGTGGTCCGGCTGTCGGAAGCCAGGATCGTGGCCGCCGAGATGGACGGCGACCGGGCCGAGGTCGAGGTGCGGTTCTCGGCCGACCTGGCCGATGGCGGCGACGGCCTGCGCCCGACCGACGAAGTCTGGTCGTTCGAGCGGATGGTCACCTCGCGCGAGCCGGCTTGGTACCTGTGCGGGGTCCGGGCTGCATGATCCGGAGCGCGAACGTCAGGCTGCTGGCCGCAACAGCATCCGCCGCGATCCTGTGGGGCTGCGCAACACCCCAGATCGTGGACCAGGCCGAACAGGGTCGCCAGCAGCAGGCCGACCAGCAGGCGCAGCGGGCGGCGGATGCAGAGTCCGAGGCCGCCCGCGCAGCCGGTACCACCCAGACCGGACCGGCCGTTGCCAGCACCGATCCTGCCCGCCCCTTCGTGCGTCCGGTGTCACCGCCGCCTGGTCCGCCAGCGCAACTGCCGCCTGATGTTCTGCCGCTGCGGTTCGAGCAGCGCGCCTATGCCGCGGTCCCGCAGTGGGCGGCCACCGATGTTGGGGCGGCACGCCGCGCATTCCTGCGAACCTGCGCACAATGGGCCCGCCGCCCCGCCAATGCCCGTCTGTCCGAAGTGGCGATCTATGCCGGCACGATCGGCCAGTGGGATGGCGTCTGCGCGCTGGCAGCCGACACCGCCGTTTCGGACCGCGCTTTCTGGGAGCAGAACTTCACCCCGTGGATGGTGTCAGCCCCCGATAGCGCGCCTGGACGGCTGACTGCTTACTACGAGCCGCTTCTGGATGTCTCGACGGTCCAGACAGACACCATGGTCGAGCCGATCCTGAGCCGGCCGTCGGACCTGATCACGGTCAATGCAGGCGACTTCGATGCCGGTCTCAGCGGGCGCACCCTGGTGGGCCGCCTGCAGGGCGGCGCTCTGGTGCCGTACCGCACTCGGGCCGAGATCGATGCCACCACGGCCCCGGTGCTGGCCTGGGGCACGATGGGTGATGTGCTGTCGCTGCAGATCCAGGGTTCCGGCCGGGTCCGGTTCGAGGACGGGCGCGAAATGCGGGCGGCCTTCACGGCCACCAATGGCCATCCGTTCCGGTCCATCGCCCAGGAGCTGGTGCGCCGCGGTGTGCTGTCACGCGACCAGGCCTCGATGGATAACATCACTGCCTGGTTCGCCACCGCCCCGGCGGACGAGGCCCGGGCGGTGATCAACGCCAATCCCCGCACAGTATTCTTCGAGCTGCGACCGATCACAGATCCGACGGCGGGCCCCGGCGGCGCCACGGGGGTTGGTCTCGAACCCAATGGCAGCGGGGCGGTCGATCCGCGCTATCACCCCTATGGCCTGCCGTTCTTCATCGCGGCCAATGCCGCTGTACTGGCCAATTCGCCAGACGCCACCATCAACCGGCTGCTGATCGCACAGGACACCGGCGGGGCCATTCGCGGCCCGCTGCGGGTGGATCTGTTCTGGGGAACCGGTGACGAGGCTGGCCTGCGGGCCGGGCGGGTGAACCATGATGTGCGCTGGTGGGTGCTGCTGCCGAACGGGCTCGATCCGGTGGCTACCGGAGCCCGCTAGGCGGTGGCCCGCCATCGCGACCTGACCCCGGATGAAGCACGGCTGTGGCACCGGATTGCCTCGACCGTGCGCCCCCTGCGGGCGCCTCCGCCAGTGACCGTGCCGCCCATCAGCCCGGCACCAACAACTGCGCCGCCTGCTGGTGAGGCTTCAGCGCCAAAGGCCGCAGCCCCGGCAGCCAAGCCATCACCCGCCACCCGCCATCCGCCAGGAGCGCCCGGTCGCACGGCTCCGCTGGCCGACGCGTCGGGGCACAAGCGGGTCCGCCGTGGCCAGGTGGACATCGGCGCCAGGATCGATCTGCACGGCATGACCCAGACTGCCGCTCTGGCAGCCCTCGCAGCATTCGTGACCCGCTGCCGCGCCGAGAACATGCGGGCTGTCCTGGTGGTGACCGGCAAGGGACGGCCGGTAGATCCGGGCGAGGACTACATCACGCCCCAGCCAGGCGTGATCCGCCGCCGCCTGCCGGAATGGTTGGGCGACCCGGCGATCCGCCCGCATGTGGCCGGCTATGCACAAGCCAACCCCCGCCACGGCGGGGCTGGTGCATATTATGTGCTGCTGAAGACGCCAGTCTGAAACGGCTGCCGAAGGGCGGTCTATTCGCCGCCGCCCTTCTTGTTCTTGCGCGCCCGCTCGGCGGCTTCGCGGCGATCCACCGCCTCGCGGTCGGCAGGGGCCCGCAACTGGCTGGCGCGCAGCGACATGGCCTCGGTCAGGGCACCGGCCTCGTCCTCGCAGGTGATGCGGCTGCGCAGCAGCGGCTCGCGCTCGGTGACACACACACCGGAGTTAGACTCGACCCGGATATCCGTGCTGCCGCTCTGCTCGGTGGAGGCTTCCCGATTAAGGATGGATTCGGAGGCAGCGGCCTGGGTCCGATCACGGATCACCCAGCCATACCGCACCAGGGCATCGCTCTCGGTGGACCGGCCCATGGCACCGGCGGCGCCGGCCCAGCGGCCCACGGCATCCGTCAGGCGGCGCGCGGAAATCAGTCCGCTCATGAACAGCCGCCGGGCCAGGATTGCTTCAGCGGCAAAGAAGGTCTCGGCCGAACGCGGGTCGCGCTGCTCCAGGGCTGCATAGCCCAGCATGCGGGAGGCTTCCATGGCATCCATGTCGCCCTGCGGGCCCTGGGGAGCCACCTGGAGCACTTCGCGCCATTTCTCCTCGGCGAGGGCATCGTTGCCGGCGGTGCGGGCCTCGCGGGCCGCAGCCAGGGCGGCCTTGCTGGCCGTATCATCCTGCGGAACCGCTACCGGGCCGGTTGGGGGTGAAGCCGGGCCCCCGGACGCGGGGGCGGCCTCCGGACCGGCCGAAGCCGGGACCGGGCCACTGGTCGCCTGGCCGGGCGCCTGGCCGGTTGTCTCGGCTGGCGGGCCCTGCATGGGTGGGCTTGGGACGGGTTTCGGCTGCGCCAGCGCAAGGCCGACACCGAGGCAGGTCGCCAGCACTGTGGCGCCAGCCAGGAGGTTCAGTCGGGCAGATAGGGTCACGCGGTCGATCCTGGTCACAACCGGGAAAGGCCGTCCCCCTAGCCTCCGGTATGGATCAGGATACCCCGCAGGCCCTGCCGCAGGCAACAGCCGCTCTCACTGATGACAGCTGGACGGCATTTACCGCGCATCGAGGTCGCAGGTGGCGTTTGTACTGGACAAACGCGCCGGTTTTTCACACCAAGCGCGCCATGGACCTGATTGCCTATACCCTCGGTATGCCGCCCACGGAGATGCGCCCGGCCCCCCGCGACCGCGACTTCATGGACAGCACCTCGCAGCGCTTCGCCTACCGGTGTCTGCCGCTGAACATCGCCAACCAGCATGGCTGGGAGCTGATCTGCCCGGCCACGGTGGAATGCACCTGGGACGGGGGGCCGAGCCCGGATGCCATGGTGGTGGAAGTGCTCGAGCCCGGGTGGCCCGAGCCGGTCAGCCACTTCGGGCACGGCGTGCTGACGTTCCATGTCAACCAGCTGTTCCGGACACCCCCCGGCATCCATCTGATGGTCACAGGTCCGATGAACAGCCCCAAGGACGGTGCCCATGCCCTGTCGGGCATCATGGAGACCGACTGGAGCCACTACACCTTCACCATGAACTGGGTGCTCACCCGCCCGTTCCATCCGGTGCGGTTTCACAAGGGCGAACCCTTCGCGCATATCTTCCCGGTCAGCCTGCCAGCCGTGGAAGAGGTGAAGCCGGTCTTCAAGCGGATCGAGGATGAACCCGAGCTGCACAAGGCCTATGACGAGTGGCAGAACAGCCGGAACGTCTTCAACGAACAGCTGGGGGTCGAAAACTCCGAGGCCCAGCGGCAGAAGTGGCAGAAGGCCTATTTCCAGGGGCTCGGGCCGGATGGCTGCCCGGTGAAGGGCTTCGACCACCGCACCAAGCTGGACGTAAAGGCATGGCCCCGGGTGCGCACGGAAGAGCGCAAGAAGTAGCCCGATGCGCTACATCGCGATGAACGGCCTCGGCAACCGGTTTGCCATCTTCGACGCGCGGTCCCGGCCGTTCCGCCCGGACTCGGAGGCCGTTCGGCGGCTTGCGGACCCGAAGGCGGGCCTTGGCTTTGACCAGATGTTCGTCCTGGAGCCCTCTCAGGCCGGCGAGCTGTTCATGCGGATGTGGAATGCGGACGGCGAGGAAGTGGGCGCTTGCGGCAATGGCGCCCGCTGCGTCGGCTGGTTGCTGATGGAAGAGAGCGGACGTGACAGGGCCACGTTCGAGACGGCGGCGGGGCTTCTCACTGCCACCCGGGCCGGACCCGCCGCCGTGACGGTGGACATGGGTGCCCCCGGCCTCGACTGGACCCAGATCCCGCTGTCGGAGCGGATGGATACGGTGCGGATCGAGCTGCAGGTCGGGCCGATCGATGATCCCGTGCTGTGGGGGCCGGGCTGTGTGTCGATGGGCAATCCGCACTGTGTTTTCTTCGTGGATGATGCCGAGGCCGCCCCGGTCACCCAGGTCGGCCCCATGATCGAGTATCACCCGCTGTTCCCCCAGCGCACCAATGTCGGTTTCGCCCAGGTCAAGGGGCGTGACCGGATCCGGCTGCGGGTGTGGGAACGGGGCGCCGGCCTGACCAAGGCCTGCGGAACCGGGGCCTGCGCGGCTCTGGTGGCTGCCCACCGGCGCGGCACGACGGGCCGGGAGGCCACACTCGAGCTGGATGGAGGCGAGCTGCAGATCCGCTGGGAAGCCGATACGGTGAGCAGTCCCGGTCATGTCTACATGACCGGACCTGTCGAGCTGGAACACAGTGGCGAGATCAGCCTCTAATGGCAGCCCGTTCGAGTGCCTGCGCGGTCTTGTCGAGATAGCCGTCCAGCTTCGCCGCCAGGATCAAGCCGACAACAGGCGACGTGGCGCGATACTCGGCCTGAATCCGCATCAGTGTGGATCCCTCCTGGCCTGCCGGGCGCACCTGCAGCCGACCGCAGGCTTCCACAACCGGGCTGGTGATCAGCCATACGCAAACTTCGCTGGCTTCTGGATCGAAGGTGCATTCGAGCGGCCCGGACCAGTTCAGCAGATTGCGGTAACTCACGCCGACACTGACGATGGCCCTGCTGCCTGTCGTGGCCGGACCGCTGAAACAGGCCCGCTTGAGGTGGCGGACGAAGCCGGGCCAGACAGCCGGAGCGGCCAGTTGGGTCCAGACAGCCCCTGGTGGTGCTTTCAGGAGATACTGGCGCAGAAGTACTGGCATAAGGCGTCCAGGAGGGGCACCAGAGACCCTATGCACGCAACCATTCAGTCTGTCAGTGCGGATGATGCAATCGTCCGTCTGCGGTCACGAGGTGACAGGCTCAGCCGACCTTGATCCTGACAAGCAGCACCCGACTAGCCGCGACCACAGTCCGTGCTATAGGGAGCCCGCAAGACCCCAGGGCTGAGGGGGTTCTATCGGAGTGTTCGACATGCGCGCACGTGCGCCGTTCCTGTTCGCGGTGGTGGCCCTCGCCCTGTCTGCATCTGCTTGCGCCACCCGCGGCGCCGACACGCCGGGCGGCGACGCCCAGCGCAGCGGCCTGTTCGGCGGCGGCCAGCGCGAAGCCCCCAATGGCGGGATTGGCGTGAACGCCTTCCTGTGGCGCGCGACGCTGGACACCTTGTCCTTCATGCCGATCCAGACTGCCGACCCGTTCGGCGGGACCGTGGTGACCGACTGGCATGCAACAGCCGAGCGCCCGAGCGAGCGCTTCAAGATCCAGGTCTATATCCTGGACACCCGCCTGCGGGCCGACGGCATTTCCGTGACCGTGTTCCGTCAGGTTCAGGGTGTCGGCGGTGCGTGGATTGATGCGTCGGTGGACCCGGATACCCCGCTGCAGATCGAGAACGCGATCCTGACCCGCGCCCGGCAGCTGCGCATCGCCACGCTGGAAGGCGGCCGCTAGGCAGATAGAGGTCTGACATGGCGGCGCGCTACAATCACCGCGAGGTCGAGCCGCGCCGTCGCGCGGCCTGGGAAACTGCCAGGCTCCATGAAGCCGGTGCACCCGATCCATCCCGCAAGAAGGCCTATGTGCTGGAGATGTTCCCCTATCCGTCGGGGCGCATCCACATGGGGCATGTCCGCAACTATTCGATGGGCGACGTGATCGCCCGGCAGAAGCGGGCTGCAGGCTATCAGGTCCTGCATCCGATGGGCTGGGATTCCTTCGGTCTACCGGCCGAGAACGCCGCATTCGAGCGCGGGGCTCACCCCGGCGAGTGGACCGAAGCCAATATCGAAGCGATGAAGGCACAGCTGCTCAAGCTGGGTTATGCGCTTGATTGGTCGCGGGAATTCGCAACATCCCGCCCGAGCTACTATCGCCACCAGCAAGAGCTGTTTCTCGACTTCCTCGAGAAGGGGCTGGTGTATCGCAAGGCCTCGAAGGTGAACTGGGATCCGGTCGAGAACACCGTCCTGGCGAACGAGCAGGTGGTGGATGGTCGCGGCTGGCGCTCCAAGGCGCTGGTGGAGCAGAAGTGGCTCGACCAGTGGGTTTTCCGCACCACCGCCTATGCCGAAGAGCTGCTGGACGCGATCGCCACCCTCGACCAGTGGCCGGACAAGGTCCGCCTGATGCAGACCAACTGGATCGGGCGCTCCGAAGGTCTGACCTTCACCTTCGCCTATGATCCGGCAGCACCCGCCCCGGCAGGTCACGACGGGCTTACGGTCTATACCACCCGTCCCGACACGCTGTTTGGCGCCTCGTTCGCGGCGATCTCGGCCGATCACCCGCTGGCCGTGGAACTGGCGAAATCGAATGCCGATCTTGCGTCCTTCTGTGACGAGTGCCGCCGCAGCGGTACCTCCGAGGCCGATATCGAGAAGCAGCAGAAGCGCGGCTTCGATACCGGCGTGCGTGTGGTGCATCCGTTCGACCCGGCCATCACCCTGCCGGTGTGGATCGCGAACTTCGTGCTGATGGACTATGGCACCGGCGCGATCTTCGGCTGCCCGGGCCATGATGTGCGCGACCATGAGTTTGCCAGCCGCTATG
This sequence comes from Alphaproteobacteria bacterium, assembly GCA_027484265.1. Lineage (GTDB taxonomy): Bacteria > Pseudomonadota > Alphaproteobacteria > Caulobacterales > Aquidulcibacteraceae > JAIXTH01. The sequence continues at coordinate 23,466 of JAIXTH010000023.1, forward strand.
GCCTGCCGATCCGGGCGGTGGTGGTGCCGGAGGGGGCCGACCCGGCGCGCTTCGATGTGCAGGAAGCACCCTTCACCGGCCCTGGCCTGCTGGCCAATTCGCGCTTCCTCGATGGCCTGACCGTCGAAGCTGGCAAGGCGCGGGCCATTGCCGAGATGGAAGCGCTGGAGCGCGGCACCCGCACTGTGAACTGGCGCCTGCGCGACTGGGGCGTCTCGCGCCAGCGCTATTGGGGCTGCCCGATCCCGGTGGTGCATTGCGACAGCTGCGGCATCGTCCCGGTGCCGAAGGACCAGCTGCCGGTGGTGCTGCCGACCGACGTCACGTTCGACCGGCCCGGCAATCCACTGGACCATCACCCCACCTGGAAACACGTCGACTGCCCCACGTGCGGCAAGCCGGCCCGGCGCGAGACCGATACGCTGGATACGTTCGCTGATTCCAGCTGGTACTGGGCCCGCTTCTGCGGCCAGCCCGATGATCGTCCGACCGACCTCGACGCGGTCAAGCACTGGCTGCCGGTGGACCACTATATCGGCGGGGTCGAGCATGCGGTGCTGCACCTGCTCTATTCGCGCTTCTTTGCCCGCGGCATGCGCGATACCGGCCACCAGCCGCTGGCCGAGCCTTTCAAGCACCTGTTCACCCAGGGCATGGTGACCCATGCCACCTTCCGGGTGGAGGAAGACCAGCGCTGGATCACGCCGGTTGAAGCCGAGCAGCGACAGGGCGGCATCTGGGTCGAGACAGCCACCGGCAAGGCGGTCACGGTCGGTCCGGCCGAGAAAATGTCGAAGTCGGTGCGCAACACCGTCGATCCCGACGAGATCGTGGCAACCTACGGCGCCGACTGCGCCCGCTTGTTCGTGCTGTCGGACTCGCCGCCCGAGCGAGACGTGGAGTGGAGCGAGGCGGGCGTCGAGGGGGCCTGGCGGTTCCTGCAGCGCTTCTGGGCAGCGGTGGAGGCGATGCCGGCTGGCGCACCCGGGCCGCTGACGGCGGCGGCGGACGCGGACGGCGCGGCCCTGGAGCTGCGGCGCCTGGCGCACCGCGCCGTGACCGCCGTGACCCATGGCATCGACAGCTTCCGCTTCAACACCTCGATTGCACAGCTGTACGAGCTGATCTCGGCCATCCGCAAGGCCGAGAGCGTCGAGGCTCCAGGCATGCTGGAGGCGCGCGCCGAGGCCCTGGGTCTGTTCACCCGGCTGCTGCAGCCGTTTGCCCCGCATATTGCCGATGAGGCTTGGGCACGCCTGGGCGGCACCGGCTTCTGTGCGCAGGCGCCGTGGCCCGTCGCCGATCCGGCTCTGGTCGCCACCGACACCGTCACCCTGCCCGTGCAGGTGAATGGCAAGCGGCGGGACGAGATTACCGTGGACAAGTCGCTCGATACCGCCGCCATCGAGGCGGCGGCCCTTGCCGCGCCCGGCGTTGCAGCGTTTGTCGCTGGCAAGGAGCTGCGCAAAGTGATCGTGGTTCCGGGCCGGATCGTGAATATCGTCGTGGCCGGATAAGGAGGGCTGCGGCCATGAACCGACGCAGTGCAATCACCCTGATCGCAGGAACCGGCCTTTCGGGGCTGGTGGCGGGCTGCGGCTTCTCGCCGGTCTATGATCTGGACGGGCGTGGGATCGGGCCGGTGTCGATCGGTCTGATCGAGGGCCGGACCGGTCACATTCTGCGCCAGGAACTGCTGCGCAAGGCCGCACTCGAACAGGGCGGCGGGGCCGAGCGGATGCTGGAGATCACGCTGACGTCGAGCTTTGCCAACACCAACCAGCAGCCAACCGGCTTCTTCAACCGCACCCAGATGACGGTCGACGCCAGCTACACCCTGACCGGCACCAACCCCGATGCACCCGATGCCAGTGGCCGGGTTTCTGCCATGGTCGCCTACGACACCCAGAACCAGGCCTTTTCGGACGTCTCGCTCCAGGCGGATGCCGAGGAGCGGGTGGCGGTCATTCTGGCCGACCGGCTATGGGCCGACCTGGCGGCCCGGGTCCGGCGCCCGTGAAGTTCGCCGGCGCGGCTGCCAAGCGCGCCGTGGAGCGCGATCCGGCCCCAAGGGCGGTTCTGGTCAGCGGCCCCGATGGCGGGATGGTGCGGCGACTGGCCGACCAGGCCGCCGCCAGCCTGCTCAAGCGCTTCCCCGAACTCGAGCCGACCCGCTTCACGGACGATGATCTGAAGGCTGATCCGGGCAAGCTCGAATCCGCGATTGCATCGGCATCCCTGTTCGGCGGCGCAGCCCTGGCGCGGGTGCGGGTGGGGTCGGATGCACAGTCGGGCGTGCTGCTCGGGCTGCTCGCCCTGATCGAGCGCGACCCGGCTGGCATGGCCGGTGCCCTGGTGATCGAGGGCGTGGACCTGCCCCGGGCCTCCAAGCTGCGCAAAGGTTTCGAGGATGCCCGCACCAGCTGGTCGCTCCAGCTCTATGAGACCGAGCGCAGCGACCTGATGGCCGCCGCCCGGGAGGCGGCAGTCGGACTGGGAGCCAGCCTGAACGGCGATGCACTGGATCTGGTTCTGGAAGCGGTCGCGCAGGACGTGGACTCCGTGGTCGCCGAGATCGGCAAGCTGGCGCTCTATGCCGGCAGGGGCGGTGTGATCGATGTCGCTGCCGTGGAGGCGGCCGGGTCCGGTGGCCGCGAGGCGGTGGCCGATGATGCGGTTCATGCAGCCTTCGCTGGCCGGGCGGGCGAGGCCTCTGCCCGTCTGCACCAGGCGCTGGGCGCGGGGGCCAATCCGATCCAGGTGATGAATACCGTCCAGCGCCGTCTCAAGCTGCTGCTTCAGCTGCGCGCTGGCATGGAGGGCGGCGCCAGCGTGGGCGAGCTGGTGAAGAACCCGCGCTTCGGCATCTTCTGGAAACGGCAGGATGATCTGGCGCGCCAGGCTGGCCAATGGAGCCGACCGGCGTTGGAGGATGCGCTGTCCGCCTGTGTCGAGGCCGACCTCAGCAGCAAGCGGGGCGGAGCCCCGGCGGTGGCGCTGACCGAGCGGTTGCTGCTGCGGATAGCGCGGCGTGGCGCCAGACAGGGCGCCTGAGCGTCTGACTTCGGATCGGCCCGATCAGTTTTTCTTCTTCGGCTCGCCCCAATAGGGCTCGTTCGGACTGCGCGGCGGGGGTGGTGGCGCGCGCCGTGCTGGCGGCGGCGGTGGCGCTGGTCTGCGGGCGGCAGCCGGTGGCGGCGGCGAGGGTCGGCGCGCAGCTGGAGGCGGCGGGGGGGACCGGCGGGCCGCAGCCGGAGGCGGCGGTGCCGGGCGGCTGGCGGCCGGTGGCGGCGGTGACGGTCGCCGGGCTGCAGCGGGCGGCGGTGAGGACGGCGCCGTCCAGCCAGGCTCCCCCGGGCGCGCGGGCGCTGCTCCGCTGGCGCCAGCCGCTGCGGGCAGGGTCGGCGGCGGGGGAGGCGATGCGGGCGGCGCAACCACCCGGGCCGGTTCTTCCGGTGGCAGCGTGGGTGGCGGCGGCGGAGGACTGGCCGCTGCTGGCGGTGAAGGCGGAGCCGGAGGTGCCACGCGCGGTGCCCCGCCCCGCGTTGAAGTCTGCTGCTGGCCCGATGGGCGGGACAGGTCCACAGGTCGCCCGGCGGCCGGGGCAGCGGGCCTGGCTGCCGGATCGGCGGGTGGCGGTGTCGGCGACACAACCGGCTGCAGCGGCTTGCGGAACCGCAGTGTCATGCGGTCGCTCTCGCCGATAGCGCGGTATCGGCTGTTGTCGAAGCCGGGATCCTCGGGCTGGCCCACCGGCGAGGTCCGCAGGACAGGTGGCAGGGTCCAGACACCGAATGGATGGTCCCGTGTGTCGCGCGGATTGGCGTTGACTTCCGAGCGGCCGATGAACTCGAAGCCGGCCTCTTCGGCCATCTGGATCACGAAGTCCTCGCGGACATAGCCGTCACTGGCGAGCGGGTCCTGCGGCTCGTCCGGACTGGCACGGTGGTCCTCGATCCCGAGGATCCCGCCAGGCTTGAGCACGGCAAACATGTCGGCAAAGGCCTTCTCGCTCCAGCCCTGCGCCACCCAATTGTGCACATTGCGGAATGTCAGCACCGTATCCACGGAACCGGGAGGCCCCAGAGCCCCGGACCGGGGGCCGAACGGCACCACAGTCACCGAGCCGAACACATCCGGGTTGCCCGCAAACCGACCCGTGAAATCGTCCACCAGCCGACGCACGGCTGCCGAGCCGCTGGAAGCGGCGTCGAAGTGGGCCGCAATCAGACGCCCGCCACCGACCTTGAGATAGGGCGCGAGGATGGAGGTGTACCAGCCCTGACCCGGCCAGATCTCGATCACGGTATCGGTCGACCGGACACCGAAGAACTGCAGTGTCTGCAACGGATTGCGAAAGCGGTCGCGCTCTGGGTTGATGCGGCGCGGGCCGCTGATCGCATTGACCAGGCCGATGCGGTCGGCATCTGTCAGGATCGGCACCGGCGCTGCCGGGCCGTCTCCACCAGCGGGGTTGGCTGTCATGGTGCCGGGCTGCGTCGCAGCCTCCTGGGCAAGCGCCAGTGCGCCGCCAAGGGTGGCAGTCATGAGAGCCGTGCCGGCCAGCGCCCAGGAACGCAGCCTCATCCGGTCGTCCTTCTCACGCCCCCAAGGCGCCCAAGGCGTCAGCGGTAACCGCGCCCGACCGGATGCTCAACCCTGCGCCCCGAAAAAATCGCACCCCCTGCAAATCCTCCCCTTGCACAGCCAAAACCGGGTTCCTACCTCCTGGTCGTGCCGCCGGGAGCCCGGGGCACACGTACGCAGGACGAGCCGGTATCGGGCGTCCGGGCGTGCCGGGGAGCTCCGCCCCGCTGGTTCGGAGTGCAACGTTGATCGCTCAAGGAGGATCACTATGCGTACCGTGGATCTCACCCCCCTCTATCGTTCGATTGTCGGCTTCGACCGCATGGCCAGCCAGATCGAACTCGCCGCCCGCCAGGATGTGTCCGCCGGCTGGCCCCCGTACAACATCGAGAACACCGGTCAGGATGCCTACCGGATCGAGCTGGCTGTGGCCGGCTTTGCTCCGGAAGACCTCGACATCGAGCTGAAGGAAGGCCTTCTCACGGTCACGGGCCGCAAGGCCGAGGCCAACGGCGAGCGCAAGTTCCTGCATCGCGGCATTGCCGAGCGCGGGTTCGAGCGACGTTTCCAGCTGGCCGATCATGTCCGGGTTGTCGGTGCCGACCTCCAGCATGGCCTGCTGGTGATCGACCTGGTCCGGGAAGTGCCTGAAGCGCTCAAGCCCCGGAAAATCCAGATCGGCGCCGCGGCCGACCAGCCGCAGGTGATCGAGGGCAAGAAGAAGGCCGCCTGAGGCCTGACCTGACAAGCTGGCTGTCCGCGCGCCCCTCCTCCACGCCGGATGGCCAGCCAACAGCGGCGCGGCAGGGCAACCTGCCGCGCCGTCTGCTTTCTCACTCCAGCGTGATTTGACTTCCCCCCGGTGCCGCCAGAGAGCCAAGCCCTGTGAAATCAGAAGGGACGAGCTGATGCGTGCGTGGTTGTTGGGTGCAGTTGCCGGTCTGGCGGCAGTTCTGGGTACGGCTGGCGCAGCCAGCGCGCTGCCGGTCAGCTTTGTCGATGGCCCCGCTGCCAGCGCCGGCGCCGTGGCGCTGCCTGTCGGGTCGGGCGGGCGGCTGGGTGCCCAGGCCCAGGCGGTGGATCGCGCAACCGGCGGCGCTGTCACCCGGGCCATTGCTGCCGCTGCCTTTTCCGGCAGCAACGGTGCGGTCCTGACCCTCTATGGCGTGGGGCCCTACAGCCGGATCATCCTGATCGGCACCGGTGCGGCGCCGCTGGACCGGGTGGGCCTTGAGGATTACGGCGGCCGCCTGGCCCGTGCCGTCGGCGAAGGCCGGGCCGAGCCGGTCGATGTCGTGGTGCCCGAAGCCGCCGACGGGGTGCGCGATGCGGCAGCGCTGGTGGCCCTGGGCGCTCGCCTGTCGAGCTACAGTTTCCCCGCAGTCGGGGTGACCCGCGAGGTATCGCCCGACCGGCGCCTGGTGATGCGGCCGGGCAGCGGCGCATCCGGGCAGGGCGAGGCCTGGACCCGCCGCTGGCAGCCGCTGGCCGATGGGGTGTTCTTCGCCCGCAACCTCATCTCCACCCCCTCCAACATCAAGAGCCCGCAGTGGTTCGTCGATGAAACCCGCAAGGCCTTCGAGGGCCTGCCGGTGACCATCACTGTGATCGATGAAGTGGAAGCTGCCCGCCTTGGCATGGGCGGCCTGCTGGGCGTGGGCCAGGGCTCGGTTCGTCCGCCCCGGATGATGGCCATTGTCTACAATGGCGCCGGCAGCGAGCGTCCGCTGGCCTTCGTCGGCAAGGGTGTCACCTTCGATACCGGCGGTATCAGCATCAAGCCGTCCGACGGCATGTGGCGCATGCGGTATGACATGGCCGGGGCCGCCGCCAGCGTGGGAGCTGTCCTGTCAGCCGCCAAGCGCGGGGTGCGGGCCAATGTGATTGCGGTGGTTCCCCTCGCCGAGAACATGCCGGATGGCAATGCGATCCGGCCCGGCGATGTGCTGACCGCCTTCGACGGCCAGACCATGGAGATCCTGAACACCGATGCCGAGGGCCGGGTGATCCTGGCAGACGCCAATGCCTGGGCGGCCCGCACCTTCTCGCCGGCGCTGATCGTCAATATCGCCACCCTCACGGGCGCCGCGCGCGGCGCGGTGGGCGATGACTATGCCGCGCTGTTCGCCCGCAATGATGCCACCGCCAGCCTCGTGGCGGCGGCAGGGGCAGCTGTCGGCGAAGCCACCTGGCGCCTGCCGATCCACCCGAGCACCTATGACGACCTGCGCTCGGACGTGGCGGACATCCGCAATGTGGTGGAGGGCGGCGCCCCCGGCGCCTCGATCGGGGCTGCCTTCCTCGAACTGTTCGTGCCGGACACGGTCGAATGGGCCCACCTCGACATCGCGCCGGTTGCCTGGCGCACCAGCCGGGCTCCCACGGTGCCGGTCGGGGCAGTCGGCTGGGGTGTTCGCCTGTTCGACGAGCTCGCCACCCGGGCGGAACAGCCCTCCGGCTCGTGAGTGTGACGGCTTCGCAACAGACAAGCGTGAAAAACATTTAACTTGCGAAATCGCTGGCCTGTTGCTATCTTGCCACTTGTGAGACGGGCCTTGCCGCCGCGCTGTCCCCCCGCTGGTGGGCCGGGCCGGTCTCACGGCCGGAAAGTCCCCTCCGGCGGGCAGCAATGCCACCTCGTCCGGCGCCCGGTCCTGAAACAGGATCGGGCGCCTGTTCGTTTCCGGATCAGTCCGGATCAGCGCCAGGTCACACCGTCAGGCGGGCGGGGTCCGCTCCCCGCAGGATTTGCCCCATGGCCGCAAACAGCTGCCGGCTTTCGGGATTGGCTTGCGGGCGCCATTCGGGGTGCCACTGCACAGCCAGGACCGGGCCGGGCCCGTCGGTCTTGCTGAAGGCCTCCACCACTCCGTCGGGGGCGATGGCTTCGATGTGCAGGCCAGTTCCCAGCCGGTCAGCGCCCTGGAAGTGCACGGAATTCACCATCATCTCGCGGGCACCATAGACGCCGGCCAGCACGCCGCCGGGCTGGATCGTCACGGGGTGGGCATGCTCGAACATCGCATCATAGGGCACGCCATCATCGGCATGGTGCCGCAGGTCGCGTCCCGGCACCGACATGTCGCGCGCCAGCGTGCCGCCGAAATACACATTCAGCTCCTGAAAGCCGCGGCAGATCCCGAACACCGGCTTGCCCGCCTTCAGCGCAGCTTCCACCAGCGCTGCCGACATCGCGTCTCGCGCCGGATCAAACGGCCCTTCGGCATCCTCACTGGCGTCGCCATAGCGGTGCGGCTCGAGATTGGAGGGCGACCCGGTCAGCAGCAGGCCATCGAGCCGCGCCACCACCGTTTCCGCATCCACCTGGTCCGGCAGCGACGGCACCAGCAACGGGATCGCACCCACATGTGGCGACACCCCGAACAGATAGCGTTCCATCACCGCCTGCGCATGCTCGCTACCCACCGCGCGGCGGCAGCAGGTGAAACCAAGGACCGGACGGGCTGCGGGCATGAGGGGCTCCTGTGATCGCGTGCGACCTTGCTAGACGATCTGTCTGGACAAGCAAATCACTGGCGCGAGCCCCCACGGACAATCCACCGCACCCGCCAATCTCGACAGCTCGGTCTCGTGCGCCTAGTCAGGCGGGCATGAACCCACCTTCTCCGACAGCCCGGCCTGCATCGATCGACGTGGATGTCCTGGTGGCAGGCGGCGGTCTGGTGGGCCTGACCCTGGCAGTGGCCCTCAGCGGTGCGGGCCTGTCCGTGGCCGTGGTCGACCGGCTCCCGCCGGACCAGCCGCTGGAGACCAGCTTCGATGGCCGGGCCTCGGCCCTGTCCTTTGCGGTGTGGCGGATGCTGGGCGCACTCGGGATCGCGCAGCACATCACGGTGGCAGAGCCGATCCTCGATATTGTCGTGACCGACGCCGACCGGCGCCGCCAGCCCTCGCCGCTGTCGCTGCAGTTCGACCGGGACGATGCCGGGGAAGAGGCGCTGGGCTGGATGGTCGAGAACCGGCATATCCGCGTGGCGCTGGATGCTGCTGCCGCCGCCCGCCCCAATCTGCACCGGCTGGCGCCGGATTCGGTGGAGGGTTTCGACGTCGACGGGCCGCATGTGACAGCCAGGCTGGCCAGCGGTGGTCAGGTGCGGGCCCAGCTGCTGGTGGGGGCCGATGGCCGGAACTCGCAGGTGCGCGAGGCGCTGAAGATCCGCTCCTATGGCTGGCCTTACCGGCAGAGCGCCTTGGTCACTACCGTGCATCTGGCAGCGGGGCATGGCGGCACGGCCTACGAGATGTTCCTGCCCGACGGGCCGCTGGCGGTACTGCCGCTCAGCGAGGACCGTGCCAATATCGTGTGGTCGCAGGATTCGCGGCTGGCGCAGGCGCGTGCCGGGCTGGCCCCGGAGGCACTGGGGCACGACCTCACGCAGGCCACTGGCGGCGCGTTCGGGGCGATGACGCTTGTGGCACCGGCCGATGTCTGGCCGCTCGAGCTGCGGCTGGCGGCGGAGTGGGTCCGCCCGCGGGTGACCCTTGCCGGCGATGCCGCCCATGTCATCCATCCGCTGGCCGGCCAGGGCCTGAATCTCGGCCTGAAGGACGTGGCAGCACTGGCGGACGTTCTGGTGGCAGCGAGCCGGGTTGGCGAGGACATCGGATCGACTCTCGTACTCGACCGCTATGCCGCCTGGAGGCGGGCCGACACCGTGACGCTGGCATTGGCGTGCGAGGGCTTCACGCGGCTGTTTTCAAACGAGATCGGCCCGCTGCGGATGCTGCGCACCGCCGGCCTGGGTCTGGTGGACACGGTTGCGCCCGCGCGGCGGTTCTTTGCCCGCCATGCAGGTGGTGCCGCCGGCGATCTGCCGCGGCTGTTGCGGGGCGAGGCGCTGGCGTGAGCGCCCATGCGGCCTTCCATGCCGCGATGCCGGCCTTGCTGGCGCATGCGGGGCGCTGGGTCGGCACCTACACGCACCTGAATCTCGACGGGTCGGTTCACGACAGGCATGCAGCTGAAGTCACCTGCCTGTTCCCCGAGGACGGGCCCCATGCCTATATGCAGCGCAACCGCTTCACCTGGCCCGACGGGCGGGAGGTAACGGCCGAGCTGCCGGGGATCTTCCGGGACGGGATGCTGTGGTGGGACGTGCCCACCTTCCACGGCAAGGCGTGGCAGACCGGCAGCGGTCTGATCATGCTCGAGCTGTTCCGCAAGGATCTGCCGGGCGCGTGGTTCTGGGAAGTCATCTGCCCGAGTGCGGATGGCCGCCACCGGGTGCGGACCTGGCACTGGTATGATGCGCAGGACCGTCCATTCCGCCGCACGCTCTGCGACGAGCACCGGCCAGACTGACCGGCGCCCACCCGGACCGGGCGGACGCCGTCCAGCTTCATGAGGATATCAGCCGAAGCCGAGGGCGTCGGCCACCGCCTGGTTGGTGATACGGCCGGCGCGGACGTTCAGGCCTTCGGCAAAGCCGGGATCATCGGCCAGCGCCTTGTCCACACCCTTGTTGGCCAGGGCCAGCATGTAGGGTGCGGTCACGGCATTCAGGGCGAACGTCGAGGTGAGCGGCGCGGCACCCGGCATGTTCGCCACGCAGTAATGGACCACACCGTCCACCACATAGGTCGGCTCGGCATGGGTGGTGGGCCGCGACGTCTCGAAGCAGCCACCCTGGTCGATCGAGATGTCCACCAGCACAGAGCCGGTCTTCATCTTGCGCAGCATCTTGCGGGTCACCAGCTTGGGGGCCGACGCGCCGGGGATCAGCACGGCGCCGATGACCAGATCGGCATCGATCACGGCTTCTTCCACAGCGTCGGGCGTGCTCATCAGGGTGGTGACCATGCCGCTGAACTGGCGGTCGATATCCACCAGCACCTTCTTGGAGCGGTCGAACAGGGTCACGTCGGCCCGCATGCCATGGGCGATCTCGCAGGCATTCAGGCCCGCCACACCGCCGCCCAGGATAACCACCTTCGCCGGGGCCACACCGGGCACGCCGCCCATCAGCTTGCCGAGGCCGCCCTGCGGCTTCAGCAGGCAGTGAGCGCCGACCTGCGTCGCCATCCGTCCGGCCACTTCGCTCATCGGCGCCAGCAGCGGCAGCCCGCCTTCA
>JAIXTH010000214.1 GCA_027484265.1 Alphaproteobacteria bacterium
AACAGGATGTGGAAGGAGATGTTCGCGGCAAACTGGATCCGCGACAGGATCAGCGTCTCGTCCATGGTCATCCCTCCCGCGCAGCAGAACGGCGGCCCTTCAGCCGCGGGACCACGGCCTCGGCATCACCGACAAATTTCTGGATCCTGGCCCCCAGCGCGAACAGCTGCACCAGCCGTGCAGTCTCCAGCCGGTCCATGTCCTCGTACCAGCCCACCAGCAGCTCGATCAGGGTCCCGAGTTCGGCGATGCGGGCATGGGCATGGGCGTCGGCATCGGTATCGGGCTCGCGCCACTGCAGCTCGCGCAGCTTGGTGAGGGTGGGGTCGATCTCGCGCTTCTTGCGCTCGGCCACCAGGGTGCGGACGATCTCCCACAGGTCTGCGGGTGTGGTGAAATAGTCGCGGCGGTCATCGGGAAGGTGCTTGAGCCGCACCAGGTTCCAGGACTGCAGCTCCTTGAGCGCCATCGACACATTGGACCGCGAACAGCCCACCCGTTCCACGATCTGCTCGGCATGGAGCGGCTCGGCGCTGAGGAACAGCACCGCATAGATCTGTCCCACGGTGCGGTTGATGCCCCAGCGGGACCCCATCTCACCGAAGTGCAGCACAAATTCCTGTTGGAGGTCCGTGAGCTTCATGACGCCCCAGTAATTTCAGGAATTTCTGAAATCAACTAACGAGGCTGTGATCCGCCTTGCCTTCAGCGGGCGAACCGCCCGGTCAGGGCGCGCAGTACCAGCAGGACCGCCCCCGACAGCGCAAACAGTACCGCCAGCGCCGACGTCGCCTTCAGCCACCACGAATTGAAGTTCTCGCGTGTGCTCCAGTCCATGATGTGGAGGCCCCAGAACACGTCATAGACCCGCCACAGCGTGGTGCGCACCGAGCGAAGCTCGCCCGAACGGGCGTCGACATAGAGGCTGGCCCGGTCGGGCGCGCCGAAATCGATCCGCCAGGCGGGGCCGTCCACGCCGGATTCGCGCGGTGCTTTGGCGTGGAACACCGGCTCCAGCGGCTGGCCCCGACCGGTCCAGACCGCCAGCGCCACGGCGCGGGCCTGGTCCTTGCCGATCGGATCGAGCCTGCGCCCGGTGCGGGCATCCACCAGCATCGGCCCCTCGGGGCCACGCAGGCGCCAGACGGGCGCGCCGGCCATCTGGCCGATCCGCGCGTCGTGCACCGGCCCGCCAGCAGCCGCCAGCGCCACATCCGCGCCCACGAGCCCCGGCTGCCAGCTGAGAACCTGCTCGCTGGCCGGCTTGCGCAGATGCTCGCCCCGCACCGCCTCGATGGGGAACAGGCTCATGAAGAAGCCGCTGCCGAGCCACAGCAGCACCTGCGCCCCCAGCACCAGACCCAGCCAGCGGTGCAGCTGCAACATGCGGCGGTTGACCAGCGCCCGGGTCAGCGGGGCCTTTGCGGCGGGGGCAGAGGCAGCTTCGCCCATCATCCGCCCTCCCCGGCCGGCAGGCCCAGCAGGGCCCGCAGCTGCACGGCGGCCCGCTCGGGGCCGACGCCATAGACGATCGCATCGCGCACCGTGCCGCGCTCATCCAGCAGGAACACCAGCGCGGTGTGGTCCATCGTATAGTCACCGCCTTCCAGCGGCACCTTGCGGTAGCGCACCCGGTAGGCCTCGGCCAGGCGGGCAATCTGCGCCTCGGTGCCGGTGAACCCGCGTGCCCCGCCCTCGAACCAGTCCAGATAGCTGCCCAGCAGCTCCGGCGTGTCGCGCACCGGATCCACGGTCACGAACTGCACCTGCAGGCGCTGCGCCGCCGGCCCGATCAGCCGTATCGCGCCGTCCAGCTCGGACAGGGTGGTGGGGCAGATTTCCGGGCAGCGGGTGAAGCCGAAGAACACCGCGCGCGGGGCGCCTTCAAGGTCACCCCAGCGCACGGCCGTGCCCCGGCTGTCGGTGAGCCGCACATCCTCGACCCCATGGCCGAGGCTGGCGAAGGTGCTGCCAGGCGCTGGCGGCTGTGACGCCCGCCAGGCCGCCAGCCCGCCCATGCCCGCCAGGCACAGCACCGCCGTGCCCAGCGAGACCAGCGCCAGCCGACGGGGCAGTCCGGATGTCGGAGGGTTAGCGGGCGCCATCAGCTTTCCCTTCGCCATGGCTATGGTCATGGCCTTCGCCATGCTCATCACCGTGCTCGCCGCCAGCCGACCGGTCGGTCACGGTGAGGGTGGCCTCCACCGCGCCGGCCTTCTCGAAGGTCAAGGTGACGGGGATGGTCTCGCCCGCCTTGAAGGGGGCGGGGATGTCCAGGAACATCAGGTGCAGCCCGCCGGGCTTCAGCTCGACCGTGCCACCGGCGGGAACGTCGATCCCGGTCACGGGCCGCATGGTCATCATGCCGCCATCCATCGCCATCTCGTGCAGCTCCATCCGGCCAGCACGCGGGCTGGTGGCCGACACCAGCCGGTCAGCCTCGGCCCCGGCATTGGCGATGGTGAGATAGCCGCCAGCCACCGCAGCTCCATCGGGCGTCGCCCGCGCGCTGGCGTTGGTGATGGCGATACCGGCGGTCGCCGATGCTGCCGGGGCTGAGGCAGGTGTGGCGGCGGCGGCAGGCGCCTCGGCTGCAGGCTGCTGGCCACAGGCGGCCAGAAGCGCGAGGGCGGCGATGGTAACGAGGGCTGGTCTGGTCTTGCGGTCCGTCATGGAGAAGCTCCTGGGTGTGTGGGACAAAGGAAATGACTTACAGAGGTCTGGCGATGGCGCGGACCTGGCCTTCGAACGGGGCGAGCATGCCGGCCATGGCGCTGGCGACATCCGGCGGGGCCGTGGCGAGAGTGCCGGCCTGAAACGGCGGCTCCGGCGCATATTCCGCCTGCAGCTGGATCGCCTTGGCATAGTTCACCCCGCGCAGCCGCGCGATCAGAGCCAGACCGAAATCCAGCCCTGCCGAAACCCCGGCGCCGGTTGTGACCGGCCCATCGGTCACCACCCGCTCATGCACGGCGGTGGCGCCGAACGCGTCCAGCACATGGATGGCCGCCCAGTGCGACGTGGCCCGCCTGCCCTTCAGGAGACCTGCCTGTCCCAGCACCAGCGAGCCGGTGCAGACACTGGTGATGTGGCGGGCGCGGGCGCCGCGATCGGCCATGAAGGCCATGGCCCGCTGGTCCTTCATCACTTCCAGCGTCCCGGCGAGGCCCCCAGGGGCAAACAGGATGTCGAGCTCGGCAGGGCAGTCCTGCAGCGTGACCGTGGGCTGGATCGCCAGACCAAGGTCGCTCGGAACCGGCGCGAGGTCCTGTCCAGTGGTGACGAGGTGCACCGTCGCCCCCATCATGCTCGCGAACATGTAGTGCGGCCCCACCAGATCGAGGGCGGTGAAGCCGGGGTAGATCAGCATCGCGATCTGCTCGGCGCCCATCATCTGGAGATCGGGAATTTCGTCGAAACGGGTATGCGCCGCCTCGTCGCCGATGCGGCGCTCATGCGGCGCAGGCGCGGTCTGGGCGAGGGCATCGCCCAGCGCCACGAACGACGACACCGCCGCCCCTGCCCCGAAGGCAAGAAGGCTGCGGCGGTCGGGCCGGTAGGGGGTGGTCATTCAGGAGTCCTCACGGGATTAGGGGGCCTAGAAGCTGGTGCGCAGCGAGACCGCGACCGCACGCGGGCGGGCGGGGATCACCACGGCCTGGTTGAGGTAGGCGTAGGGTTCGAAGTGGTTCGAATCGAACAGGTTCGTCACCGACAGACCCAGGGTCACGGGGCCAACCGGATAGCTGGCCTGCAGATCAGCGGTGGTGAAGGCCTCGGCAGTCAGGGCATTGGGCAGGGTGATGAAGCGCTCGCCCACATGAGTGAGACCGCCGCCCAGCTCGAGGCCAGCCAGCGTGCCCTCGGCAAAACGGTAGCGTGCCGCCAGCCGCCCGGACTGCTCGGGCACCCGCGCCGGGCGCGAGCCCACCCGCAAGGTGGTGTCGCGCGTCACTTCGGTATCGTTCCAGCCCCAGCTGAACAGCACCGACAGCGCCCGGGACGGCTCGTAAATCAGGTCGATCTCGACCCCGCGCGAGCGCTGCTCGCCGGTCTGGATCGACGCGAAGGGATTGGCGGGGTTGGCCGTCACCACGTTCTGGCGGGTGACCTGATAGACCGATACTGTGCCGGTCAGGCCGGTCACCGGCGTGGCGAACTTCACCCCGCCATCGAAGGCCTGGCTCTCTTCGGGCTTGGGGTCGGCCAAGCCAAACGGCACCACCAGCCCCTGGAAGCCCTCCGACCAGCCAGCAAACACCGACATGCCATCACTGACCCGGTAGGTGACGCCCAGGCGCGGGGTCACTCGCTCCTCGGTGGTGTCGAGATCGACGAAGGTGACACCGCCCGACGTGTAGAGTGTATCGGTCTCGAGCCGGGTCCAGCGCAGTCCGGCGGTAATATCCAGCCGCTCGCCGATCTTGATCTGGTTCTGCACGAACACCGCCACGCTGGAGAGGTCATCCACCTGCAGGTCGCTCAGGGCCGGCAGCACGAACGGTGCCCGCTGCTGGGTGCGGTAGTCGAGCACGCCGATCGGCCCGAAGCCGAGCTCTGCCCGGTACTCGGTGCTGTCCACATCCACGCCCACCAGCACCCGGTGCTGAACCGCGCCCGCCGTATGGGTCCACAGCAGGCTGGCGGTGGCAAAGGTCTGGCTCACGTCCGTGGGCAGATAGGCGCTGACGAACACCGCCGACGTGGGGGTGGGCTGAGGGAACACGAAGAACGGCGTGGTGCCATATTCGTCGAACCGGCTGTCATAGTGGCGCACCGCCACTGTGGCGGACAGCGTCTCCGAGAAATCGTGATCGAGGCTCAAGGTGGTGAGATTGTTCTCGATGCTGGTGCGCGGGGCATTGGCAGATCCGGTAAAGCCCTCGGGGTCCACGCCCAGTGCCGGGTTGAAGGCGATGGAAGCTGGCAGGCCGGAGTATTCCAGCTGCTCCAGCTGGAAGTACTGGCCGCGCAGGGTGATGCGGGTGGCGTCCGACAGCGCCAACACCAGGCTCGGGTTGAGGCTCCAGCCTTCAGAGCCGATGGCCGCGATATGGCTGTCGGCGGTGCCATAGTCGCCGGTGATCCGGAACAGCACCTGCTCGCCCGACAGCGGCAGGTTCACATCGAACTGCGCGCCGAAGCTGCCGAAACTGCCACCCTCGATCTCGCCGCTGGCGGCAAAGCCGGGGCGCGGGGTCTTGGAGACGATGTTGATCAGGCCCGACAGCGGCGCACCGGTACCGCCGCCGAACAGCGTGGCCGACGGCCCCTTGGCCACTTCGATCCGCTCGACATTCACCAGCGAGGTCGGGTTGGTCACCGCCGTGAGGCCATAGGCTGGCAGGCCGTCGAAATAGGTGGTGGTGTCAAAGCCCCGGATGATGGTGTCGCGGGTGACAGCCTCATAGTTGGTGGCAGGCACCACGTTCGAGACATTGGCCAGCGCATCCGGCAGGCTGGAGAGGTTCTGGTCGGCGATCAGGCTGGCGTTCAGCACCTGGATCGACTGCGGGATTTCCTCCTGCGGGGTCGGGGTGCGGGTGCCAGTGGTGGTGTCGGGCGCGGCATAGCTGGCCGTGCGCTGGCCGGTCACCACCACGGTCTCGCCAGCGGTCCAGCGGCCATTGGTTTCCGGGGTCTCAGGGGTCCGGCCTTCAGGGGCGCTGGCGGCGGGTGCTGCTTGGGCGAGCGCCGGCGAAGGAGCCAGGGCCGCCAGGCTGGCAGCAGTGATCAGGGCTGTCGTGGTGAGGAGGAGATGGTTGCGCATGGTGGTTCTGTTGGTCCGTTTGCAGGGATTTTGGAGTTGGTTCGGGTTGGGACAGGTCACGCCGGTTGGCGCAGACCCACCCGGCGGCGGGCGAGGGCGTCTTCCAGTGCATCGGCGAAAGAGGGTCGCTCCCAGGGGGCGAGGGCGGCCGCGATGGTGATGGTGCGGCCGGAGGCGGTGAGCTGGATCGCCTCCAGCCCCTCCACCTGCCTGTGCGGGACCCGGACAACCCGGGTCCAGGCCGCGGGCAGGCCCACGGCCTCCCGGGGACGGCCGGGCGTCTCGCGGATGATCGAGATCACGCTGTCATCGATCCGCACATGCTCGACCGCCCGCAGCTTTGCCGTGGACGCAAGCAGCGCAAAGGCCAGCAGGGCGAGGTCCAGCCACAGGAACCCCGCCGCAATCCACTGGCCACTGGCCAGCAGCGCAAGCCCGGCCACGAAGCCGCCGATCCCGGTGGCGAGCAGCAGACGCCGCAGGCCCTGCGGCGAAAGCGAGCGGTTCGGGCGCACCTGCGCATCGAACCACAGGCGGGTCTGGTTACAGCTCATGGCGCAACCACCCCGGCGGCGGTTATCGCAGTGTGTATGCAGGAGGGCGCACCAGCGGGC
>JAIXTH010000025.1 GCA_027484265.1 Alphaproteobacteria bacterium
AGTCGACGAACCGCGCATTGAGCCAGCCGCTGAGCGCGGAGACCGGCTCGCTGACCTGCAGCCAGGGCGAGGTTCCGCCCAGCAGAGAGAGCACCGTGCCCTTGGGCAGCAGCTTGATGACATCATGCTCGACACCGGGGCCCTTGCGCAGATTGAGGCCACTGTCGGACGTGACGGTCACGGTGTTGTCGCCATCAACGGCGCCATCGGCGAAGATCGCATCCTTGATGCGCTGGAACGGAAATGCCGGGCCGGGGTCCGTCTTGCGGCCCGGCGCCACGTCATCGTGGCCGGCCACCCACTTGATGGTCGGGTGCGCCGCCCGGACCGCGCGCGACAGATCGATCACAGCGCGCAGCTGCTCGTCCGGATACGGCTCCCACCAGACGGCCCAGGTCGGCGCATTCTTGTGTCCCGACTTGATCCATCCCGGCACCTCCGACGGGCTGAAACCCAGATTGGCGATCTCGATCCCGATCGTGTGGTGGTTCAGACCCGACAGACCGTTGTAGACGCTGCGGCCGGCGTGGTGGGCGGCGGCCATGGTCCGCCTGCACTGGATGATGGTTCCGTCGCGCTCCACCACGAAATGGGCCGACACCTGATCGGCATTGGAGGCGAAATAGCGGGCCGACGACCGACCCGACCTGCCTGCAGTATAGTGCATGATCAGCCCGACCGGCCCGCCTCCCCTGTAGCCATCGGGTCCATAGGGCGATGCGATCTGGGTCACCGCCTTCCCGTCAATCTGCAATATACCGGTCTTTACCTTGTACATGACCGCGTCTCCCCTGCTGGCGGCACGCGGCCTCCAAAGAAGCACCTGTTATACGCGAATATAAAACCAGTCGGAGAGACGATCTGTGAACAACCCGCACCTCATGGCGCCTTGCGACGAATTGTTCCCGGAAATCCTGCTGCTAGCAGTCGCGCGAGCCCTGATGTTCCGTAGGCCACCCTGTGCACAGGCGGGTGTCGGGTCGGCCTGGATCGAACCGCGTCTGGGCGCGCCGGACCTCGTCTCTACCTGTGCAGGTGACAAAGCGCGTCCTGGCGCTGCCTGATGGTTGCCGCCCGAGACTGGCGTTCACCAGCCGGTCAGGAACCGGGCCATGGCTGCCCTTTGTCCGGACAATGTGAGTTGTATCACTCACACGTGATCCGGGTGACGCGTCGGTTCGTATCAACGGGGCTGACAAAAGAAGGCGCATACGGGATCACGGGTTTTAGCACCCGCCGACCCTTCCAAGCGTCCCGGTTCGTAATCTAGTCCGCCCTGAACAGGCGGCAACAGGGGAGCAGAGGTCATGGCGATCTACGAGACTGCCGAAGCCCAACGCGCAACCCGCCGCTTCGTGAAGCAGGCGATGAAGATCCCGATGCTCGAGCAGGAGCGCGAGCTCGATCTGGCGCGGCGCTGGCGTGACCAGCAGGACGAACGCGCCCTTCATGAATTGATCTCGGCCTACATGCGGCTCGTGATTTCGATGGCCAGCCGGTTCCGCAACTATGGCCTGCCGATGAGCGATCTGGTGCAGGAGGGCAATGTCGGCCTGATGCAGGCCGCCGCCCGTTTCGAGCCTTCCCGGGAGGGGCGCTTCTCGACCTATGCGGCCTGGTGGATCCGCTCGTCGATCCAGGACTATGTGCTGCGCAACTGGTCGATCGTGCGCACCGGCACCACGGCGGCACAGAAGAGCCTGTTCTTCAACCTGCGCCGCCTGCGCGCCCTGATCAGCGATACCGGCGACGGCCTGATGACCCGCGAGAACCGCGACTATGTGGCCGAGAAGCTGGGCGTGTCCGAACCCGAAGTCGAGATGATGGCCGCGCGCCTGTCCGCCTCGGACCGGTCGCTCAATGCACCCATGGGCCAGGAAGGCAATGACGGCGAGTGGCAGGACCTCCTGCCCGACACGGGCGACCTGCCCGAGCAGCTGGTGATGGAAGCTACCGACGGCGAGCGGCGCGCAAAGTGGATCGCCGAGGCGTTGACGGTGCTGTCGCCGCGCGAGCTGTCGATCATCAAGGCCCGGCGCCTGTGCGAGGACAGCGAGACGCTGGAGTCGCTTGGCGCCAAGCTCGGCATCTCGAAGGAGCGGGTGCGCCAGATCGAGCATCATGCGCTCAAGAAGCTGCGCATCGCGCTGGTACGCCTGGTGGGCGACCCGGAAACCAGCGGCCTGCTGCCGGACGTGTGAGACCCCATGGCGGCGCCTCTGGCTGCCTATGCATACCTCCAGCCTGACCGCTACGATCAGCTTATCTGATACATGCCGGGCTTTCACCGCGTCATCAGGATCGCTAAAGGCATCGTCAAGCTACTGGATTGCCTGATGTCTGCCCCGACTGCCCCGCCCCTGAATGCCCTGCGCGCCTTTGAAGCTGCCGCGCGGCGGCTGTCCTTCACCAAGGCAGCGGAGGACCTCGATGTCACGCCAGGTGCCATCAGCCAGCAGATCAAGATCCTCGAGGACTGGGTAGGCCAGCCGCTGTTCCGGCGGCTCGGGCGGTCAGTTGAGCTGACCGATGCGGCTCGCGCCTCGCTGCCGGCCCTGCGCGAGGCATTCGAGCGGATCGACGATGCCGCCCGCCTGATGAAGCTGCCGCTGCGGCGCGAGCGGGTAAGTGTGTCGGCTGCCCCAAGCTTTGCCGCCAAGTGGCTGGTGCCGCGGATTGCCCGCTTCCAGGCCCGGCACCCGGACGTACAGGTGTGGATCGCCGCCGACATGACGCTGGTGGATTTCGCCTATGCCGATGTCGACCTCGCGGTGCGCTACGGGCCCGGGCTATATGACGGCGTGCTGGTGGAAAAGCTGATGCATGAGGAGGTGCTGCCGGTATGCAGCCCGGATCTGCTGGCGTCGGGCCGCCCGCTGGTGAACCCGGCCGACCTGGTAGGCCACACCCTGCTCCATGATGCCAGCCCCGACCATGATCCGTCCTGCCCGGACTGGAGCATGTGGCTGGCTGCGCGCGGGATTTCCGGGGCCGATGGCAATCAGGGCCTGCGCTTCAATCAGTCGGCCATGGTGATCGATGCCGCGATCTCGGGTCGGGGCGTGGCCCTGGCGAAGCGGGCGATCGCCGCGACCGACCTGGCAGCTGGGCGGCTGGTAGCCCCGTTCGGCACGGAATCCGACAAGGTGGGCTATGCCTACTGGCTGGTGCGCCCCAAGGGCCGCACCATGACCCCGGCGCTTCAGGCGTTTCTCGACTGGATCCGGCTGGAAGCCGGCGGCGACGACTGGGTGATCTGAACCGGTCTAGCGGCCGACCGCTGCGGGTGGCGGGTCGCGCGGGGCCTGCACGCCGGGCGCGGCCTCCTTGGGTGCGGCCTTGGGGCGGGCGGGCTGGTTCTGGCGGGTGGCCGAGCGGGTCTCGCCCCGGCGTGGCTCCGGACGGCGTGCCTGGCTGGCCGGGCGCGTCTGGTCCGGACGCGTCTGGGCCGGGCTTGTCTGGGCCGGGCTTGTCTGGGCCGGGCGGTTCGGAGTCGCAGCAGCTGCGGCCGGCGCCAGTCCCGCCAGAGCAGCCGCATCCGAGCCGGGCGGCGCGGCCAGGACTTGGCTGCCCGGGACCGGCGCCTCCACCAGGTTGACCCGCTCGCGCAGGCGCCGCACCAGCGCCGGGAAGGGCGAGGCGCCGGTGGCAGCGGTGACCGCGGCCTGCAGCTGGGCGGGTTCGGGCACGCTGGTCGCGGTCACCACCTTGAAGGCTTCGGCATAGGCGCTGCGGGCCATCTGGGTGCCGTAGCCGCGGGCAATCTCGTCGACTGTCGCCCGTTCCCCCGCCAGATTGGCGGCGATGGCAGCTCGGAGCACCTCACCGGCCTGCTCGGGGCTGAGGGCCGATCCGGGCGCAGGCAGGGTGGCGCGGGCCTCGCGGGCCGCGGCGACATAGTTACCCGCGCGCCAGTTCACTTCGGTGCGCACCCGGGCGGCATCGGCGGTGGTGTCGAACTCCAGCAGCTCGAGCGCATGGTCATTGCGGCCGAGCTCAGTCATCGCCACGGCCTCGATCAGGCGACGCTGGCTGTTGAGAGCCTCGGGCAGCTGGGCAACGCGGCTGTTCCAGATCGCCTGCAACGCCTTCTCGGGCTGGCGATCCAGGAGATAGATGGCGGCAAGGTCGGTCGCGACCTGTGCCTTGGCAAAACCCTGCAGACGATTATCTACCTGATGTTGCAGGAGTTCTGCTGCCTGCGGCAGCAGATCCAGCCCCACAAGCCGGTCTGCCAGGCCCCGTACCATCCGGTCGCCTTCCGGGCCCACCGGCGTGAGGTGGCGGAAGTCGTAGAACAGCGCCAGCGCCTGGATCGGGTCCATGCCGTCGGCGCCGCCTTCCAGGAACAGCTTGCGGAACTGCTCGGCCAGATCGTCGCGCAGGGCGCGGGCCGCCGGCAGGTCGGGGCGCAGCGTGGCTGCGGCTCCCATGGTGGACAGGCCCGAGCGGATGTCACCGCCCTGGATATACAGGCCGCCCAGCCGCCGCAGCAGCTCGATCTCGAAATCATCGCCCCGCCAGGCAAACCGCAGGGCGTCAAGTTTGCGGATGGCCTCGGCCAGCGTCAGCTTGCCGGTATCCACGCCGATCAGGGCAGCGGCCAGGTCTGCCTTGGCGCGGATCTCGGGGTCGGAGACGTCCTTGAGTGTGTCGAGAGCCGCGAGGGCTTGATCACCAGCACCGGCGGCGGCGGCGGCACGGGCCACCAGAAGCGTGGCCAGTGCCTTGGTGCGCGGACTGGTGGCATCGCTCACGGCCTGGCGGGCCTGGGTCGCAGCCCGTGCCGTATCGCCCAGCGCCAGTGCCGCCTCGCCGTCGGACAGCCGGAACAGGGCCTGCTGCTCGGGGACATAGGCCGCCAGCGCCACTTCGCCCTTCTCGTAGCGGGCACGGGCTTCGGCCGGATCGCCATGGCTCTGGGCTGCCAGCGCCGCCCACAGGTTCGCCGCTGGGTCGTTCATCAGTTCCGGCTGCCCCAGCACCTCCAGCGCCTCACGGCCCCGTCCCATCAGGGCCAGCGCCGCACCGGTCAGCCCCAATACCTCGGGCGCCCGCTCGACAGTGGGGCTGGTGGCCTTGACGGTCCGCAGCACGCCGAGGGCTTCGGGCGCCAGCTCCCAGGCCAGCAGGAAGCGGGCGAGATCCAGTTGCGCCCGGACCCCCTTCTCCGGCGTGCCGACCTCTTCGGCGGCCGCCAGCCGCAGGCGCTGCAGATTGGTCATGAAGGCACCCGCCGGCCCAACCCGCCAGGCGCGCATGTCGACAAAGGCGGGGAAGGCTGCCGAGAAGCCGGTGGCGGCAGTGGTGGAATCGGTGCGCGACAGGATCATCCCGTCCGGGCTCACCAGCACGAAGCCATCCACCGCGAGGCGCAGCTCCAGCGTGTCGGTGCGCGGGATCACGGCCACCCCGTGCATGCTCTCCGGGATCGAGGCTTCGAGGAAGCTGCGGGCCTGAGGCAGCGCCGAGGCAGGCCCGAGGGCAAGGCCGACCAGAATGTCGTCGCCCGCTTCAGGGTCGGTGAAGCGTCCCGAAACAACTGCGTCGGGCACAACCGCCTTGATCCGGCCCGTGCCGTCCGGTGCCTGTTCGCGCTGGATCGCAACCGAGCGTCCGGCAGGAGCCTTGCGCGCCGACAGAGTCAGCGTCCAGCCCGTGGGCGTGGCCTGTGGCGTCACCTGGACCTGCGGCGCCATCTCGATCCGCAGGCCCGTCACACCCTCGCCGGCCAGCGGGGTCAGGCGGGTGAAGACCCGCCCGGGCGGCAGGGCGGACGTGTCAACCGTGGCCGAGGATGCGAACAGCACATAGACTGCATTGCCCCGCCGGAAAACCGAGGCTGCGGCGGGCCGCTCGAATCCGAAGCTCAGAACCGCATCGGCCCCGCGCGTCGCCAGAGTCACCGGAATGCGGCCGGAGGGGGCAGGTTCCTCCACAACCGGCGCAGCCGCCTCGGCCGGCGTGGCCCCCAGTCCGCTGGCGAGGGCGTCAGCGGGCGCGACAGCGGGTGCAGGCGCAGCATCCGATCCCGGTGGTGCCGGGGCCGCCGGTGGCGGAGCTGCAATGGAGGCGGGGTCCGGCGCTGCCTTGGCGGCTTCGGCCTTCAGGGCTTCCAAAGGATCGGTGGCAGCGCCGGGTGGCAGGATATCGAGCAGGAG
>JAIXTH010000033.1 GCA_027484265.1 Alphaproteobacteria bacterium
GTCGCGGGCGCACCGGCCCGATGGCGGCTGCACCGTGCTGTATGACGCCACGCCGCGCCGCGGCCCGCGCCGCCGCTTTGCCCTGGCGATCGCACCGGACGGGACCATCCGCGACCTGCCTGCTCCCCCGCCAGCTCCCCTGCCCGGCACCATCTGGCAGGTGCCCCGCGAGACCGGCTGCGATAGCGGTGCACGGCCCGAGCTGGTGGCAACCTTCGAGGACACGCCGTTCTACAACCGCTCCCGGGTGCGCACGGTGGTGGCGGGCCAGGCGCTCGACGGATTCCACGAGAGCCTCGATCTGGATCGGTTCGCCAGCCCGTGGGTGCGGATGCTGCTGCCGTTCCGCATGCCCCGTACCACCTGACACCCCGCAACAGGTGGCACGGCATCCGCACGTGCTCTCCCCGTAGACGAACTGATGTCCCGTTCCGGGACGGTTCCAGCGGGAGTTGGGCAGATGGCGAAGGCTTCTTTCTTCAAGGCGGTGTTTCTCTCCGGTGCAGCGATGGCGGCGCTGGCCCCGGTTGCGGCGCTCGCTGGCGATCCGGCCTCGCAAAGCACTCCGGCCCCGTCGGTGATCCTGAACGGGCAGATGAATTTCTCGGACGTTCAGGGCCTGGCGGTGGTCCGGTCCGGCACCACCCATGGCGCCAACGCGGTGTCAGTGGCCGCCAACAACCAGATGGGTGCCCGGGTGACCCAGGGCACCGGCCTCCTCACTTCGGATCAGACCGCCAACGGCAACACCCGCGCGTCCAGCGTGGTGCAGGCCGAGAACGCTTATGGCGCAACGGTCTCGGTGGCTCAGGCCTCCGGAAATGCGGGCGCCATTGAAGTGTGCTGCGGCGCTGTGCTGGGAACGGCGAACCAGACGACCGGCGCCGGAACCGCGGTGACCGCCGCATCGAACGTGCGGGTCGGCAGCGCTGACACTGTGGTGTCGTCGGCGACGGCTGCTGGAAACGCCTGGGGCGTTGCCGGTGCCAACAGCTACAT
Organism: Alphaproteobacteria bacterium; assembly: GCA_027484265.1. Lineage (GTDB taxonomy): Bacteria > Pseudomonadota > Alphaproteobacteria > Caulobacterales > Aquidulcibacteraceae > JAIXTH01. The sequence continues at coordinate 1,000 of JAIXTH010000033.1, forward strand.
CGACCTGACCGTCACCCAGAACAACGCGTCGACGGTCAGCGCAGTCTCTTCGATCGATGCCTGCTGCAACAACGGCTCGCTGACCTCGGGCGCCACCGCTGTCGCCAATTCGAACCGGATCGTGTCGGAAAGCTCGACCGTCTACTCGGGTGTGCTGCAGTACAACACCGGCGCGGTGAACGCGACCTCGAACGTGCTGGTCGGCAGCGGCACCAATGTGACCTCGGCAGCCTCGGCTGGCGGCAATGCGGCTTCGATCGACAATCGCTGGGGCTATGCCCAGATGGACGGCTATCAGGAGAATGCCGGTGCGGTGAACGCTCGTTCCGAAGTGGTGATCAATGACTGGGCGGGGTTTGCTGTGTCGGGTGCCAACGCCATCGGCAACTCGGCGATGGTGTCGAACATCGGCTCGGATGCGACCCTCGGCATGGTGCAGAACAACTTCGGCAGCGCCCCGGTCAGCGCCTATGCTTCGCTGCAGGGCAGCTCGAGCACTGGCGGCGTCGGCCTGGTGAACGCGAGCGCCATGGGCAACGCGGCCACTGTCTATAGCTGCGCGGGCTGCGGCGATTCGCCGGTGAAGGTGGAGGGCTATGTCAGCCAGTACAACTACGCCCCGGTGACCGCCACGGCTGTGGCCTCGGTGGGTACTGGCGGCGTGATCTCCGCCAGCGCCACGGCTGTCGGCAACAGCGCCAACTTCATCGTGGGCTCGCCCCGCGGTCACTGACCGGCCCGCTGACGGGTCCCATCCATCCTGCGATCCAAGAGGCGGCTCCTGCGGGCCGCCTCTTCCGTTTGCGGGGGGGCGGGCCTAAGGCAGGGCGTTACCGGAGAGAATACATGCCCGCCACACCAGAATGGCCCCGCGTCCAGGCCCACATGAACCGGGTGTTCCGCACCCGCGATATCCTGCTCAAGGCCCGTCCCGGCGTGAAGGATTCGATGGAGGTCTATTTCGGCCCCGAGTTTCTGGGCACGGTCTATATCGACGAGGATGAGGGCGAGACGTCCTATATCTTCGAGATGGCGATCCTCGACATCGATCTGGCCGAATAGGTCCTGACAGACACGGTCAGGCCCAACCTGCGGCAAAGCGGCGCAAGGCCTCGCCGGATTGCCGTTACGGCATCATGTCGCCCTGCATGCGACAGGCCCCTTCCGTCCCCGACCTTGCCCCCGACCTTGCAGGTCCGACCCCCGCTGGCATCGCGCCGACGGCGCGGACTATCCCAGATACCGACCCTGCTGCCCTTGACCGGCGGCACAGGCCGGCTGGCCTGTCTGATGCCATCGCCTATCGCCTGACCCGCCTGCTGCGGTTCTTCGCCGACCGCTTCTTCCAGAAACGCTATGGCCACCGGGCTGTGGTGCTCGAGACTGTGGCGGCGGTGCCTGGGATGGTGGGCGGGATGCTGAACCATCTGAGGAGCCTGCGGCGGTTCCAGGATGATCGGGGCTGGATCCACACGCTCCTGGCGGAGGCCGAGAACGAACGGATGCACCTGATGACCTTCATCGCGGTGGCGCAGCCCAATGGCTTCGAGCGCTTGCTGGTGATCCTGGCCCAAGGGGTGTTCTTCAACCTGTTCTTTCTGCTTTACCTGTTCGCCCCGCGCACCGCCCACCGGATGGTGGGCTATTTCGAGGAAGAGGCGGTGGTCAGCTACACCGCCTATCTTGAGGAAATCGACGCGGGCCGCCTCGACAATCCCCCTGCCCCCCGCATCGCCATCGATTACTGGCAGCTGCCGGAAGACGCCCGTCTGCGCGATGTGGTCGAAGCAGTCCGCCGCGACGAGACCGAGCACCGCGACATGAACCACGCCTTCGCCGACACCTTGTCCCCGTCGCGCGCGGTGTGAGGCGAACCGGTGTGTTGCAGGCTGGAGCGGTCTGCATGGCTCGTCTTCGGACAGGGCGTGGCAGGCAATCCGCCAGCCTGTGTGCCAGATTGTGAAGGCCAGCGCGATCAGGCGAAGGCGCGCGACAGCTTGGCAACCGGGAAGCGCTCGGGCAGTCTGCGGGGCAGAACGGCGTGATCGGAAGGTGGGCGCAAGATGCGTGGACGCGGCTCTCGTTACTTCGGTCTGGCTTCGGCGGCGGCTGTGATCCTGTCCGGGATCGGCGTCGGCCAGGGCATGGCGGTTGCCGGGCAGGACCCCACCGAAACCACGATCGTACCCCCCGCCCCTAGTCGCGGCGGACCGGCAGTTCCGGGGGTGGAGGGCGTCTGGCAGGTTGGCACAAGACCCGATCAGCCGAGCTTCACAATCACCGGCACCCTGCTGGCCGGCCGGACGGCCTGCGGCTCTTTCCTCGCCAGCCTGCTCCAGATGTCCGGTCGGGCGCAGATCCTGGTCCTGTCCATGCCGATGGAATGCCCGCGCCGCATCATGCGGGACCAGACCGTGTTCCGCATGCAGCTTGAGGCCACCCACCACGTATCTGTCAGCAATGGCCTCTTCGAGGCGCGCGATCAGCGCGGCACGCTGCTGTTCCAGGCTGGCAGAATGCCGCCGGCCGCCCTGACACCTGCTGTCCTCGGCACGCTTGACGGCGCCTGGTCCGGCGCGGCGGCAACCCCGCGCCGCCGGTCGGCACCCGCTGCCCCCGTGCTGCGGATCAGGGGCTCCCAGCTGCAGATAACCGGAGCCTGCGGCGACTATTCCGGCACGCTGGCTACCGGACCGGTGTCACCGCACCCCGCCCAAGCCAGGGTCCTGATCAGCAGCACCAGCCAGCGCCAGTGTGCCGTGCCGGAATCCGAGGCTGCCGATGCTGCGCTTCTGCGCAGGCTCGATGCTGTCCGGTTTGTCTGGCTGACCCAGGGTCGGCTGGAATTTCAAACAGTTACCGGCGAGACGACCCTTCGGCTCACGCGGCTGTGACTTTACGCGGCGCGCTGGCAGACCTACCGCCCCCATGGTCAGCAAGCAGGGTGCGGGAGCACGCGTTCTGTGGTTTAGTTGGCGGATGCGCCAGTGCCTTGAGTATGGTACATGCATTCGGCAAGAAAGCACCCTGCTCGTCAGCACAAGATCAACTTCGGGGACATCATGACATCCAACACCCAACCGCGCCTGGCCAGCTTGAGGTCGCGCACGCTTTCCACGTCGGTTCTCGGCGGTATTGTCACCGCCCTCGCTCTGGCGGCAACCCCAGCCAACGCAACCATCAACCCGGACACCACAACGCCTGGCGCGATTGTCGACACCGGCAACACCCGTCCGATCTGGGTGGGTCTGGGGATCCGCAACGAAGCTGGCAACAGCGGCGGCACCTGCACCGGCCTTCTGATCAACCCCCGGACCGTGCTGTTCGCCGCCCACTGCGTCGATGGCCTCAATCCGGGTTCCTATGACGGTGACTCGCCGGGCAACCGTGCCCGCGTGATGTACACCATGGACCCGACCTTCGGGAACGCGAACCTGCGCCAGTGGCTGTTCGGTCAGGACTTTGGCAACCAGCCGGGTGCCGATGGCCGCCTGCCCGACGGCCAGTCGCTGATGCTCTGGTACGATCCCCGCTCGCGATTCGGCCCGGCCTGGAACCCGAATGACGGCACCTTCCTGCCCGCCGATGTCGCCATTGCGGGCTTCAACAGCGCCAACGAGATTCTCGGCCGTGATGCGCAGTTCGGGATCGGCCTGCTGTTCAGCGCCGTCACCGGGCAGGTTCCGGTCACCATCGGCGGCTACGGCCAGTCGGGTACCGAGCCTGGCACCACCCGCGCCAGCGACTTCCAGCGCCGCCTCGGCACCAATGTGATGAGCTTCCTGGGCACCGCCCGGGACATCAATGTCGGCTTCTATGGCACGGCAGCTGCCGATATCCTGTCGACCCCCACTCGGACCTACCAGGACATGTACTGGGCCGACTTCGACGATCCGCGGCGTGACACCCGGCCATTCTTTAATGGCCCGGGTACCCGCCCGGTCAACCAGTTCACCCTGGACCCCGACATCTTCCCCGGCGCTGCCACCGCCAATGAAGTCGGGACGGCCCCGGGCGACTCGGGTTCGCCAATCGTCACGAACGCCTTTGGCCGTGACGTGTCGCTTGGCGTTCTCAGCCAAGGCTCGCGGTTCTTCTTCGAGTCGCTCGGCAACCCGAACGACAACGCCATCCGCACCTGCCAGAACACCAATGTCGGCACCAACTTCTCCTGCCTCGGCACGATCAGTGGCTACAATCCGCTGTTCCTGTTCTGGGACCAGATCGTCGTCAACAATCCGTACAAGTATGTGACGACCGCAGCCGGCGACGGTGAGTGGACCGATCAGACCCGCTGGCGCCAGGAGCTGGACCCGCTGTTCTTCGTTCTCGCCGGCTCAACGCTGGTCAACGGACTGCCGACCACCCCTGCCCTTGGCGTGTCGGGCGCTGCTCCGAACGTCGGCACTGTCCGGCCCAACCCGTCGGCCCCTGCCCTGTGTGCCTTCACGGGAACCTGCCCGCCGACCGGCGGCACCAGCGAGGCGCTGCCAGGAGCTGTCGAGCCCCCCGGCGTGGTCTCGGTCGGCCTGCCCGGCCAGGTGGACCTGGCGGGTGCCCGCATCAATGCCATCGAGCCGCCGGCTCAGGCGATCGACGTGGGCCGCAACGAGTTCCGGATCACCGGTGGCGAGGGCGCCGACTTTGCCATCGCTGACCAGCCGGTTTCGGGTGCGGCGACCGCCCGTGCCAGCGGCGTGGAAACCACCATTCCCGGCACCCCCGCCAGCACTGCCAACTCCACGGCCCTGTGGACCAGCGGCAGTCTGGTGCAGGTGAACTCCGGCGCCCTCACCGGCCCCGGCAGCACCAACTTCGTGCCCAACAACACGGCCGGCACCGCAGGCCTCCAGAACTCGGCCCGCTGGTTCGAAGTGAACCTGCGCGCAGCTGGCACCACCTTCGTCACCGCTACGGATGTGACGATCGACCGCCTCAGCGTCCGTGGCGCCACCTCCGGCCTCAACATCCGCTCCAACGCGACCCTCACCACGGTGATGTCGTCGTTCGTGGATGCGGGCATGATGACGGTGGATGGCCGGTTCACTGCCCGCATGCTGACCGTTGGCGGCGGCATGCTGGCCGGCAGCGGCACCGTGGCCGTGCGCGACGGCCTGATGGTCACCGGCGGCGTTGTGTCGCCCGGCGCGCTGAATGGCGGTGTGGGTACCCTCACCGTGACCGGCCCTGCCACCTTCTCCGGCGCCGGCATGTTCGGTGTGGACATCGCCAGCGCAACGTCGGCCGACCGCCTCAACGCCAGCGGCCGGCTGACACTCGGCGGCTCGCTCGCCGTGAACGCGACCGGTGGCTATGTGCCGCTGTTCGGCACCACCTGGACCGTGGCCAACGGTGCAGGCGGTGTGACTGGCAACTTCGGCATCCTGGCCTCAAACCTGCCGGGTGTGCTGCGGCCTGAAGTGGTTCTGGCGGGCAATGACGTGCTGCTGCGGATTGCGGCACTTCCGTTCGACACGTTCCTGGCTGGCCGTGCATCGCCCGAGCAGATCGCCGTCGGCGCCTCGCTCAACCAGGTTCGCAGCGTGGCCGGAACCACCACCGCTGCCAACCTGTTCGCCGGGCTCGACCGGCTGGACGCCGCCACGCTGGCGCAGACCCTGGACCTGATGAAGCCGGTGAATGCGCTGGCCGGCAACGCCAATGTCCGCATGGACAATGCCCTGGCAGCCACCACCATCTTCGACCGCCTGGCGCGGACCCGGTCGGGTGAGCGGGGTCAGATGACGGTGTCGGTGAACGGCCCGTCCACCCTGATGGGTGGCAGCATGTCGAGCATGATCGGCACCGCCGTGGCCAGCTCGCTGACCGATGGCGCCATGGCTGCCGAATCCCGCACCGTATCGATTGCGCCGGACTGGAGCGTGTTTGCTGCCGCCACTTACGGCTTCGGCAACGCCTCCCTGCAGGCTGGCCGCAGCAGCGATCCCTCGAGCTGGACCCTGACCTTCGGCGCGGACCGCCGGGTGGACGAGGCCCTGATCATGGGTGCCGGCATCAGCGTTCACAGCGGAGAGTCGGACCTGAACGTGATCGGCAACAGCGTCGAGAGCCAGGGCTGGTCGGTGAACGGCTATGCCGCGCTCGATCTGTCCGAGACCACCCAGCTGGACATGTGGGTGCGCGCTGGCGCCGGTACGCTGGACACCACCCGGGTCCAGTCTATCGGCAACACGGTGTTCTCGTCGGCAGGCGGGGCCAATACCACCACCCTCGCCTGGGGCACCACCTTCAGCCACGACTATGCGCTGGAGAATGGCGTGACCCTGTCGCCTGTTCTGGCGGCTGTGGCCAGCAAGACCACGATCGACGGCTACACCGAGGAGAACGGCTCCGCGACCCTCCGGATCGACGAGCGTGAAGTGGACAGCCTGCAGTTCAAGCTCGGTCTGCAGGCGGCAGGTGCCTGGACGGCCGGTGACATGTCGTGGCGGCCCTATGGCCGGGCATCGCTGGTGGCCGAGACCAGCGATTCGCCGGACCAGGTGACCGCTCGGTTCGTGGCGGGCGGCCCCAATGCGGTGCCGTTCACCATCACCGGCGTCACGCCGACCGGTACTTTCGGTGAACTGGCCGGCGGTTTCACGGTCGAGACTTCCGAGACCATGTCGATCAGCGTTGAAGCCAACCAGACTGTCGGTCGCGACGAGCTGGAGCTGGGCTCGCTGACCGTGTCGGGCCGGATCCGCTTCTGATCAGCCGATCGGACCGAACAGCCAGAAAGCCGGGGCGGCCACCGCCCCGGCTTTTTTGTGTCCGGCAGCAAGCCCCTGGAGCCTACTGGCCGGCCAGGAGAGCGACACAGTGCGGGGCGCTGCCCTGTGGGCCGAGTTTCAGGCGCTGTGCGCTGAACCGCCGCGGCCCCTCGGGCAGCCAGCTGAGCACCCGCTCGGTGCCACTGTCGTCGATAACATAGGTCAGGGGCACGGTCGGGTCCGGCGGACTGCCGCCGGTCCGGCGGACAATCCGCATCCCGTCGCGCAGGCCCGCCTGCCAGGCCGGACCACCCTCGACGGTGCCGGCCACGATCAGGCCGTTGCGCTGTGTGGCCGCCACATCGAACCCGCGGTGAAACTCGGCCTGCTCGCTCGAGGTGACTTCCAGGCATTCGCCCCAGCCGTCCTGTGGAAACAGCGCGTCGGCACCCTGGGTGTGAACGGCCTCCACAAGTGGGGCAAAGTCCACGCCGAACGCCTCCCGCGCCAGCCGCTGAAGTCGCGTCGCCACCAGCTCGGTGGGATCGGTGCGCTGCTCTGCCTGCATGGCCAGCATCAGGTCGTCGAGGTCGTGACGCCCGCCGCTAGTTGCCCGGATCCGCCCATCGAGCCACGCCGCCATCACGGCGCCGCGTGTGTAGGGCAGTCGCTGCAGGTCGCGACTGGACCAGAAGCCTGCCGCCGCCTCCCGGTTGGACGTGGCGCGGTTGGGCGAGGCGGCATATTCCAGCAGCTGTTCGTTCCAGGCCTCGACAAACTGCTCCGGCGACCAGATGCCCGAGGCCAGCAGGCTGCGGAACGTGTAGAAGTCGGTGAAGCCTTCCGAGACCCAATACTGCTCTGCTTCCGCTGCGCCGGGCGCCATGGCGCCGATCCGGCGCGGTATCCAGGTGTGGATGTGCTCATGGGCCAACAGCCGCTCCAGCGATTCGATCGGGGCATCGTCAACGGTCCAGACCGCGAACGCATCATCCCGCCCGGTTCCGCCCACCGAGATCGCGCCCGGCGCCCTGCCGATCGTCACCAGCGTGACCAGGAACACTTCGCCGCGACTTCCCCAGAAGCGGCGTTGGGTCTGCGAAATGGCGGTCACGGCACGAACCAGTTCGGCTTCGTCCAGCTCGAGCCGACCGTGCACGGCAATTCGCAAGGGGCCGCCCTCCACCGTCTGGCTGGTGAGGCGGACGTCGCGTCCGGCCAGCGTGACGCTGTCGACCACATCCTTCAGATCCAGATCCGGATGCTCGGTGTCGCTCGCCAGGGTCCAGCCGCGTGGAATCTGCCAGCGGACCCGCGCCGGACGGGTGATCTCGCCCGCCGGCAGGGCAAACACGCCGTTGCCCAGGACATTGAACCAGGCGGGACGAATGACGGGGCGATAGGGGTTGCTGGCACCCGGCATGCCGATCACCGGGTCTGCCTGCCAGGCGCTGGACACGCGGTAGCTGATCCGCAGTCGCTGACCGGGTCGGTGGCGGATGATGCGGGTGGCCGGGCGGCTGTCCGGGGTCTCGACCGTCCCGCCCTGTACGGCGAAGTTCGAGAGCAGCTCGTAGAGATGCTGCTCCCCCGCCCAGCGGTCGGGCAGATTGATCTGGGTCACGCCATCGGCGTCGCCCTTCAAGGCCAGCGTGATGTCGAGCCCGGGTTCGGGGGTGGCGCTGAACCGCACGGTATAGTCCACACGCTGGTCCCGGGCCGCTGCCCCGCCTACGGCCATCAAGCCGGGAGCCAGCAGAGCCATGGCGGCCAGCATCCGGCCAACCTGTCTTGATTGCGCACCCATCATGCCTTTGCCCTCCGCATCTGCGCGGGCGGTTGTCGCCGGGCGGCCGCTGCCTGTCAGCTTAATCTTTGGTCACCATGTCCCGGACACGGAAGCGGCGCAGCGGATGTCCGCTGCGCCGTCCATTGATTGTATTGACCGAAAAGCGATCAGTAGCGGTAGTGGTCCGGCTTGAACGGGCCCTGATCGGTCACGCCGATATAGGCGGCCTGTTCTGCGGTCAGCTTGGTCAGCTTGGCGCCGACCTTTTCGAGATGCAGGGCGGCCACCTTCTCGTCGAGGTGCTTGGGCAGGGTGTAGACCTTCTTCTCGTAGCGATCGGGGTGGTTCCACAGCTCGATCTGCGCCAGAGTCTGGTTCGCGAAGCTTGCGCTCATCACGAAGCTGGGGTGGCCCATGGCGTTGCCTAGGTTCACCAGACGGCCTTCCGACAGGAGGATGATCCGCCGGCCGGCAGCCAGTTCAATCTCATCCACCTGCGGCTTGATGTTGGTCCACTTGTAGTTCTTCAGCGCGGCAACCTGAATCTCGTTGTCGAAATGGCCGATGTTGCAGACGATGGCGCGGTCCTTCATGGCACGCATGTGCTCGATGGTGATCACGTCCTTGTTGCCGGTGGCGGTCACGAAGATGTCGGCGCGGGGCGCTGCATCTTCCATGGTCACCACTTCATAGCCTTCCATGGCAGCCTGCAGCGCGCAGATCGGGTCGGCTTCCGACACCATCACGCGGCAGCCGGCGTTGCGCAGGCTGGCGGCCGAGCCCTTGCCCACGTCGCCGAAGCCCGCGACCATCGCAATCTTGCCGGCCATCATCACGTCGGTCCCGCGGCGGATGCCGTCCACCAGCGATTCCTTGCAGCCATACAGATTGTCGAACTTAGACTTGGTCACGGCATCGTTCACATTGATCGCCGGGAACAGCAGCTTGCCCTGTTCGGCCAGCAGATAGAGCCGGTGCACGCCGGTGGTGGTCTCTTCCGACACGCCGCGGATCGCATCGGCAATCGACTTGAACCAGCCCTTCGGCTTCTCGGCCAGCAGACGCTTGATCAGCGCGTAGAAGATTTCCTCTTCCTCGCTGGTCGGTTTGTCGAGGAAGGCGGTATCGCCCTGCTCGGCGCGCAGTCCGTTGTGGACCAGCATGGTAGCGTCGCCGCCATCATCCAGGATCATGTTCGGAACGCCGCCGCCATGCCAGTCGAACAGGCGGGCGGTATAGTCCCAATACTCTTCCAGGGTCTCACCCTTGACCGCGAAAACCGGGATGCCGGCGGCGGCGATGGCTGCTGCCGCATGGTCCTGCGTCGAGTAGATGTTGCACGACACCCAGCGGATATCGGCGCCCAGCGCCTTCAGGGTCTCGATCAGCACCGCAGTCTGGATCGTCATGTGCAGCGAGCCGGCAATTCGTGCGCCCTTGAGCGGCTGCGACGGGCCATACTCGGCGCGGATCGCCATCAGACCGGGCATTTCGGTCTCGGCGAGGTCGATTTCCTTGCGGCCGAAGCCGGCGAGGCCGATGTCGGCAACGATATAGTCAGTCATGGAGCGATGTCCCGATGCGGCCGCCCCCTCCCCCGCACCAGCCCCTGTGGCGTGCGGGCAGGACGAGTGGCGCCCGATAGCGTGCCGCGACTTAGCGCAGCAGGCCCTGTCTATCAAGTAAAGACATAAACATATCTTTATATGACATGCAGATCGATCGCCGCTCTCGCAGGCTCACGGCAGCAGGATCGTTGAGCCGACGGTTTCGCGACCTTCCAGAGCGACATGGGCGGCGCGCGCCTGGTCCAGCGCGAATCGCTGGCCGATCAGGGGCTTCAGGGTCCCGTCAGCGATGGCCGCAAACAGGGCTTCAGCCGCCGCATCCAGCTCGTCTGTCTGTGCCACATAGTCGAACAGGGTCGGCCGGGTCAGGAACAGCGAACCGTGCCGCGATAGCAGCAGTGGCTGCACAGGCTCCGGGGGCCCCGACGCGTTGCCATAGCTGACAACCAGCCCCCGCCGCGCCGCTGACTGGATCGAGCCTGTCAGTGTGGTGCGCCCAACCGAGTCGTAAACCACCTTGCAGCCATGCCCGTCGGTCAGCGCCCGCACCCGCGCGGGCACATCCTCGCTTCGGTACAGGATGATCTCGTCGCAGCCATGCGCCCGTGCCAGCTCGGCCTTGGCCTCGCTACCCACCGTGCCGATCACCCGCACGCCACGCGCCTTCAACCACGCGCAGGCCAGGAGCCCCACCCCGCCCGCCGCGGCATGGAACAGCACCGTATCGCCGGCCTGCATCGGCCACAGCCGTCGCACCAGGAACTCGGCCGTGAGGCCCTTGAGCAGTGTCGCGGCCGCCACTTCGTCGGAGATGGCGTCCGGCAGCCGGACGGCCCGTGCCTCCGGCACACAGTGGGCCTCGGCATAGGCGCCGGGCGGGCCGCTGCAGAAGCCGGCCCGGTCACCGGCCTTGAACCGCGTGACCCCTGGGCCAACCGCCTCCACCGTGCCCGCACCTTCCAGGCCCAGACCTGTTGGCAAGGGCACCGGGTACAGGCCAGAGCGTTGATATGTATCGATAAAGTTCAGACCACAGGCGCCGAGCCGGATCTTGATCTCACCCGGACCCGGTGTTGGCTCAGCCACGTCCACCATGTCCAGCACGTCGGGTCCGCCGGTGCTGTTGATGCGAATCTGGCGCATCGGTTCAGCCCAGCA
>JAIXTH010000173.1 GCA_027484265.1 Alphaproteobacteria bacterium
CCCGTTCGGCAACTGGCCGCCGGGCATGGCCACCGCCGCGCTCGCCATCGCCCTGATCCAGCGCGACGGCCTGTTTGCCGCGGTCTCCTTCGGCTTCTTCGTGGTCAGCCTGCTGATCCTGCCCCTCGGCATTGGCATGGGCCTGGCGGCGCTGGACTGGCTGGTCGGGGCGGTGTCCGGCTTCTTTGCGGGCCTGTTCGGCTAGAGATGCCGCACGGCCGGTCTACCAGGCGCCCAGGTCCATCAGTTCGCGGCGCAGCCGGTCCGGCAGATCGGCCCCGCCCCCGGCATCGGGCCCCGCCAGATCGGCGGGCGCGTCGTTCGGCTCGAGATAGCGCCAGCCCTGGAAGGCCTTGCGCCGCATCGGCTGGGTGCGGTGGTGCACCGGCTCCAGCCACAGCTCGCAGCGGGTCTGGCCCCCGTCCCCGGTGATGGTGACGATGTCGGTGATGCGCTGGCGCACCAGCACGATCCCCTTGATCACCCAGTAGAGCGAGCCGCCATCGAGCACGTCCGCCCGCCGCTTGGGCACCATGCGGGTGTCGCAGACCGGCACCGGCTCGAGCCCCAGCGCCTGGCGCTGACCCACCTGCCAGTCATGCCATTGCTCGAGGTCCTCGATACTGTCGGCGCCGACCGCCAGCTTGATGATGTTCAAAGCCATATGCGGCCAGATACGCGCGCCGCCCCATCCGTCCAGCGGGCCGATGCAGCGGTCCAAGCCGCACTTCAACCGTCAGACCGGCTTTCTGCGCATAAAGAGCCACCATCCTGTATAGAACAGGCCGTTGGCCGCAAGGCCCAGAGCCGCGACCGCCGCGGCCATTGGAAAGGCTGGAACGATGCCGCCAAGTCGCGCCCAGCCTTCCCATGCAGCCGCCTGCATGGCAAAGCGTCCCACAACGATGTTCAGGCAGGCAAGGGCGAGAAAGGCGAATAGGAACAGACCGGTCCGATCCTGTGTCAGCTGCGCGGCCACGTGCCAACCAACCCATGCAAACAGTCCAACGAAGGCTGTGAGCGCTGCAGCGGCAACCAGAGCCGAAAACTCTGCCAACGCCTCTGGCAGGATGGTCGGGACCAACAGCAGCGCTGTCGAACCGGGAACCGCCATCAGTGCAACTGACAGAAGATCGATGACACGCGCGAGCGATGGCCACGCCGGTGCCGCAAGATAGCAGGCCAGCAAAAGGCCGCCGACGATCAAGAGGAATGCTAAATGAACCACAGTGGTCGAGCGGACCGTCATGATTTCACCGTAAAAGTTGTGTGCACCTAGCCGATTGCGCGAGACTATCGCTAAGGTATTTTTTGTCAAGCATGACTGATATACACCCTGAACTTGTGCCCCATATGGCCAATGAGCATCCGCCGGTTTGCTTGATAGCATGGTCATCACGCCCTGCTTGCGTTGCAGCCAAACCTGCCTATGTCCTCTAGGGCAACAACGGAGCTTCCATGACCGCCACTCTCACCGACCGCGCCCTGGCCGAAGGCGCCGATGCCATTCTCAAGCGGGCGCTGGCGGGGGCCGATGACGGGGAGCTGTTTCTCGAGGCCTCGCGCGGGGAAAGCTTTGTGTGGGACGACGGGCGGCTGAAGTCGGCCTCCTATGATTCCGACGAGGGTTTCGGCCTGCGGGTGGTGGCGGGCGAAGCCGCCGGCTATGCCCATTCCAACGAGCTGAGCGCGGCGGCGCTGAACCGGGCCGCCGATGCGGCGGCCATGGCCCGGCGCGGCCATGATGGCGCGGTGGCGGCGCCCCCCGCCCACACCAACAGCCGGCTCTATGGCGACCACGACCCGCTGGCCGAGCCGTCGTTTGAATCCAAGATCGCGGTGCTGGGCGAGATCGACGCCTATGTGCGGGGCCGTGACCCGCGCGTCGTCCAGGTCTCGGTGTCGCTGGCGGCCTCGCGCAAGGAAATCGCGATCGTCCGCCCCGACGGCGACGTGCGCGCCGACGTGCGCCCGCTGGTGCGGGTGAATGTGTCGGTGACCTGCGAGAAGGACGGACGGCGCGAGAGCGGCTCGGCCGGGGCCGGGGGCCGGGTCGACTATGCCACCTGGCTGGACGGCGGTCGCATGAAGGCGCTGGCCGACGAAGCCCTGCGGATCGCGCTGGTGAACCTCGATTCGATCCCGGCGCCGGTGGGCGAGATGGACGTGGTGCTCGGCTCCGGCTGGCCGGGGGTGCTGCTGCACGAAGCGGTGGGCCATGGCCTGGAGGGCGACTTCAACCGCAAGGACACCAGCGCCTTTGCCGGGCGGATCGGCCAGCGGGTGGCTGCGCCCGGCGTGACCGTGATCGACGATGGCACGCTGCCGGGCCGCCGTGGCTCGCTGACCATCGACGATGAAGGCACCCCCACCGAGCGCACCGTGCTGATCGAGGACGGGATCCTGGTCGGCTATCTGCAGGACCGGCTGAACGCGCGCCTGATGGGCGTGGCGCCCACCGGCAACGGCCGCCGCGAAAGCTATGCCCACCGCCCGATGCCGCGCATGACCAACACCTTCATGGAGGCCGGCTCCCACGATCCGGCGGAGATTGTCGCCAGCCTCAAGCGCGGCCTCTATGCCGTGAATTTCGGCGGCGGCTCGGTGGACATCACCTCGGGCAAGTTCGTGTTCCAGTGCACCGAGGCCTATCTGGTGGAAGACGGCAAGGTGGTAGCGCCGGTCAAGGGTGCCACCCTGATCGGCGACGGCCCCAGCGCCCTCACCCGGGTCTCGATGATCGGGACCAACATGGCGCTGGATGACGGCGTCGGCACCTGCGGCAAGGCCGGACAGTCGGTCCCGGTCGGTGTCGGCCAGCCCACCTTGCGGATCGGCGGCTTGACTGTGGGCGGCGCCGGGTGACACGCCCCACCTGAGTGCCCTGGATGTCGGATGCCTGGCTCGGGGATACCCGCGAAGCGCCGCGTCGCGTCGGTTGGCCCGCGCCGGGCCTCCAGCGGGGGCGCTAGTCGCTTGCCCCGCATCGGGCCTCCGGTGGACTGTCCGGTGGTTGGCGGTGAACGGATAGAGGTCCTCCGCCCGCCCTTTTCCCCGGTGTCGCCCGTCGCTGCCAGCGTGGATCGCAGGCGTGCCGACCGGTTTCAAGGACGCCCTGCGGGCGCCGCGGGGCGGTGCTTCGCATCCTTGGGACCGGCCGTCCCACCCGCACCCCCGCCGTCAGCGACGGGCGACACCGGGGAAAAGGGTTTCAGACAGGGGCCACAGAGCTGTGCGCCAGGGGCGCACCAGCTCGAAGGAA
>JAIXTH010000155.1 GCA_027484265.1 Alphaproteobacteria bacterium
CTGATCATCATGCCCACCAGCAGCATCACATAATGCGCCGCCACCACCTGGGCTCTGGTGGAATCGCTGGCCACATCGGTGGCCATCGCAAGGCCCGCCGTCTGCACCACATGCAGTCCGCCGCCCGCCATCAGGAAGCCGAGGGCAGCAGCCACATAGCCGACATCCTTGCCCACGAGGGCGGCATCACCGGTCAGGATCAGCAGCGCGAACGGCATGATCGCCAGCCCGCCAAACTGCAGCAGCGACCCGAACCAGACATAGGGCGTGCGGCGCCAGCCGAAGACCGAGCGGTGCACGTCACTGCGGAACCCGATCAGGGCCCGGAACGGGGCCACCAGCAGCGGGACCGACACCATCAGCGCCACGATCCAGCCCGCCATGCCCAGCTCGACGATCATCACCCGGTTCAGCGTGCCGGTGAGCAGCACGGCGGTCATGCCGCACGAGACCTGGAACAGGGCCAGACGCAACAGGCGCGACAGCGGAAGCTCTGCGCTCACGGCGTCGGCAAAGGGCATCCAGCGACGGATGCCCTTCGGGTCCGGCGGACTTGCCGCCGGACGCACCTTGGTATCTGACCCAGTCACGCTCATGCGCGCACCAGCTCCACTGCATGGGACGTATAGAACCCACCCGAAATTCGCCCATCCCGCGCCACGCGCCAGCCCCTCAGTTCCGGTGTGGCCGCGATACGGTCACGCAGGTGTGTCAGGGCCACCGGCACGATGGCCGGTGCGCGGTCAGCGCGCGGGAACAGCTTCCCGGCCACATGCATGGCCGAGAGCAGCGGGGTGCGGGGCGCGACGGTGAACAGGATCGAGTGGCGCGTGCGCGCTGCCAGCGTGGCAAGAGCGGCGGCGATGTCCTTGAGTTCATAGTGGATCAGCGAATCCATCGCCACCACATGATCGAAGGTGCCGTGGGCCGGATCGGTCATGTCACCGGCCACGAAGGTGACCGAACCGCCGCCGACAAAGGCCGGCAGCCGCTCGCGCGCAACATCCAGAAGGCTGGCCGCGACATCCACAGCGAGCACGCTGGCGCCGCGCCCGGCCGCTTCCACCGACAAGGACCCGGTGCCGCACCCTGCATCCAGCAGGCGGGCGCCGCGCATCTGGGCCGGCAGCCACGACATCAGGGTGGCCCGCATGCGGTCGCGGCCCTCCCGCACGGTCTGGCGGATGCCGCTGACCGGGGCGTCGGAGGTGAGGCGCGCCCAGGTCTCGCTGGCGGTGCGATCGAAATACTCGGTCAGGTCACCGCGGCGGTCGGCAAAGGAGGTATCGGTGCGGGCCATCAATCAAATCCCAGGAAGTCGAAGATCTCGCGATCCTTCATCGGCAGGGCATCGAACTCGCGGTCCCCGGCCCACAAGGAAGCAGCGAGGCGCATGTACTCTTCCTGCGCCGCCAGCACGGCGGGGGAGGGATCCATCTCGAACAGCACCTTCTTCTTGAGGCGCGAGATCCGGATTTCATCGAGGTCAGGCAGGTGCGCGACCCGCTCGAGGCCCACGGCGCTGGCGAACCGGTCGATCTGGTCGGTGTCCTTCGACCGGTTGGCGATCACGCCGCCGAGGCGCACGTCGTAGTTCTTGGACTTGGCGCGGATCGCGGCCACGATCCGGTTCATGGCGAAGATGCTGTCGAAGTCGTTGGCCGTGACGATCATGGCCCGGTCGGCATGCTGAAGCGGTGCCGCGAAGCCGCCGCAGACCACGTCGCCCAGCACGTCGAAGATCACCACATCGGTGTCTTCCAGGAGGTGGTGCTCCTTGAGCAGCTTCACGGTCTGGCCGACCACATAGCCGCCGCAGCCGGTGCCCGCCGGCGGGCCGCCCGCCTCCACGCACATCACGCCATTATAGCCCTGATAGACATAGTCCTCGGGCCGCAGCTCCTCGGTGTGGAAGTTCACCGTCTCCAGCACATCGATCACCGTGGGCACCAGGCACTTGGTGAGGGTGAAGGTGCTGTCGTGCTTGGGGTCGCAGCCGATCTGCAGCACCCGTTTGCCGAGCTTGGAGAAGGCGGCGGACAGGTTCGAGCTGGTGGTGCTCTTGCCGATGCCGCCCTTGCCATAGATGGCGAACACCTTGGCCCGGTCGATCTTGACCGACGGGTCCAGCTTCACCTGGACCGAGCCTTCGCCGTCCTCGCGGCCGGGTCCGCGCCCGGCGGCAGCCCGCAGCCTGTCCGGCAGGGAGCGGGGAAGATCGAGTACTGTCATGGCTTGCTTCCTTGCGGCTGGCCTGACGGGCAGGCCTGGGCTGGATCGGTGTGATCGGGTGTCAGGTGGCGCCCCCGGCGGGCATCAGCCCTTCGAGACGGTCTTCGAGTTCGTCGCCGGCGGCCCGCAGGGCCTCCAGCGTGGCATCATCGGGCTGCCAGTAATTGCGGGCGTGGGCCTCCAGCAGGCGGGTCGCCAGCCGTGCGGAGGATTTGGGGTTCAGGTCCGCCAGGCGGCGGCGCATCTGCTCGTCGAGCACGAAGGTCTCGGAGATGCGCTGGTAGATCCAGGGCTGGACCTGTCCGGTGGTGGCACTCCAGCCCAGCGTGTTGGTGATCTGGGCCTCGATCTGGCGCACGCCCTCATAGCCATGCTGCAGCAGGCCCTCGTACCAGCGCGGGTTGAGGGTGCGCGAGCGGGTCTCGAGCGAGACCTGGTCGGCCAGGGTCCGCACCTTGCCCTCGCCATGGGTGTGGTCGGCGATATAGACGGCGGCCTCGGTACCGCCGCGGGCGCGCTTCACCGCCCGGGCGATGCCGCCCAGCGTGTCGACATAGTGGTCGATGGTGGTGACACCAAGTTCAACCGAATCAAGGTTCTGGTAGGCAAGGTCCACCCCGGCCAGCACCTGGGCCAGATGCGCCTGCTGGCGGGCAGGCTTGCCGTCGCGGCCATAGGCAAAGCACTTGCGGGTCTGATAGGCATCCGCCAGCTCGTCCTCGCCGTCCCAGCAGCCCGCATCGATCAGGCTGTTGACATTGGCGCCATAGGCACCGTCGGCATTGGAGAACACCCGCAGCGCCGCCGTCTCCAGGTCGCAGCCGGTGGCTGCCATGTGGGCGCGGGTATTGGCGCGGATGAAGTTCTGATCGTCCGGCTCGTCGGCGTTGGCGGCGAGCCAGGCGGCCTCGGCCAGCATCCGGGTCTGCAGGGGCAACAGGTCGCGGAAGATGCCCGACAGGGTAATCGCCACATCGATCCGCGGCCGGCCCAGCGTCTCCAGCGGCAGCAGCTCGGCCCCGCACACCCGTCCATAGCCATCCAGCCGGGGCCGCGCGCCCATCAGGGCCAGCGCCTGCGCCACCGGGGCGCCTTCGGTCTTCAGCGTGTCGGTACCCCACAGCACCAGCGCCACCGTACGCGGCAGCGCGCCGGTCTCGGCCGCGTGTCTGGCCAGCACCTGCCCGGCCTGGCGGGTGCCTTCGCGCTGGGCAAAGGCACTGGGCAGACGGAACGGGTCAAAGCCGTGGATGTTGCGCCCGGTGGGCAGGATATCCGGCGTGCGCACCAGATCGCCAGCGGGCGACGGCGGCACATAGCCCCCGTCCAGCGCATGGATCAGGGCCGGCAGCTCGTGATCCTCGCCCAGCAGGAACGCCGCCCGGGTCAGGGTATCGAGACTGTCGCGCACGCTCTGATCGCGCGGCAAACCATACAGGCCGATCAGGTCTGCCGGACGGGTGCCGGCCACCAGGTCGCCCACCGCATCGGCGGGCAGGTTCAGGCCCTGGGCCTCGGCCAGCAGGGCGATGGCGCCTTCGCGCCCGGCCCGGTCCATCGGCTCGCCCATCACATGCAGGCCTTCGGGGATCAGCGCCTGTTCAAGCTCGGCCAGCCGCGCCGCAAGACTTGCGATCTGGGCTTCCACCTCATGCTCGTCCCAGGCCGGGCTGTCGGGCACCAGATCGATGGCAGCGGCCTGGTCCTGGATCAGGCTGGCCAGCAGCATCCGCGCATCGGCGCCCTCCGGCGGCCCCGCGCGCCAGCGGTCGATCGAGGCCTTCAGCTCCATCAGGCCGCGATAGAGCCCGGCCTGCACCACCGGCGGGGTGAGGTAGCTCAAGGTCACCGCGCCCGAGCGCCGCTTGGCGATGGTGGCCTCGGACGGATTGTTGGCGGCATAGAGATAGAGGTTCGGCAGATCGCCGATCAGCCGCTCGGGCCAGCAGTCGCCGCTGAGGCCCACCTGCTTGCCCGGCATGAACTCGAGCGCGCCGTGGGTGCCGAAATGCACCACGGCATGGGCGCCGAAATCCTCGCGGACCCAGCGATAGAAGGCGCTGAAGGCATGGGTGGGGGCAAACCCGCCCTCGAACATCAGGCGCATCGGATCGCCTTCGGTGCCGAACGGCGGCTGCAGCAGCACCGCCACCTTGCCGAAGCGCACGCCGAAAATCTGGATCGCGCGCCCGTCGGTCTGCTGGCGGCCAGGGGCTGGACCCCACACGGCCTCGATGTCCTTCAGGTGGGTCTCGCGGCGCAGATGGCTGTCGAGCGGGACGAGGTCCAGCACATTGGCATCGGTGTTCAGCCGCGCCGCATTGCCCCCCAGGATCGCCTCGCGCAGGGCATCGACACTGGCGGGGGGCACCAGGTCATAGCCCTCGCGCGCCATCCGGGTGAGGGTGTTGAACAGGCTCTCATAGACGCCGAGGAACGCCGCCGTGCCGGCTGCGCCCGAGTTGGGCGGGAAATTGAACAGCACCACCGCCACATTGCGGTCGTGCCGGGCGGCGCGGCGCAGCGCCACCATGCGCGCGACCTTGGCCGCCAGCGCCTCGGCCCGCTCGTCGCAGGCGCGCATCTGGGCGGCATTGCGGCCGGCCTCGAACTGGCAATGCCGCTCGCAGCCACAGCAGGTCTCGCCCGAACTGGTGGAGCGCCCGCCATACAGGGCCGGGGCGATGGCACCGTCCAGCTCCGGGATCGCCACCATGATGGTGCTTTCCACGGGGGTGAAGCCGGCGGACGAGCCGGCCCAGCGTTCGATCGGCTGGAACTCCACCGCCTGGGCCGCATAATAGGGCACATCGAGGCGGCGCAGGATCTCTTCGGCGGCGGCGGCATCATTGTAGGCCGGTCCGCCCACCAGCGAGAAGCCGGTCAGCGA
>JAIXTH010000089.1 GCA_027484265.1 Alphaproteobacteria bacterium
CGCCGCGCACCGTGCGCCAGGCCTCCACCACATCCTCCTGGGTGCCATCCACCAGATGCAACAGCGCGCCGCAGCGCTCGATATGTCCCAGGAACCGGGTGCCAAGGCCGGCACCATCGGCGGCGCCCTCGATCAGGCCGGGAATGTCCGCCAGCACGAAACGGGTGTCAGCCCCCAGGCTCACCACACCCAGATTGGGGTGCAGGGTGGTGAAGGGATAGTCCGCCACCTTCGGCGTGGCCGCCGAGACTGCGGCCAGAAACGTGCTCTTGCCCGCATTGGGCAGGCCCACCAGCCCCGCATCGGCGATCAGCTTGAGGCGCAGCCAGATCCAGCGCTCCTCGCCGGGCAGGCCGGGATTGGCGTGGCGCGGGGCCTGATTGACCGGGCCTTTGAAATGCATGTTGCCCCAGCCGCCATTGCCGCCCCGGGCGATCACCACTTCCATCCCGACATCGGTGAGATCGGCCAGCAGGGTCTCCTTGTCCTCGTCGAACACCTGGGTGCCGGGCGGGACTTTCAGGATCAGCGGCTCGGCCCCGGCCCCATTGCGCTGCTTGCCCATGCCGTGACCGCCGGTCTTGGCGCGGTGGTGCTGCTGGAAGCGATAGTCGATCAGGGTGTTCAGACCGTCCACGGCGCGGATCACGACATCGCCGCCGCGTCCGCCATCGCCGCCGTCGGGGCCGCCATATTCGATGTATTTCTCGCGCCGGAACGACACACTGCCGCCTCCGCCATCGCCGGAGCGGATGTAGATCTTGGCCTGGTCGAGGAATTTCATGGGTCTGCCGGGAAAGGTGCGGGTGGCGCCAGTCCCTACCGGGCTTGCGCCGCCGGGGCTAGGGGGCAGGGCTGGGCGCGGTCACGCAGGGGCGCCAGGCGGGCCACTCTGGCGGCGTCCCTTGACGCAGCCGCCTGCGCGCTCCAACTGCCCCTCACGAGAAAACTACAGCCGGGAGGCAAAGCGCCATGAGCACCCAACAGGACCCGATCGTGATCACCGGAATGGCCCGCACCCCGATGGGCGGGCTGATGGGCGAGCTGGGCGGCCTTGCGGCCACCGAGCTGGGCGCCGTGGCGGTGAAGGCGGCGCTGGCCGAATCTGGCGTGGACGGCGCCCAGGTGGACCAGGTGATCCTCGGCAATGTGCTGCCGGCGGGCCTCGGTCAGGCTCCGGCCCGCCAGGCGGCGCTGAAGGCCGGCCTGCCGGTCAGCGCTCAGGCCGTGACGGTCAACAAAGTGTGCGGCTCGGGCCTGCAGACCGTGATCTCCGGCGTCAATGCCATCGCCATGGGCGATGCCGATATCGTGGTGGCCGGCGGCATGGAAAGCATGTCGGGCGCGCCGCACCTGATGAAGACCCACCGCACCGGCATGAAGTATGGCCATGACCGGCTGTTCGATCACATGGCGCTCGATGGGCTGGAAGATGCCTATGAAAGTAAGCCCATGGGCCAGTTCGCCGACATGATCGCCCAGGAATACCAGTTCACCCGCGAGCAGCAGGACGCCTATGCGATCGAAACCCTGCGCCGTGCCCAGGCCGCCACCGAGAGCGGCGCCTTCAAGCGCGAGATCGCGCCGGTCACCATCGCCGGGCGCGGCGGTGACACCGTGGTCGACACCGACGAGCTGCCCCGCAAGGCCCGCCCGGACAAGATCCCTAGCCTCAAGCCCGCCTTCAACAAGGACGGCACCGTCACCGCCGCCAATGCCTCGGCGATTTCCGATGGCGCGGCAGCCGTGGTGCTGATGAAGCAGTCGCAGGCGGCGGCGCGCGGCGCCAAGGTGCTGGCGCGGGTGGTGTCCTCGGCAGCCCATGCCGCCGAGCCGAAGTACTTCACCACAGCCCCTGTGGGTGCGATCCGCAAGGCACTGGACCGGGCCGGCTGGACCGCCGACAGTGTTGACCTGTGGGAGATCAACGAGGCCTTCGCCGTGGTGCCGATGATTGCGATGAAGGAACTGGGCATCACCCACGACCGGGTGAATGTGAACGGCGGCGCCTGCGCTCTCGGCCACCCGCTGGGCGCCTCCGGCACCCGCATCCTCACCACGCTGATCGCCGCCATGGAAGCGCGCGGCGCCCGGCGCGGGGTCGCCAGCCTGTGCATCGGCGGCGGCGAAGGTATCGCGCTGTGCGTCGAGCGCGACTGATCCAGGGTTCATGACATCACGGCCCCGCTGTCCGCAGCGGGGCCGTTCTCATTTTCTGCAGCGCGGCCCTTGCGCGCGGAACAAAACAGGAATAAAGAACAAAGAACGAACTGATGCGCCGTCGAACACGGCTCCCCCGCCAGCTACAGGAGTGTGCCATGGCCGCCGTTCAGGATACGTTCGCTTTTCTCGCCGTGATTGCCTGCACCGTGATGATGTGGGGCTTTGGTGGTCTGATCGGCTGATTGGAGTGGGCGGTCACCGCTTTCGCGCGGCGTCGTGAGGCCGTGCGGTTGGCGTCGCAATCGGTCCGATGTCCGGCCGGGCTGCAGCTCGCCCGAAACTGCTGTCCAGGTCGCAGGCCAGGCCCGCGATCCGTCTTCAGTCGAAGGGGCGTGGACGCGGCAGATCGAACATCACCCCGCAGTTTAGGGCTGTAAACATCTCAGGATAGCCTTTCTTGGGAAAACTACCATTTTACTTGCCTGGTGTTGATGTTCATGTTCTGGTGGTTGTCCTGGGGCGTACGGGTCTGTGAGGGTTGTCCTTCGGATGCGCCACCGGGCAAGGAGGGCTGGGCAGATGGCACGGCGTCCAACCGCAAGCACCGAACTCATGACATCCCTGTCGAACATGAAGCCCAATCAGATCGCCACCCTGGCGCGGGTCGGGTCTCTCGAGACCACGTCGCCCGAATTCGGCAAAGTGTTCCGCGAAAATCCCGCCGCCGCCCTCGCAGCCAAGGGCATCGTGCTCGATGAGGCGATGGCCACCAAGCTCAGGAAGGATGTCGCCGGGCTCGCCAATGCCAGTGGGGCCGACAAGACCGAGGTGACGGTCTCGGTCGGGGTCAAGTTCTAGTCGGCCATGTCAGGCCTGCTTGGTGGTCACAGCGGACCCGAGGGAGCGGTCAGGGCCACGATCGCGCGGTGCATCGACCAGCTTCTCGGCTCGGTTGATCTGTCGCAGGCGGATCTGATTCTGGTTCTCCCTCCGTTCGCCAGTCCGGACCGTCCCTCCCTTGGGCTTCACGCACTGTCCGCAGCCGTCGAAGCTGCGGGCTTCCGGTGCCGGGTGGTGTATGCGAATCTCGCCTATGCCGCCCTGATCGGCCTGAGCGGCTACCGCGCCCTGTGCCATATGCCGACCGGCGATCTGGTGGGTGAATGCCTGTTCCGCAGGGCGCGGTACGGCGAGGCTGCCACCCGGGACGACAGTCAGCCGCCGTCATGGGAGCGCATTGAAACCACGGCGGGCTGGCGCTTCACGGACCTCCAGCTTGTCTCCGAACTGTTCGTCGAGGCGTTCGCAGCCGCACTGTCCCGGATACCGGTCAGGTTCATTGGCCTGTCGACAGTATTCGAACAGACGCTGTCCAGCCTCTCGCTGATCCATGCGATCAAGCAGCAGGCGCCGGAGAAGATCACGCTGCTCGGTGGGGCCAATGTCGACGGCGAAATGGGCGAAGCGGTTGCTGTCCTCGAGCCGGCAATTGACCATGTGTTCACGGGCGAAGCGGACCGGAGCCTGCCGCAGTTCCTCAAGGCCTATCCGTCTGACCCCTCCGGCCATCCGGGCGCTGCACCCAGGATCATCGCCGGAAACATCATCGAAGACCTCGACAGCCTGCCGGTGCCCAGCTTCGAGGACTTCTTCAGCCAGCTGGCCGCTGTCCTGGCCGATGCGCACCGCCTGGCGCCGGACGACCCTGCCAGTCTGCGCATCCCCTACGAGAGCAGTCGCGGATGCTGGTGGGGCGCCAAGCATCACTGTACCTTCTGCGGCCTCAATGCCAACGGCATGACACATAGGGCCAAGAGTGCCGACAAGGTATTTGAGGAAATCCAGGCGCTGTCGGCGATCCATGACATCGACCAGATCTTGATGGTCGACAATATCATGCCGCATCAATATTTCTCCACCTTGCTCCCAAGACTACGAGACGCAGAGCGGCACCTCAACCTGTTCTATGAGCAGAAGGCCAATCTGTCCCGGGAGAAGATGGCCTTGCTCGCCGCATCTGGCGTGCGGTCCATCCAGCCGGGGATCGAGTCCCTGTCCACCAGCCTGCTCAAGCGGATGCGCAAGGGCTCGTCCGCGCAGACCAACATCGACTGCATGCGGTTCGCGCGTGCGGCTGGAGTGGCGATCGTCTGGAACCTCCTGTGCGATTTCCCGGGGGACGCAGCCGCGGACTATGAGGAAATGATCGCGGTCATTCCATTGCTGCATCACCTGCAACCGCCCGGCGGTATCGGTGGTCTGAGCATCGATCGCTTCAGTCCTTACCACCAAACTCCCGGCCAGTTCGGGATCGCGTCGATCAGGCCGCTGGACGCCTATCAGTCCGTGTTTCCGGGGCGGGACCTGCATCGGCTCTCCTACCACTTTGTGGGCGACTACCATTCGGCGATCCGGGCCGACCCGACCCTGTCGGAGCGGTTGCGGGCCGTAGTCGATCCCTGGGAAGCAGCCTGGAGCGACGGGACAGGACCGATCCTCTCGCTTTTCGAAGTGGATGACGGGCGCCGACTGGTCGTGGACACCCGTACCTGCAGTCAGTGCGATGTCAGGATGGTGGGATTCGAGGAGGCCGGCGTTCTTCTGCGCGGGGCCCGGTCAGAAGCCGAACCCCATGTCGGCAGGCTGCTGGATCTGGGGCAGCTGGCCCGGGTCGATGGCCGGCCCTGTGCGATCGCCTTCGCACAGCTCGATGCGGATAGTTGGCTCGAGCCGCAGGTGCAGGCTCTGCCAGAAACGGAGCTGGAGGCCGTCACCTGATCACGCGGGCAGCGGTGCATGCCCTGCTGGCAGAGGCTTTTGTCCGGACTTGCCACCAAACCGCCATGCTTGACGTCCAGCGCGGCACAGCTGGTGCGCCTTGCCGCGCGGCGGCGGCGCCTTTACCCTTGTGTGACGTGTATTCGAGGCGGCGCCCCCCGTGTGGCGCGCGACCTCACCCATCCGGAGACACCCCGCGTG
Organism: Alphaproteobacteria bacterium; assembly: GCA_027484265.1. Lineage (GTDB taxonomy): Bacteria > Pseudomonadota > Alphaproteobacteria > Caulobacterales > Aquidulcibacteraceae > JAIXTH01. The sequence continues at coordinate 5,143 of JAIXTH010000089.1, forward strand.
ACAGACCTGTTCCGTGAAGCCGAGGAAGAGCTTCGCAAGGATACCGTGGAATCCCTCGCGCGGCGCCTCGCTCCGTGGGTGATCGGCGCTGGCGTGCTCGCGCTGGCTGGCGGGATCGGCTGGCAGCTGTGGCAGCGGCACCAGGCCCAGAACGCCGTGGAAGCCGCCGAGCAGTATGATGCCGCGATGCTGATGCTGCAGGGGGGCGATCTCGCGGGCGGAGCTGCCAAGCTGGGCGAGATCGCCAGAAGCGGGGCGCCGGGCTATGCCGCGATCGCAGCGATGACCCAGGGCGGGGCCCTGCAGGAGAAGGGCGACGCGGCGGGTGCGCGCACGGCGTTCGAGAACGCAGCCCGTACCATCCGTGATCCAGACATCCGCGACCTCGCCCTGCTGCGCGCTGCCTACATTGCGTCCGAGACCGAAACCCGGGCTCAGCTGGCAGCCAGGCTGAAGCCGGTGGTCGACCGCGGCGGGCCGTTCTCGCTGCTGGCACGGGAGCTGCTGGCGGCTGCCGCCTGGCACGAGGGTGATACTACTGCTGCCAAGGACGAGTACGAGCTGCTGCGCCTTGATCCGCGCTCGCCCGAGGGGCTGCGCAACCGGGCCGCCCAGGCGATTTCCGTCATCGATGCTGCAGCCACGCCATCGGCAACCACCATTCCGCTGCCCGGCGAACAGGGTACGGCGACACCCGAACAGGGCGGGACGACGGCCCAGGGCCAGCCCCGCATCATCCGCCTGCCGCCCGGTCAGCGCCTGCCACCTGGCTATGTGCCGCCGCCGGGCGTGCAGGTGATCGAGACACCGCTCCCCCCCGGCGCTGCCGCCCCCGCCAGCGGCGGGCAGGTCTCGAATGACATGCTGAGCGAAATCGAAGCCGCGCGCCGCGTTGGTACCGAGCGCCAGCGGACCGTGACCGAAGCCCAGCAGGCCGACAGTCGTGCCCCGGTCACAACGGGCCAGGCCCGTATCGACCAGGGTGTGGAAGCCATCACCCAGGCTCCGGCACCTGCCGCGCCCGCTGCCCAGGCACCGGCAGCGGCTGCGGCCACACCGCCGCCCGCAGCCGAGACCGCGCCCGCCGCCCCTGCTGGTCCGGCACCCGAAACACCCAAGGAAGGCAACCGATGAGCCGCACCCGTTCTTCCGTCCGCGTGGCACCCGCGCGAACGGCTCTCGCGCTCTCGATGGCAGCGCTGCTGGTGTCGGGCTGCGCGGGCCTGCGCGATACGGTCGGCCAGGCGTGGCCGTTCGGCCGCGATGGCGGCGAGACCCGTGCCGAGCGTCCCCAGGACGGCCGCATTCCGGTTCTGGGCAATGACGCCCTGCCAGCCGCCGACGCGGCGCTGGCTGCTACGCCGGTAACCGTTCCCGAGGCCCGCGAACAGGCAGACTGGCCCAGTGCCGGCGGCGTGCTGTCGAATGCGCCGCAGAACCTGGTCGGTCCTGCAACGCTCGCAGTGTCGTTCCGCCGCCAGGTCGGGGCCGGCGCTGGCCGATACGGGGCCATGATCGCGCCGCCCGTGGTTGCGGGCGGTCTCGCCTATGTGCTCGACGCCGGTCTGGCCGTACATGCCGTGCGGGCCGATACCGGCCGGTCGGTGTGGCGTCAGCCGGTGGCCGGTGGTCCGCGCCAGATCGGCGGCATCCTCGGTTTCGGCCGCAGCGAGCGCCAGGGGATCGGCGGCGGTCTGGCTGTGGATGGCGGGCGCATCTTTGCTGCCACGGGACTTGGCGAGCTGGTGGCGCTGGATGCTGCCAGCGGGCGCGAGCTGTGGCGGCTGCAAGTGGATTCGCCCCTGCATGCGGCGCCTCTGGCCGCCAATGGCCGGGTGTTCATCACCAGCGCGAGCTCGGAACTCTATGCGGTGGATCAGGCCACCGGCACCGTTCAGTGGACAGCCTCGGGGATCGTTGAACCGGCCCGGATGCTGACCGCCCCCAGTCCTGCCCTGGTGGGCGACACGCTGGTGGCGCCGTTCGCCTCGGGCGAGCTGACCGCCAGCCTGGTGGCCAATGGCCGCCGCCTGTGGAGCGAGGCGCTAACCCGTCAGGGTGCCGCCACATCGCTGTCGGCGATCTCCGATATTGCCGGCCGCCCGGCTGTGTTCGACGGACTGGTCTATGCCGCCTCGCAGGCGGGCCTGCTGGCTGCCATCGACCTGCGCACCGGTACGCGGATCTGGGAACAGCCGATCTCGTCGATCCAGACACCGTGGGTGGCGGGCGACTTCCTCTATGTGGTCTCCACCGACGGGCAGGTGTTCTGCATCGAGCGCAAGCAGGGCGGCATCAAGTGGATCCGCGAGCTGCCCCGGACCGTGCGCCAGCAGTTCCGCACCCGGCGCATCGCCTGGACCGGTCCGGTGATGGTGGGCGGACGGCTGATCCTCGGCTCCTCGCAGGGCCAGGTGGTGGCGCTGTCGCCGCTGGACGGAGCCACTGTCGCCGAGCGTTCGGTGGGTACCGCGCTGTTCATCCCGCCAGCGGTGGCGGCCGGGACCGTCTTTTTCTACTCCAACGACGCTGACCTGATCGCGCTGCGCTGAGCGGCGCGGTCGGGGTCGCCGCAGACGGCGCACGCAGGGGCACATACATGGCCATCCGCCTCGCCATTGTCGGGCGACCCAATGTGGGCAAGTCGACTCTCTTCAACCGGCTGGCTGGCAAGAAGCTGGCGATTGTCGATGACCAGCCGGGGGTGACCCGCGACCGCCGCGAGGCCGATGGCCGCCTCGGCGACCTCGACCTCGAGCTGATCGATACTGCCGGCTTCGAGGATGCCACCGACGAGAGCCTCGAAGCGCGGATGCGCGCCCAGACCGAGGCAGCGATTGCCGAAGCCGATGTGTGCCTGTTCCTGGTGGATGCCCGCGCCGGGATCACCCCGCTCGATGCCGCCTTCGGCGAACTGCTGCGCAAGTCGTCCAAGCCCGTGATCCTGGGCGCCAACAAGGCCGAGGGGCGCGAGAGCGAGGCGGGGGTGCTGGAAGCCTATGGCCTCGGCTTTGGCGAGCCGGTGCCACTGTCGGGCGAGCACGGCGAGGGGATGGCCGACTTGTTCGCCGCCATCGTGCGGGCGCTGGGCGATGCTGCCGCGCCGCCGCCGGAGCCGGATGAGGACGACGCCGATGCGGACGGTCCCGACGGAGACGAGGCTGCAGGCGAGGGCGCGCCGCTGCGCATCGCCGTCATCGGCCGGCCCAATGCCGGCAAGAGCACGCTGATCAATGCCCTGGTGGGCGAGGAGCGGCTGCTGACCGGACCCGAGGCCGGGATCACCCGCGATGCCATCGGCCTCGACTGGACCTGGCAGGGCCGCCGGGTGCGGCTGGTGGACACGGCCGGCATGCGCCGCAAAGCCAAGGTGCAGGAAAAGCTCGAAGTGCTGTCGGTGGCCGATACGCTGCGCGCGATCCGCTTTGCCGAGATCTGCCTTTTGGTGATGGGCGAGGATGAGGCGTTCGAGAAGCAGGACCTGCAGATCGCCGACCTGGTGGCCCGCGAGGGGCGGGGCCTCGTCTATGTGATCTCCAAATGGGACCGGGTCGAGAACCCGCAGGCGCGGCTGCAGGAGCTGGCCGAGCGCGCCGACCGGGTGCTGCCGCAGACCCGCGGCGCGCCGCTGGTGCCGGTGTCGGCCCTGTCCGGTCGCGGGCTCGAGAAGCTGATGCCGGCGGTGCTGGACGTGCACGGCGACTGGAACGCCCGCATCAAGACCCGCGACCTCAATGACTGGCTGAAGGAAGCCATCACCCGCCAGCCGCCTCCCGCCGTGGACGGTCGCCGGGTGAAGCCGCGCTACATCGCCCAGCTGAAGGCGCGCCCGCCGACCTTCGTGCTGATCGCCACCCGGGCGGCCCAACTGCCCGATACCTATGTGCGGTATCTGACCAATGGCATCCGCGCCGCGTTCGACATGCCAGCGGTGCCGATCCGCTTCATGGTCCGCGCACCCAAGAACCCGTTTGTGGACGAGAATGGCGACGGCCGCGCCCGCGTCGGCCGCAAGCCTGCCAAGCCGGAGAGCCCGGCACGGCCCGGCGCGGCAGGCGCTGCATCGGGTTCCGGCGCTGGTCCCGGTGCTGGTCCGGGCGGCAGCCCGAAATCGGCCGCGCCTTCCCGTCCGGCCCGCAAGCCTCCCGGCAAGCCCGGCAGCCGCCTCAAGGCGGCCCGCGCCGCCAAGAAGGCCGCCGCCCGCCCAGCTCCGGGTCGCGGCCCCAAGCGCTAGGTTCCCGGTCATGGCGCAGCCACGGCGGCCCGTGGCTCTGTCAGTCCCACCGCAGGGGCGGAGCGAGAGCCTTGAGGGCCTCGACTGCGTCGCGCAGTTCAGCCACGAAGGCCTTGCGCTGACCAGAAAAGCGCAGGGCCTCTCCGACGAAGACGCTGACATTGAACGGCACGAACAGCCGCGAGTCGCGCGGCAGCGCGCGCCCGGCGCCCTGGATATAGACCGGCACGACGGGCGCGTCCGGACAGGCCTCGGCCAGGCGGGCCACCCCGGCCTTGAACACCCCCATCTCCTCCGGTGTCCCGCGCGAGCCCTCCGGATAGACGATCAGGATCGCGCCGTCCGCCAGTGCGGCCCGCGCCTCGGCCAGCACGTCGGTGCCGGCTTCTGCGGCCCGCGGGTCGCGCTGCAGCGGGATGATGCCAACGATGCTGCGGGCAAACCAGCTGGTGACCGGGTCGCGCAGGAAGTGGTCGGCGGCTGCCAGCGGCCGCAGCCGGGCCAGAAGCCGGGACGGGAACAGGCACATCAGCACCAGCGTATCGATATGGCTGTTGTGGTTGGCCGCCACGATGGCTGGCCCGGACAGGGGCAGCCGCTCCCGTCCGCTCACCGACAGGCCCAGGACCAGGAAGGCCAGTGGCCGGAGCAGGACAACCAGCAGGAGGCGGCGCAGAAGCTGAAGCATCGCCCGGCTCTCTGCCTCAGAACCGCTCCACCGCAAAGAAGGCAAGGATGTGGAAAAAGAGCGGGGCGGTGAAGGTCAGGCTGTCGAGCCGGTCGAGGGCGCCGCCGTGGCCGGGCAGCAGGGTGCCGGTGTCCTTGACGCCGAGATCCCGCTTGATGGCGCTCATGGTGATGTCGCCCGCAAAGCCCGCCACTGGCAGGGCCGCTGCGAGGATCGCCAGCGGCAGCGGCTCCAGCGGCGTGAAGTAGGGCCCGGCAAACCAGATCAGCGCCGCCGTGGTGGCCCAGCCGCCCAGGGCGCCGGCCCAGGTCTTGTTGGGGCTGACCGACGGGGTGATGCGCTGGCGGCCAAAGCTGCGGCCCCAGATATACTGGGCCACGTCGTTGATCTGGGTCACGGCCAGCAGGAAGAACAGCAGGCCTGCGGGGCCTGCAGGCCCGGCCTCGTCCGCCGGTACCCGCATCAGGAACGGCGCGTAGGCGATGTTGGTGACGCAGGCCACCACGCCCCAATACAGGATGCCGGCGGTCGCCAGAAACTTCTCGGTCCGCCCGATCCAGGCCATCGCGAACGCCATGATCAGGAACAGATACACCGGGACCAGGGTCAGGAAAAACGCGTAATTGTCGATCCACACCGCGCCATAGGCGATCGGCACGGCGGCAAAGGCCAGCAGCACCACCGAGCGGTCTTCGCGCCGGGTGGGTGCCAGTGTCACGAACTCGCGCAGGGCGATGAACGAGATCAGGGCGAACAGCG
>JAIXTH010000162.1 GCA_027484265.1 Alphaproteobacteria bacterium
GGGAACCGTGTGAACCGGGAAATGGCGGCCAGCGCCACCTGGAAGGTCAATGACAGCTGGTCGATCTTCGTGGGCGGCAACCGCGACCTGCGGGCCGAACGGAACCTGCGCGAAGTGGCTGGCGTGATCTGGAAGGACGACTGCACCGAGGTGCGGTTGTTCTATGACAGCACCAAGACCACCAACCGCTTCATCGAACCGAACACCTCGATCCGGTTCGAAGTTGCGTTCCGGACACTGGGTGTGCTCAATCCCGATCCGCTCAACTGACCTGCCACATTGGCGTCACAGCCGTGCCGGAGTAACGGGGCGGACGAATTCGGGCGCCACGGCGCCAACAGGAACACGCACGATGGAAACCACGACCGCGAACCACCTGCCCCGCGCCCGGCGCGCGTACAGGCGCTGGTTGGGACCGGCAGCACTGGCAGCCGTGGCCCTGTCGGCCGGCGCCCTGGTGGCCGGTGCCAGCCTGCTGTCACCGCAGCCCTCGATCGCGCAGCAGCGCGCCCTGGCCGAAGGCGTCACCGCGATCGTCAACGACTATCCGATCACGAGCTTCGACGTCCGCCAGCGCACCCAGTTCCTGCTTGCCACCTCCGGCATACAGGAGATCAACGAGGCCATCGTGCGGGAGGCCGCCGCTGCGGCCCTCGACGCCCTGATCAATGAACGCCTGCAGCTGCAGGAAGCTGCCAAGTTCGACGCCGTGCCCGCCGATGCGGAAATCGAGCAGATCGTCGCCCGCCGCGCCCAGCAGCAGGGCGGCAGCCTGCAGGACTTCTATGGCGAGCTGTCGCGCATGGGTCTGTCCCCCGCCACCTACCGCGAGCAGGTGCGGGCCGAAGTGGCCTGGCAGCGGATCGTGCGGGGCCGGTTCGGCTCGCGGATCCGGGTCAGCCGTGACCGGATCGACGAGCAATATGCCCGCATCGTCGCCAGCGCCGGGCGGCCGCAGTATCTGGTGTCGGAGATCTTCCTCGAAAGCACCCCGGCCGAACTGCCCGACACGCTGGCCGGCGCCGCCACGCTGGTGACCCAGATGCGGGCTGGCAATGCACCGTTCCAGATCGTGGCCCAGCGGTTCTCGTTCGCGCCATCCGCCTCCACCGGCGGGGACCTGGGCTGGGTGGGTCTGGCCGAGCTGCGCCCGCAGGTGGCCGCCGCGATCGAGACCATGTCGCAGGGCGGCATCTCCGATCCGATCCAAGTGGAAGGCGGGGTGATGATCATCGGCCTGCGCCAGATCCGGCCCGGCGTGCAGCTCACCGCCCGCTATACACTCAAGGGCTTCACCCGTACGGTGGGCGCCAATCCCACCGAGGCCGACTGGCGCCGGGCCGAGCAGGGCGTGGAAGATGCCCGCCGCCAGCTGCGCGCCACCGGCTGCGAAGGCGTCGAGCGGGCTGCAGCCCGGGCCAATGTCGAACCCAATGACTTCGGCCAGGTCAGCGAGCCCGAGATGGCCGAGGCCTTCAAGGGACCGGCTGGCGCCCTGCAGAATCCGGGCGATGCCAGCCGTCCGTTCCGCTCGTCTGCCGGGGTGCATGTGCTGGTGCTGTGCGCGCGCGACATGGTGGGCGGCGACATGCTGACCCGCGAGGAACTGGCCGACCGGCTGTTCGACCAGGAGCTGACCCTGGCGGCCCGCCGGTATCTGCGTGACCTGCGCCGCGAAGCCTCGATCATCACCCGCTGAGACGGCGCGGTGACGGCCCGCCCGCTTGCGCTGACCATGGGCGATCCGGCCGGGATCGGACCGGAGATCGTTGCGGCGGCCTGGCGCCGGCTGTCGGCAGGCGCCGCCGCCCCTGCCCTTGTGGTGTGCGGTGATCCCGATGTGATGGCAGCCTACGCACCGGTCCATCTGCTGGCCGGACCGGAGGCGCTGGGCGGCGCTTTCCCGGCCGACCGTCTGTGCGTGCTCGAAACCGGCCGCTGTACCGCGCCAGTGGTGGCAGGCCGGCCGGACCCGGCGCATGCACCGGCAATCCTCGGCGCGATCCGGACCGCAGTCAGCCTTGCACTCGCCGGACAGGTGCGCGGTATCGTCACCGCCCCCATCGCCAAGGAGCCACTCTACAAGGCGGGCTTCACCAGCCCCGGCCATACCGAGTTCCTGGGCGAGCTGACAGCGCACGCGCCAGTGGATGGCCCGCGCCGGCCGGTGATGATGCTGGCGGGAGGCGATCTGCGCGTGGCGCTGGCCACGGTGCATGCACCGCTGGCGCGCGTGCCGGGCCTGCTGAGCACGCAGGGCCTGATCGACCTCGGCCGGCTGGTCCACCACGCACTGGTACGCGACTTCGGCATGGCCAGGCCCCGGATCGCAGTGGCGGGGCTCAATCCCCATGCCGGGGAAGGTGGCAGCATCGGCACCGAGGAAGCCACGGTCATCGCGCCCGCCGTCGCGGCCCTGGCCGCCGAGGGCCTGGATGTGCGCGGGCCCGCCAGCGCCGATACGCTGTTCCATCCAGAGGCCCGCGCCACCCATGACGCCGTGATCTGCATGTATCATGACCAGGGCCTGATCCCGCTGAAGATGCTGGCATTCTGGAGCGGGGTGAATATCACGCTCGGCCTGCCGGTGGTGCGCACCTCGCCCGATCACGGCACCGGCTTCGATATTGCCGGGCGGGGCCTTGCCCGCGCCGACAGCCTGCTGGCGGCGATCGCCCTGGCTGATAGCATCGCCAGCCACAGGGGCCTGGCCTGATGGCCGCCGGCTCCCTGCGCGAGGCCCTCGAGGCGGGCGGCCTGTTTGCCCGCAAGAGCCTCGGCCAGCATTTCCTGCTCGACCTCAACCTCACGGCCCGGATCGCGCGCACCGCAGGCATCCAGCCCGGCGATACGGTTCTGGAAGTCGGTCCTGGCCCCGGCGGCCTCACGGCAGCGCTGCTCGACAGTCCGGCGGAGCGGATCATCGCCGTGGAGAAGGATGCCCGCTTCGTCGCCCACCTCACCGGCTTCTTCGCGGACGCGGTGGCGTCCGGACGGCTGCAGGTGGTGGAGGCGGACGCACTGGCGATCGACGAGCCGGGCCTGTGGGCCGACAGCCCGCCTGCAGCCCCTGTCCGGCTGGTATCGAACCTGCCCTACAATGTCGGCACGCCGCTGTTCGTGAAGTGGCTGAAGGCCGGAGCGTGGCGCGGGACCATGGCGCTGATGTTCCAGGAAGAGGTGTGCCAGCGGATCGCTGCCCGCCCCGGCAGCGATGCCTATGGACGGCTGGCGGTGCTGACGGCGGCGCGGGCCACGGCGCGCATCGCCATGGGCGTGCCGCGGCTCGCCTTCGTGCCGCCTCCAAAGGTCGAAAGCGCGGTGGTGGTGGTGGAAGACCGGCCCGATCCGTTCGACGACCTCGCCGGGCTGGAGCACGTCACCGCCCTCGCCTTCGGCCAGCGGCGCAAGATGCTGCGGGCCTCGCTCAAGGCCCTGCCCGACCACACAGACCTGCTGGCGGCAGCCGGGATCGCGCCAGAGGCGCGGCCCGAAACCGTGGCGCCAGAGGCGTTCTTTGCCCTGGTCCGTGCCTGGCGCCAGCATGGCGGCGCCCCTGCCGCGCGCTGAACAAGACTGTGACCTGTTGCACGCTTGCTCTGGTAACCCGGCGCCGCTTCGGCCTAGAGCCGAAGTCGCAATGCAGTTGATCACCACGACCGAGGCGCTGAAAGAGGCGTGTGCCCGTCTGGCACGCGAACCGTTCGTCGCCGTCGACACCGAATTCCTGCGCGAGAACACCTACTGGCCGATCCTGTGCCTGATCCAGGCAGCGGGCGGCGAGACGGAGATCGCCATCGACCCGCTGGCAGCGGGCATCGATCTGTCGCCTTTTCTGGCCCTGCTGGCCGACCGGGCGGTGCTGAAGGTTTTCCACGCCCCCCGGCAGGATCTCGAGATCTTCCACCGCCTGATGGGCCGCACCCTGCCCGAGCCGGTGTTCGATACCCAGACCGCGGCCATGGCCCTGGGGCTCGGTGACCAGATCGCCTATGACAGCCTGGTGCACGCCCTGCTCAAGCGCCATGTCGACAAGTCCAGCCGCTTCACCGACTGGTCGCGGCGGCCGCTGTCCGACAAGCAGCTGGCCTATGCGGTGGCCGATGTCACGCACCTGCGGGACCTGTATCCGCTGATCGTCGAGCGGCTGGCCAAGCGCGGCCGGACCGGCTGGGTCAGCGAGGAGATGCAGGCGCTGGTGGATCCGGCTGCCTATGACACCACCCCCGCCCATGCCTGGAAGCGGCTCAAGCCACGTCGCTATCAGAAGGACTATCTGGCGGCCTTCTTTGCCGCCTGCACCTGGCGGGAGTTCTTTGCCCAGGAACGCGATATCCCGCGCGGCCGGGTGCTGAAGGACGATGCGATCTTCGAGATCGCCGAACAGCGCCCGCGCACCCCCGAAGCCATGGACCAGCTGCGTGCGGTCCCCAAGGGCTTTGGCCGCTCCAAGGGCGGGGTGCAGCTGCTGGAAGCCATCAATGGCGCTCTCGACGATCCGGCGGCCTATGCCCCCAGGATCGAGCGCCCGCCCCCGTCCCCGCCGGGCCTTGGACCGATTGTCGAGCTGCTGAAGGTGCTGTTGCGCTGCGAGTGCGAGCAGCTGGGCGTGGCGCCGCGCCTGATCGCCACTGTCACCGACCTCGAGGAAATCGCGGCCAGCGATGAAGCCGACGTGCCGGCCCTTACCGGCTGGCGCCGGGATGTGTTCGGCGAGAAGGCGCTGCGTCTCAAGCGCGGCGAATTCGGTCTGGTGCTGAAGGCCGGCAAGGTCCAGGTCGTGCCGATGCCATGAGGCGGACGGGTCCGGCTTTGCGCAGTATCCGCCTTGCCCGGCGCGCGGGGCTGAACTAGAGAGCCGGTCCCGCAGATGGCATGGCTGGGTAGCTCAGCTGGTTAGAGCGCACGACTCATAATCGTGAGGTCGAGAGTTCAAGTCTCTCCCCCGCCACCATCTGCGGGCAATCCCCTGACACTGCGTTGCAACCGTGATGGCCCCAAGCCATCCCGGCCTCAGGCTGCGACCGGAGCCGATCCGCCTTCGGCGCCATCGCCGCCCGTCTGGGCTGCAGGCGGGCTGCCTGGCCGGGGGCCGCGCTTCATGCCGGCGGCATTCACGCCGGAAAAGCGTGCTCCGGTGGGGTCGGCATCATAGAACAGCGCCTCGCGGATATCGGCGTGATCGAACATCGCATAGCGGATCACCGAATCGGTGAAGTTTGCGGGCTTCAGCTGCCCGTTGGGCAGCTTGAGCGGCGACAGCAGGGCCTTGCGGAAGTCGGCCTTCGTGAGGCGTGCGCCAACGAAGCTCGCGCCGCGCAGGTCCGCTGCAAAGAAGATCGCGCCGCGCAGGTCGGCGCCATCGAACACCGCACCCTGCAGCTGGCTTTCGAGGAACACGCAGCCAGCCGCCAGCGCATTGCGCGCCGACAGGGCTGTCAGGCGCATGGCACGGAACTTGGTGCCCAAAGGCCGCAGGTCCTCGCCATCGAAACGCGCCGGACTGCCCTTTGCCCCGTTGGTTTCCCACCACAGCTGGTGGCTCCGCGCCATCTGATCCAGATCGACTGCCCGCTCCAGCGCCGCGCCTGTCGGATCCAGCAGTGCACCGGCCGTGGCCTCCGAGCTCAGACGGTTGGCGCCCAGGCTGACGTTCGAGAGGATCGCACCGTGGAACACGGCCCCGAACAGCACCGCGCCCTGCAGGTCGGCGCCGTCGAGATTGGCACCGGTGAGATTGGCATTCTTGAGCTGGGCGCCCGTCAGCTTCACGCCCCTCATCGAGCATTCGGCAAAGTCGGCGCCATTGGCACTGGCACCATTGAACTTGGAGCCGTCCAGGGTCGCGCCCACGAAGCTGGCATTGTCGGCCTCACCCGCGCGCCGCTCGTGCTTGAGGACGGTCAGACCGTCCTTCTTGCTGGCGACCGCCACTTCGCCTTCGCGGAAATCGGCCTCGGTGAGGTCGGCATGGGACAGATCGGCGCCGCGCAGGCAGGCGCCGCGCATGTCGGCCCGGTTCAGCCGCGCGTGGCGCATGTCGGTCTTGCGGAAGTCGCAGCCATAGAGATTGGCACGCGAGAAGACCGTCTTCGACAGATTGGCGCCTTCGAACAGGCATCCGGTGAGATCCGCGTCCGCCAGATTGCGGCCCGACAGATTCCCGCCCTTGAGGTCGGCGAACTTCAAGATGGCCCGTTTGCCGCCTGGCTGACCGGCAACAAATCGCTCGTGCAGACGAATGACCCCGGCCAGGGTCTCGTCGTCAAGCTTGAGGCGGGCGATCGGTGCGGACACGTGATCCTCGATGAACTGTAACCCGCTTTATGCCTGGGCTTGATGAACGCCGTGTTACCCGGAACGCATCTCAGGTGCATGAGGCAATGAAGACTGTCGCGGAAGAAGCGGCTGGCAGGCAAAAAAAGGCCGCGCCGGGCTGGCGCGGCCTTTCCCTGCATGAGGTTCTAGGGCCTGACGCTAGAACGACTTGCCCAGCGTGATGCCGATGGTGCGCGGTTCGGTGTAGAACACGTTGGTGAACAGGCCCGAGCTGTCATCGGTGAGATAGGCGTCGGTGATCACCTCCTCATCGGTGATGTTCTTGGCGAACACCTCCAGATAGAACCCGTCCGAATGGTTCAGCCGGAAGGTGGCGTTCAGGTTGCTCCAGGACGGCAGCTGGTCGCGGGCGGTGTTGTAGACCCGCGAGAAGCTCTCGGCCTGCCAGTAGTAGTCGAGCCGGAACAGGCCGTCCCAGTCACTGCCCCAGGTCCAGCTGTACTGGCCGCCCAGCGACACCGTGAACTCGGGCGAGTTCGGCATCTCGCGCCCGGCGAGATCCACATCGAAGCCTTCGCGCGGGTTGATGCCCAGTGCCGTGAACGCACCGGCACAGGCGCCCAGGATGGCCGTCTGGTTGCCGGTCACACCGGGGATGTTGGGCGCACCGGGCAGACCCTGGATGACGGCCACCAGCGTGGCGAGGCCTGCGGTCTCCACCATGCAGTTGGAGGCATCCGACCGCTTCAGCACCGTCCAGGCCGGGTTGTTCTGGGTGCGGTTCAGCGTGTCGATCGAGCGGCCCGTCTGGATCTCGGTGGTGAGGTAGCCGATATTGGCGTTGAACGTCCAGTTATCGGTCGGCCGCCACAGGGTCTCCAGTTCGATCCCGAAGACGCGGGTGTCGATATTCTCGTTGGCCGAGGTCCGGTTCACGATCTTCGACACCTGATAGCCGGTGTAGTCATAGTAGAACACCGAGCCATTGATGCGCAGGTTCCCGATATCGTTCTTGGTACCGATCTCGAGGGCATTGATGAACTCAGGCGCGAAGGTGCGCTGGATCCCGGCCACACCCACGGCGCCCGGCGGATTGAAGCCACCGCCCTTGTAGCCGCGTGACAGGGTCACGAAGATCAAGGTGTCATCGGTGAAACCGAGGTCCGGCTGCCAGTCGAAGTTCACCTTGCCGGTGAACTCGCCATCGAAGTCCGACGTCAGGAGCGCCGGATTGGAGGCCACGAACGGCGTGGTCACCGCTGCCGGCACCGTGCCGACATTGGCCAGCAGCAGGGTCGACAGGTTGCCCTGGGTCTTGTCGTCCTTGGTGTAGCGCACGCCAACCGTCAGACGGGTCGTGTCAGTGAGGTTGTAGTAGAACTCGCCCATGAATGCGAATGCATCCAGCTGGTAGGGCGTGCGGCTGAGGAAGTAGTTCCGGCCGGTGTTGGTGACATTGTCCACCAGATTGGCGGCGCCGCGACCCGGATCGATCGGGATCGCCACCGTGGGCCCGGTTGCCGTGCCGGGAATGGCCCCGGCCGGAATGGTCGACAGGAAGTTCTGCAGCTGGGCAAAGCCGGTCAGCGCGTTCGAGAACACGTAGTAATCGGCAACCGTCTCGAACTCGATCTGGATCGCGCCGATGGTGAAGTTGAACCGGCCGTCGAAGTCCGACTGCAGGCGCAGCTCGTGGGTGGTCTGCTCGGAAGTGCCCGAGCTGATGTCGAAGGTCCGCAGCGTGTTGGCGCGGCCCAGCTGCGGGTCATTGACGAAGCCGCCCGGCGAGATCGGGGTGACGTTGAAGGGCCGGCCCGACGGCAGCTTGTTGTAGTCCTCGCTCGAGAACACCGAGGTGCTGTTCTGGCTGAAGGCATAGGTGGCGGTCAGACCCGGGGTGATGTCCCACTCGATCTGCGCCATGAACAGTTCCTGGTTGGCCCGGTAGACCGGATCGAACACGGCATAGATGTCGCGCACATTGGTGGGCGCCTGCAGACCTGCTGCGGGGTTCCCGCTGATCAGGCCCGACAGATTGCCGATCAGGCCGCCGAGGGTCGGTGCCACATTCAGCACGCCCAGCGAGCGCGGATCATCCAGCGGCGCCGCGACACAGCCCTGGCTGGTCATATTCTGGATGAAGACATTGGTGACCGGCACGCCGCCGATATTGGTGCGTCCGGGATCATGGGCGCACAGCTGCTTGCTGGCACGGACGCGGTTGTCGTCCTCCGCGAACACATCATAGCTCACCCAGCCCCGCAGGTTGGGCGTGATGTCGCCGCCGAGCGACACGCGGTAGGCATAGAGGTCGCGGTTGTCGACATTGTTGCCGGTGGTGAGGTTCGAGCCATAGCCCTCCCGCGACGTGCCGGTGGCGGCCACCCGCAGGGCGAAGTTCTCGCCCAGGGGCACATTGACCATGCCCCGCACCCGCATGGTGCCGTAGTTCCCGAAGGTCAGCTCGGCCGAGCCGTCCCAGACGCCCGGATCGGGCTTGGCGGTGATCAGGTTGATCACCCCGCCGGTGGCGTTGCGGCCATAGAGCGTGCCCTGCGGACCGCGCAGCACTTCCACCCGCTCCACATCGAAGAATTCGGCCTCGAACAGCAGGTTGGCGGTCAGCGGCACGCCGTTCTGGTGCACGCCCACAGTCGAGTCGGCCGATGCCCCCACGGCCTTGGAGCCCACACCGCGGATCGCGAAGTTCGAACCGGTGAAGTTGCCCTTCGAGAACGTGACGTTCGGGATGGCGAGCAGCAGGTTCGGGCCGCCGTCGATGTTGAGGGTGTCCAGCGTCTGCTGGCCGAAAGCCGACACCGCGATAGGCACGGTCTGCACGCTTTCGGCGCGCTTCTGCGCGGTCACCACGATGGTCTCGATGCCGTTGTCATCGGTCGCAGACGTGCCGGTCGCCTCCTGCGCCCAGGCAGTACCTGCCGAAAGCGCCAGCGCGGACACGCCCAGAATCAGGGCGCGCGGCGCCCTTGCCTTGAAGCTCATCACATTTCCTCCCCTCGCACCGACGGATGAATGCGCCCGGTGCAGTAACCGGCCACCCGGACCGTCTGACGCGGTCCTGTGTGGGCAGCCCCGGCCCATCACGGGCCGGAAGCACAAGTCATGACCCGCTCGCGCCCGGTGTCAACATGAAAACAACTGCATGCAGACGCTTTGGTGCGCCCGCGTGGCGATGAAAACGTTTGACGGACGCAGGCACGCCTGTGCTACGCACATTCTCAATGCTTCGGGCGCGCCACAGGTGCGCCACGGGCCGGTCCGGGGAAGGCTTCGCAGGGGAGACGCGAGGTTGCCGGACCCAGATACAGGGGGAATACATGACCGTCACCACACGGCCCCGTGCAGGGGCCTTCCGCACCGCTTCCATCGCCGCGCTGGCCATCGCCGCCCTGCCGGGTCTCGCGCTGGCCCAGGCGGCCCAGCCCGCCGAGGAGCCGCAGTCCACTGCCGACCCGCTTGTCGAGACCGTGGTCGTGACCGCCACCGGCCGTGCTGCCGCGATCCAGGACATCCCGATCGCCGTCACCGCCGTGACTGCCGCCACCATCGAGACCGCCGGCATCACCGACGTGCGCAACCTGCAGCAGGTGGCGCCCAGCTACCGGGTGGCCACCGGCCAGTCGAACTCGGCCGGTACCTCGATCGCCATCCGCGGCATCGGCACCGGCGCCGACAACCCGGGCTTCGAGGCCGCTGTGGCGGTGTTCGTGGACGGCGTGTACCGCAACCGCTCGGGCGTCGCCCTCTCCGACCTGCCGCAGATCGAACGGATCGAAGTGCTGCGCGGACCGCAGGGCACGCTGTTCGGCCGCAACACCTCGGCCGGCGCCGTGTCGGTCGTGACCGCCGCGCCCAAGTTCGAATGGAACACCTATGGCCGGATGGAATTCGGCTCCGAGCAGCTGGGCACCGCCACGGTCGGCATCACCGGTCCGCTGAGCGACAGCACCGCCTTCCGGATCGAAGCCAGCGGCACCACCCGCGACGGCCTGATCTCCGACGTGAATTCGCCGGGCCGGAACGTCAACAACCGCAATCGCTGGTTCGTGCGCGGCCAGATCTTCTCGGACCTGTCCGACAACGTGACCCTGCGGATCATCGCCGACGCCTCGCAGACCGATGAAGTCTGCTGCGCCGCGATCCATATCCAGACCGGCACTGTCGGCCAGGCCGTGAACACCGTGGCTGGCCTGCGCGGCCGGGTCGGCATCCCCACCGTCAATCCCGAAGCCCGCCGCGGCGCGTTCACACCGGAGCGCAACTATGGCGAAAGCGTCGAGGAGTGGGGCGTCTCCGGCGAGCTGAACTTCGACCTGTCGTTCGGCCGGCTGACCTCGATCACCTCGTTCCGCGACTGGTCGACCAACCGCAACCAGGACATCGACTTCTCGGGCATCGACCGGGCCTATCGCGAAGGCTTCGGCCTCGGCTTCGAGACCTTCACCCAGGAAGTGCGGTTGCAGGGTGAGACTGGCCGCCTGAACTGGCTGGTCGGCGCATTCTACGCCAACGAGAAGACCGACTATCTCGACACGGTCCGCTTCGGCGCCGATGCGGCCCGCTATATCGACGCGCTTGCAGCCGGCAACACCGCGGCTGGCGTGCCCTGGACCCCGGTTCCGGGCCTGCCGGTCAACCCCTGCACCGGCACCGGCACGCTGATCAATCCCGGCTCGAACATCTTCGGATCGCTGCCGGGTGGGGGCAACATCTATGCCCAGGCCCTGTGCCCGCAGATTTTCGGCCAGCTGATCCAGAGCCCCGGCCCGACGCTGGGCAATGCCGCCCTGTCCCTGACCCTGGCCCAGCAGATCTCCGGTGCCTATGGCGCAGCCCTGATCGCAGCGGCACCGCGCCCCGGTGAAGGCGTGCAAAGCGACCGGACCGAAGTGGACACCAAGTCGCTGGCGCTGTTCACCCACAACCAGTTCTCGATTTCGGATGCCATGACCCTCACCGTGGGCCTGCGCTACAACACCGAGACCAAGGACGTGCGGGCGGTTCTGAACGCCGTGTCGCCGGGCTGCAACGTGCTGCAGAACACCAATCCGGTCGCACCGGGTGCACCGTCGTTCGCGGCCCTGTCGCAAGGGCTGTCGACCACGGCTCTGGGCGGGTTCCAGGTTCTGATCTGCAACCCGGTGGTGAACCCGGTGGCCAATGGCACCTATACCGGCAGCCGCGAGGAAAGCGCCTGGAACGGCGTAGTGTCGCTGCAGTATGACGTCAGCCCGGCCCTGATGGTCTATGGTACCCTGTCGCGCGGCTACAAGTCGGGTGGCTTCAACCTCGACCGGTCGGCCTTCGCCATCACCCCGACCACCACCACCCGTCCCGCCAACTTGCGTGACTGGGAGTTCGAGCCCGAATTCGTGACAAACTACGAAGCGGGCTGGAAGTGGAGCGGCCTGCCGGGCCGGACCACCGTGAACGGCGCAGTGTTCTGGCAGACCATCGAGGACTATCAGATCAACGCCTTCAACGGCTTCAACTTCTTCAACTTCAACGCCCCCAATGTGGTCTCGCGCGGGATCGAAGTGGATGCGCTGGCCCGTCCGTCGCAGGGTGTGACCCTGCAGGGCGGCATGCTGTGGAACGAAGCCTATTATGACGGCGACACCCCGGTGCGGAACGTCGAGGTGATCCGCGACGGCACCCCGATCGCCGGTGCTTCGGAATGGACCTTCACCGGTTCGGCCACGTTCCGCGGCCAGATCGCCGACACCAACTTCGGCTGGCTGGTCTATATCGACGGCCGCTACCAGACCGAGTACCGCACCCAGACTCTGGGACGGGCTCCGAACGGCATCACCGACCAGGGCGCATTCGGCGTCATCAATGCCCGCGTGGGTATCGGCGACATCGACCAGACCTGGTCGCTGGAAGTGTGGGCCCGCAACCTGGCCGACGAGTTCTACATCCTGGGCTCGTTCGGCGTGCCGGAGCAGCCCGGCGTGTTCGCCGTCTATCCCGGCGAGCCGCGGATGATGGGCGTGACACTGCGCGCCAACTTCTGATCCTGGCCCGCGCCAGACTGAAACGGGAGCCCCCGCCGGCAACGGCGGGGGCTTCTGCTTGTGCGGGGACCGGTCCATGGACAGGTCCGAAAACCGCGAGACAGGACCGGCTGGCCATGGCATCCCGCTGCCATGGACCTGCCCGACCCAACCGCCCCAGCCGCCCTCTCCGGCACCGCGCCACCGGTGTGGGCCGATACCGATGCCTGCTACCGGGCCTTCCAGGCGCGCGATCCGCGGTTTGATGGCAAGGTATTCGCCGGCGGGCTCCGCACCGGCATCTACTGCCGCCCGATCTGCCCGGCCCGCACCCCCAAGCGGGTGAACATCACATTCCATCCCAGTGCGGCAGCGGCGCAGGCAGCGGGCTTCAGGCCGTGCCTGCGCTGCCGCCCGGAAGCCTCACCTGACATGGGCGCCTGGCGCGGCACCTCGGCGACGGTATCGCGGGCGCTGGCCCTGATCGAAGCGGGCGGGCTGGACGAAGATGATGTGGAAGGCCTGGCGGGCCGGCTGGGCGTAGGCGGGCGCCAGCTGCGCCGCCTGTTCCGGCAGCATCTGGGGGCGAGCCCGGTGGCGGTGGCGCAGACCCGGCGCGTGCTCCTGGCCAAGCAGCTGATCCAGGAAACCACCCTGCCCATGACCGATGTGGCCCTCGCTGCCGGGTTTGCCAGCGTGCGGCGCTTCAACGAGACCTTCCAGACCCTGTTCGACCGCCCGCCCGGCGCCCTGCGGCGCAGCGGGGCGCCCCGGACCAGTGGCGAGGCCGGACCGGTGCGGCTCTATCTGGCGGTCAAGCCACCCTATGACTGGGACGGGCTGATGGCGTTCCTCGCCCCGCGCGCGCTGGACGGGATCGAGAGCGTCGGCCCCGGCCACTATGCCCGTACCATCGCTGTCGGCGGGGCAGCGGGTCTGGTGCATCTGGTACCAGCCAGCCGCGACCGGATCGAGGTGAGGCTCCAGCTCCCCTCCCTGACCGCCCTGCCCGCGATCATCGCCCGGGTGCGGCGGATGTTCGACATGGCGGCTGATCCGGCCGCGATCGGCCAGCACCTGGGAGCCGATCCGCTGCTGGCGCCGCTGGTGGCTGCCCGCCCGGGACTGCGGGTGCCGGGGGGCTGGGACGGGTTCGAGGTGCTGGTGCGGGCGATCCTCGGCCAGCAGGTCACGGTGGGCCAGGCCGTCGGTCTGGTGAAGCGGATTGCGCGCGATCACGGGCAGGCCTGCGACCTCCCGGCTGCCCTGGCCCTGGGCCTCGACCGGCTGTTCCCCGGCGCCAGCGACCTTGCGGCCGCAGATCTGACCGGCCTGCCGATGCCACGATCGCGGATCGCCACGCTGAGTGCCGCCGCCAGGGCGGTGGCGGAGGACCCAGGCATTCTGGCCGCCGGGCGGCCTGCAGACGAGAGCCTCGCCCGCCTGACAGCGCTGCCCGGCATCGGTCCATGGACTGCAGCCTATGTGGCACTGCGGGCCCATGGCGAGCCGGACCTGTTCCTGCCCTCCGATGCCGGTGTGCTGCAGGCCTTCGCCCGCCTCACCGGCATCCGCCCCTCACCCCGCGACGCCGACCGGCTCGCCCGCAGCTGGAGCCCTTGGCGCAGCTATGGGCTGATGCATCTGTGGGCCAGCCTCGCGGATCCTGCCATTCCCGATACGCAAGCCGGAGTCCGTGCCCATGAAGCTGCCTGAAGCCCCCCGCCCCCGAACCCTGTGGTCCGGCAGCGTGCCGAGCCCCGTCGGGGCGATCCAGCTGGTGTGGGACGAAGCCGGCCGGGTGCGGTCGCTGGATTTTGCCGGTTGCGAGGCGCGCAAGCTGAACCTGTTGCAGCGCCACTATGGGGCCGGGGTCGAGCTGCAGGAAGCGCCGGTGCCGGTGGCCATGGGCGAAGCTGTCGAGGCCTATCTGGCGGGTGGGCCCGAGGCCGACCGGGCCTTGAGGGCCTTGCCCCACGCCACAGCGGGTACCGCGTTCCAGCGCACGGTGTGGGGCGCCCTGCTCGATGTGGGCTACGGCCAGACCTGTTCCTATGCCGACATTGCCCGGGCGATCGGCAATCCCAAGGGCGTGCGGGCGGTGGGGCTCGCCAATGGTGCCAATCCGATCGCGATCCTGGTGCCTTGCCACCGGGTGATCGGCGCCGACGGCTCCCTCACCGGCTATGGCGGCGGGCTCGAGCGCAAGCGCTGGCTGTTGCGCCATGAAGGCGTGCTGCTCGCCTAGATGGGGCCTGTGCTGGCCGCCGGCCCGCTGGACCGTTGGACCGTTGGACCGCGCGGCTTCTGCCGCGCCGGACTGCTGACAAACGGCTGCCCTCCAGTGGTTCGTCCAGAGGATGGCGGTGAACGGGAAGAGGTCCTCCGCCCGCCCTTTTCCCCAGTGCACCCGCCGCTGCCAGCGTGGATCGCAGCCGTGCCGTCCGGTTTCAAGGACGCATCTTCGATGCGCCGGAAGCGGTGGCTTCGCCATCCTTGAGACCGGCCGTCCCGCCTGCATCCCCGCCATCAGCGACGGGCGACACCGGGGAAAAGGGTTTCAGAC
>JAIXTH010000026.1 GCA_027484265.1 Alphaproteobacteria bacterium
CCACCACCATCGCCACGCTCGCCTGCTGCAGGCGGTCGGTGGTGGCGGCGCGGATCGACAGGATATTGGTGCCCGGATCCTGGTCATTCACCAGCCAGACCCCGGGAACCAGCGCCGGCAGATCGTCGATCACCATCGGGCGGCCTTCGATCTCGACCACCTGGCTCACCGCCACCAGTTCGGACCCGGCGCTGGCGACGCCGCGCACCACGATGGTGTCGTGGTAGGCCCCCGTCGTGACGGTCTGCGACTGCCGGGATTGTTCACCGGCACCGGGTTGCGCGCCAGTCGCGGGCTGGTGGCTGGCGGCTGGCTGGGCGGTTGAGGCACTGGCGAGGGCCAGCGCCGCCGTGAGGGCGTGCATGATGGTCCAACTCCCTTCGCCGGCATGATCCGGAGCAGGTTCTGCGGGTCGTGGCACGGGCCGGGCCTGCGCTTGCAGGGCGCGGCACGCCACCTCTCAGCCCCTCCTGCGGGGCTCCCCGGTTCGGATCTGCGGGTAGGCATCGGGGGGCGGCTGGTCAAGGCGCGCTGCACAGATCGCCCGTGAAGCTCCCCGGCTGGCAGCTGGAGCGGTGGGCCTCAGATCCGGCCCCCCGATGCCGTCAGCCTGGCGGCCGCCAAAGCCAGGGCTGCACAGAGCGCCAGCACCAGCGGTGCGGTGCCGGTGGCCTGCGCCAGGTCTGTGTGCGGGAAGGCCAGCACCAGCGCCATGCCGATACCGCCCGCCAGCAGGCAGGCTGCCGCAAGCGGCGTCAGCCTGGCCGACTGCCGCCAGCCTTGGACGAGGAGGAGCGGAAGCGGCGCGATCCAGGCCAGCAGCCACAGCGCCTGCGCCATGTGCCAGTCCATGACCGCTGCCGATACCAGGGTGCCGGACACACTGGCGAGGAAAGCGAGGCCGATCAGGGCCAGGAGCCCGAAGCGGCCGAGGTCGCGAACCGAAGTAAGATGGGACATGAGGGCACTCCAGAGGCAGCCGAGGGCAAAGGCCATGTGGCCCTGCGGCAGATGATGGAATTCGGCGGCCATGGCTGCCGCCCAGGAGCGCCGCTTCTGCGGCATGATCCACACCGCGAGGCGCAGGATATGGGCGGCAGGCGAGCCTTGCGTCATGCGGGCGCGCCTGTGGCCGCAACCGTATCAGCAACAGCACTGGAACCGGCCGGTCCGGTGACATCACAGGCCACCAGCCCGGCCCGGAACAGCCGTCCGGCCGGGGTGAGCCGGTAGGCGTGACGTGCGGGCCGCCCCGGCTTCACCGGCTCCTGCCATTCAGCCTCCACCATGCCCCGCTCCTCCATCCGCATCAGGATCGGGTACAGCGAGCCGGACTTCAGCCCTGTGGCCTTGAGCATCTCATAGCCATGCAGCCAGCCGCCCCCGGCCAGCAGCTCCAGGACCTTGCGTGTCTCGCGCGACGGAGGACGGTTTCTCTTCATATGTAGAGATATATATGTAGACTTAAGCCGTGTCAAGGGGCATGGGGCCGGGGTGCGCGCGGTGCTCCAGCTGGCCTGTCCGGTCGGTCACGTTTGCGCGAGCCCCTCGCTGGCCGTGCCCCGCCAGTGTCCGGCGTGGCTTGCACCGGTCCGGGCGGGTAGTACGGGGGGGCATGTTCTCTTACCGCCGCCCCTTCACCGTACCTGACCTCGAGGGCCTCGTGGTCTTCTCGGCCAGCTTCTCGCGCACATCCATGCGGGTCACCCTGGCCGGGGTCGAGATCGGTACGGACCAGGCCACAATCGACGGTGCCGCCGGTGCCCGGAACCTCGTGGTGCGCCATGCTCTGGCGGACGGCCGCGCGCTGGAGGTCGAGGCCAACTATGTCACGATGACCACTGTCGGGATCGCCGTCCGGGTCGATGGCGTGCTGGTGCATGAGAGCCATCCCGGCAAGGTGATCGCCTGGCCCGTCCTGCCGGGTTCGGCCCCCGAGGGCATGAACGCCGAGCAGGCGCAGGCCTTCAAGGCCGCCGAGAAGGAGCGGGTGCGCAGGGCAACCCCGTCGCTGGTGGTGGACCTGGTGCTGGGCCTCGCCTTCTTCTTCGTGGCGCGGGAGACCGACCTGCAGACGGCCGCCATTGTCGGTTTCTGCGCGGGTGTGGCCCTGCTGGTGATCCAGCGGTTTGTGCCGCGCGTGGATCTGGTGGGCGGCCTTGCTCTGTTCGGCATCGCGGTGATGGGCGTCAGCGCGCTCTATGCCGTGCTGGTGCAGGACGACGAGCTGATCAAGATGCGCTCCACCATTATCGGCGGCGCCGTGGCCCTGCTGTTCCTGCTCGACGGGCTGGTGATGAAGGGTGCGCTGCTGGCGGCGCGGCTGGTGCGCTATTTCCCGGTGGGGACCGATGCCCGCCGGCTGGGGATCGGCATGGGGCTGGTGGGGGCGGTGACGGCTGTGGCCAATGCGCTGGTGGTGCGCGCGGTCTCCACCGACACCTGGCTGTGGTACACCACGTTTGGCGATCTCATCCTGACGATGGTCCTGTTTGCCGGGGTGATGTACTGGGCAAGGCCCAAAGCGGGCGCCCTGCCGCCGCCGTGACAGGCCGGGGCCGGAGGGGGCAGGCAGCTGCCCGCCTTCCCCAAATGCGCCGGTGCAGCTATGGGCAGCGCCGTCTTTCCCAACCGATCGCAAGCCCCGAGGCACCCGTTCCATGGCACATCAGTACATCTTCTCCATGCAGGGCCTGACCAAGGCCTATCCCGGCGGCAAGAAGGTGTTCGAGAACATCTGGCTGTCCTTCTATCCCGACGCCAAGATCGGCGTGGTGGGTGTGAACGGCTCGGGCAAGTCGACCCTCCTGAAGATCATGGCCGGGCTCGACACCGACTTCTCGGGCGAGGCCAAGGCGGCGGCCGGCACCAAGATGGGCTATCTGGCCCAGGAGCCCGAGCTGGATGCCGACAAGACAGTCTGGGAAAACGTGATCGCCCAGTGCCCGGAAAAGCAGCTGCTGGACCGGTTCAATGCGGTCTCGATGCAGATGGCCGAGAACTACACCGACGAGCTGATGGAGGAGATGACCGCCCTTCAGGAGAAGATCGACGCCGGCGACCTTTGGGACATCGA
>JAIXTH010000265.1 GCA_027484265.1 Alphaproteobacteria bacterium
CGGCCGGTCTCAAGGATGCGAAGCACCGCTTGCGGCGCATCGAAGATGCGTCCTTGAAACCGGACGGCACGGCTGCGATCCACGCTGGCAGCGGCGGGTGCACCGGGGAAAAGGGCGGGCGGAGGACCTCTCTCCGTTCTTCGCGATCTTCCGGACTGGCCCATGGTGGGGGCGATGCGCGGCGAGGCCGCGCGCTCCAGCGGGACTTTGCGCCCGCCGCCCAGCGGGCGGCCGTGCTGCGGGGCAGACACCTGCCATCTTGCACCTGGCGCCCGAACCAAGCAGGACAGGCCCATGACTGCCGCTCCTGCCGACCAGCTGGCCACCGATACCGCCTTCATGCGCCTGGCGCTGGACGAGGCGCGGGCAGCGGCCGGCGTGGGGGAGGCCCCGATCGGCGCGCTGGTGGTGGAGATGGCGACTGGCACGGTGCTGGCGCGCGCCCATAATGGCCCGATCGGCCTGCAGGACCCCACCGCCCACGCCGAGATCCTGGCCCTGCGCCAGGCGGCCGCCGCGCTCGGCAATTACCGGCTCAAGCCGGACCTTGCGCTCTATGTGACGCTCGAGCCCTGCACCATGTGTGCCGGCGCCATCAGCCACGCCCGCATCCGCCGCCTGGTCTATGGCGCCAGCGACCCCAAAGGCGGGGGCATCTCCCACGGCGCCCGCTTCTTCGACCAGCCCACCTGCCACTGGCGCCCCGACGTGACCGGCGGCATCCTCGCGGATGAGGCCGCCGACCTGCTGCGCAGCTTCTTCAGGGCGCGGCGCCGGCGCTAGAGCGAGACGATCGGTTGAGGTCAGTCAGGGCGGCGGGTTTCGGGCAGGGTTTCCCGGTGCGCGCCGCCAATCCAGCGGGCAATCGCGGGGACTTCCACCGAAACACGCGCGAGGATGAGCATCGGGAACGCAGCCAGTACCGTGCTCACCACCCGCTCCCAGCTCGGCAGCGTTGCAAGACCCAGAACGCGCCCCGACAGCGCGCCATGGGGCAGCGCCTGGGCCAGCAGTCCGGCACCCTCCATGCCCAGCCAGAGCGCGCCCAGAGCGGCGATGCCAAAGGCCAGCGGCATCAACAGGAGCAAGCTCAGCACAGCCAGGCGGGGCCGCGGCAGCACGGCCAGGGAATCGAAATCGTCCCAGAAGGTGCGGAGACGGTCTGGCACTGTGCGGTCAGGAGCGGGCATCAGGCATTCGTGCGGGCGAAGCCTGCATGTGTCAATCCAAAGCTGACGCAGCGACCGGGTTCAGTGGTATCAGCCGCGATCAATTTCGACCGATCAGGCCTTGCCACGCCGGCGTGCCTGCCAGACTGATGCGGCCACTGCGATCGCGTACAGCACGATCCCAACGGCGGCGAACAGAAGCGTCGGCCCCGCGCTAGGCGCAGCCAGAACCAGACCAGCCAGTTCACCCAGGCTGGCAAGGCCAGACACCACCAACAGCAACGCCTGCGCCAGCACCGTGAACGGAAACGCCGTGAACAGCTCGATCTGGAGGCCCGCCAGGGCCCGCACCAGCAGTCCGGCCACCACCAGCCCGGTGGCGATCACAAGCAGGCTCTGGGTAACGCTCCAGCCCAGGAGCGCGCTTCCGGGTGCCTGCAGCAGCACGAGCAGGGCTGCACCGGCAAGGCATGCACAGGCTGTCCGTGTCTGCCAGGACGGGATCGGCCGGTCTTGCGGCAGCGGTCCTGCGCCTTGCCCTTCAAGGGGGCCTCTGTCGATCGCCTGACGGCTGGGATCTGTCGCGCCAAGCCATGCCCGGATCTGTGACAGCGCACGGCTGCTGCCATGGCTCTGGCCCCGCGTCCAGCGCAGAAGGATCACGCCACCCTGGCACAGGCTCAGCACCGCCACGAGAATGCGTCCACCCGGCAGATCGCTCCCAAAGCTCCAGCCGAGCATCAGGCAGACCAGCGCAAGCCCGGTGCCGCCGCACCAGACCCACCACAGGACCCGGTACAGGGCCGGATGCTGGAAACCAAGATAGGCCAGAGCCACCATGATGAGGACAGCATGATCGATTAGCCCGGCCCCCGCCAGCAGCGCCACTGCCCCCGTCGCGGGCAGCTGAGCGGCGTCCCGGGTCAGCATCAGCGCGAGCAGGGCTGCGCCGATCCCCAGCATGCCGGCACTCAGAGCCAGACGACGGCCCATGGAGGCTGTTGCGCTGCCCCGCGCGGACGCCAGCCAGTCAATCAAGGCCCCAGCGATTAAGGCGGCAAACAGCGCGCCCCAGCCAAACTGCGGGCTCGCCAGCAGCTTCAGCATCGGGGCAGTGTCAGGCATCACACCGAATTCCTGGAAGGGGCTGCGACAGGGCGATACCGGACCGGTGACCCGCGGTCACACCTACCGGTCGATTTCGCCGAACACGATGTCGAGTGACCCGAGGATGGCGGACACGTCGGCCAGCTGGTGGCCGCGGTTGAGGTGGTCCATGGCCTGGAGGTGGGGGAAGCCGGGGGCGCGGATCTTGGCGCGCCAGGGCTTGTTGGTGCCGTCGGACACCAGATACACCCCGAACTCGCCCTTGGGCGCCTCCACACAGGCATAGGCCTCGCCCGCCGGCACATGGAAGCCCTCGGTATAGAGCTTGAAGTGGTGGATCAGGGCTTCCATCGAGCCCTTCATCTCGGCACGGCGGGGCGGGGCGAACTTCGAGCGCTCGGGCAGCACCGGGCCCGGCTGCATCAGTTCGATGGCCTGCTTGATGATCCTGGCGCTCTCGCGCATCTCGTCCATCCGGCACAGATACCGGTCATAGCAGTCGCCGTTCCTGCCCACCGGCACCTGGAACTTGAGCTCGGAATAGGTCTCGTAGGGCTGGCTGCGGCGCAGGTCCCAGGGGATGCCGCTGCCGCGCACCATCACGCCCGAGAAGCCCCAGTCGAGGATGGTCTTCTTGTCCACCACACCGATGTCGACGTTGCGCTGCTTGAAGATCCGGTTCTCGGTGAGGAGGGTCTCGATCTCGTCGCAGATGGTCAGGAACGGGTCGCACCAGTCATAGATGTCCTGCACCAGCTTCTCGGGCAGGTCCTGGTGGACCCCGCCGGGCCGGAAATAGGCGGCGTGCATCCGGCTGCCCGAGGCACGCTCATAGAACACCATCAGCTTCTCGCGCTCTTCAAAGCCCCACAGAGGCGGGGTCAGCGCGCCCACGTCCATCGCCTGGGTGGTGACGTTCAGCATGTGCGAGAGGATGCGGCCGATCTCGGAGAAGATCACCCGGATGAACTGCGCCCGGCGCGGCACCTCGATCCCGGCCAGCCGCTCGATCGCCAGGCACCAGGCGTGTTCCTGGTTCATCGGCGCCACATAATCCAGCCGGTCGAAATAGGGCAGGCCCTGCAGATAGGTCTTGTATTCGATCAGCTTTTCGGTGCCGCGGTGCAGGAGGCCCACATGCGGGTCGACCCGCTCGACGATCTCGCCATCCAGGTCGAGCACCAGCCGCAGCACGCCGTGGGCGGCCGGATGCTGGGGCCCGAAATTGATCGAGAACGGACGCTCGGCGGTCTCGCCGGGCAGAAGGCCGCCCTCGGTCTGCTGGGTGATGATCTGGTTGCCGTCCGCCACGTCGCAGCCCCTGCGCTATCGCACCGCAGCAGGCCGTCGCGGGGCACAGGCCCGAGTCGCGTGCCGCCTGCCGCCACCTGTGTGCCTTGTGCGGGAAGCAGGGCGCTGAATCAAGGCGCGGACGCTGCCGCGGTGCATCGCCGGACCGCAGCAGGCGACCGTCCACAGGCGCCTGCACGGGACTTCAGCACACGTTAACCGGCGCACGCCAATCCGTCACCATGACCGACAGCCCCGACACGCCCCTGCATGAACAAGGCCCGGTGATCGACCGGGCCCACCTCGACCGCATGACATCCGGCGACCGCGACCTGCAGGTCGAGGTGCTGGGGCTGGTGCGCGAGCAGGCCTCGATGTGGGTGCGCCTGCTCGACCCGTCGCACGAGACCGCCGACTGGCTGGTGGCGGCGCACACCATCAAGGGCTCGGCGCGCGGCATCGGCGCCTGGGAGCTGGCCCGTATCTGCGAAGGTGCCGAAGAGGCCGCGAAGGGCGCGGCCCTGTCGCGCGACATGCGCCGGCTGTGGAGTGCGCAGATCGAGGCGGCGCTGGATGCGGTGATGCAGGACATCGCCCGGATCGAACATGCGATCGCCATCGCCTCGCTGCGGGCCTGAGTGCGCCCGGGCTGCTGACTGGACGGGATGATTGCCCGGTCCGCGCGCCCGGACGTGCGTGCCCTACCGCCGCGCAGACCTGTTGTCCGACTCCGCCCCGCTGGACCGCGCGGCTCCTGCCGCGCCCATGGTGGGGGCGATGCGCGGCGGGAGCCGCGCGGTCCAGCGATCCACCCGATGCGCGCGGCCTTGACCGGCCGCCACCGGTCGCCGTCAGCCGTCGAGCGCCGCGTCGGCCACGAGGTAAAGGCGCAGCTCGTCTGACACCAGCCGCCCGCGCATCGCGCCTTCGCGGCGCGCTTCCACAAACCGTACCAGCCGGGTCCGCAGACCCGGATCGCGCCGCATCCGGTTGCGCAGCAGGCGCACCGCATCGGGCACCAGCCCGCTGACTTCCAGACGCGAGCGCTCCTTGCCCCGCGCTGCCAGCACCTTCAGCCGGTCATCCAGGCTGTCGGGCAGCTCCTTCGCCAGTCGCAGCTCGACCACCAGCTCGCGGAGAGAGCCGGCCTCCGTGGCGGGCTGGTCCGCAGGGACAGCGGAGGCAGTCTCGGCCGGTGCTGCGGCCTTGCGGTCCGCGGCATCGTCGATCGAGCTGAGAACATCGCGCCAGCGCCAGGCGCCTCCTGTGGCCGGGCCGCTGCCGCCGGGCCGGGAAAAGTCGATCCCGGCATAGGGGTCGGTGGCGGGCTCGCCTGCGCCCGGTGCAAGTGCCGGCCGGCCGGGTTCGGGCCGGGGCCGTTCGGCAGGAGACGCAGCGGCTCGCAGGTCCACGCGCCCCGTCTCCGGCCCTGTCTCCGGCCCCGTCTCCAGTCCCGTCGCCAGTCCTGTGTCCACGCCCGCTTCTGGCCCGGCTTCCGGCTCCAGCGGCTCTTCGGCGCCATCCATCAGCCCGCGCAGTTTCAACCGGTCGCGGCCGGGCTCGCCCGCAGGCCCGCTGTCCTGCTGGACGGCGCCCTGGTTGCTTGACACCGGCTGGGTCGGCTGAGCCGCCTTTGCGGTGATCGCCGCTGGCCCGGGTTGCCCCGGAGCCTCAGCAGCGGGTGTGCCATGGGGTGCACGGGCCGGTGCGC